>NZ_VUNS01000004.1 GCF_009695545.1 Victivallis lenta | reverse complement strand
GTCAAGCAATATCCCGGAACCGTTTTGAGCGATGAAGTCATTTTTCTGCGTGGTTCGCAAGACAAATATCCGGAACGTCTCCGCAAAGTGGTCGTCTGCGATGTGGAAAACCATCGGACATTGACCTTGCTAACCAACAATTTTGAGCTGGACGCACAAACGATCGGCGACATCTATAAGGCTCGCTGGCAAATCGAAAGCTTTTTCAAGATGCTCAAGCAGAACTTCAAGATCAAAACGTTTATCGGCACCAGCGAAAACGCTGTCCGGATTCAAGTTTGGACAGCGCTTATCGCTATTTTGCTGACAAAGTATCTGAAGTTTTTATCGAAGGCCAAGTGGCATTTCTCCACGCTGGTGACATTTCTGAAGTGGAATCTTTTCGTCTATCGGGATTTACAGCAATGGTTGGATCAACCATTCACAAAACCGCCGGAGCCGGATTTATTTCAACCAGAGTTCGCTTTTTAGGACAGCTGATTTACAACAAAGGGGGGCTACTTTTGAGAATTGGTGTGAAATAGATGAAAATGAGGGGGCGTAATCAGAAAATTACGCCATTTTGAAAATTGTTAGGACAGGTGTGACAAACACTCTGAAAAATGGTTTTTTAGAGGTAGCCTGAATATCGAGAACATCCCGCGTTGACAGGAAAGGAGGGAAACGGCCCAAAATTTGATTTTTCGTGGCTTTTTGTGAAAAAGTCGGAGTTGGTGCGCCAAAACGGTTTTGACGCACGAAAAAACGAGTCATCAACAAGGATGAGCCAATACTTTTGAAATTGGCTCGTCAGACTTACAAAGGAAGATTCAGATGTTAAAATGCAGATGGAGTAAAATACTCACCGCAACCGCGCTGCTTCTCGGCGCCGTCGCGGCGGAGGCGAAAGTGGAAGTCGCTCCGGTCTTTTCCGACAACGCGGTACTTCAGCGCCGGATGGCCGTTCCCGTGTGGGGCAAGGCCGATCCGGGCGAAAAAGTCACCGTGAAGTTCGCGGATCAAACCAGGGAAACCACCGCCGGGAACGACGGCAAATGGTTCATAACTCTCGATCCCATGGAAGCGAGCAAAGAGAACCGCGTTCTCACCGTCTCAGGCCCGGCCAATTCCGTCGCCGTCAACAACATTCTTGTCGGCGAAGTGTGGCTCGCCAGCGGCCAATCCAATATGCAGCAGCCGCTCTGGACCGGCGGACGGTTCTGTCATCGCAACGCGAACGCGACCGGCAAGGAAGTCGCCGACAAGACCGACATCCCCACGCTCCGCTTCGTTAAAATGCCGAACCGCTGGAGCGAAACCCCATCCGATAACGAAAAGGTGGTCTGGCACGTCGCCAAACCCGGCGCCGCCCTGGAACGCGCCAGCGCGGTCGCCTTCTTCTTCGGCCGCGAACTTGCCCTCCAACTCGACGTGCCGGTCGGGATTCTCGGGGCTTACTGGAGCGGCACCCGCATCGAACCGTGGATCCCCCCCGAAGGCTTCAACTCGGTTCCCCAGGTTGCGGACATCGCCCGGCGCGTCAACTCCAAAATCGGCGGCACCAAAGAGAACAAGGAGATCAGCGAAAAGGTGATCTCCGAATATTCCGCCTGGCTGGAACGCTACAAGCAAGCTCTCGCCAAAGGCGAACCGCCCCCGGTTCCGCCGGAATTTCCGAGCGAACAGCTGCCCTACCGCGACCATCAGCAGCCGACCGTGCTCTACAACAAAATGCTCCGCGCCTTCGTTCCCTACGCGATGCGCGGCGGCATCTGGTATCAGGGCGAAAGCAACCGCGGCGAAGGCATGCTCTACCGCTATAAGATGCAGGCCCTCCTGAACGGGTGGAAAGACGTTTTCCGCAACCCCGCATTCAAACTTTATTTCGTCCAGCTCGCTCCCTACAACTATGGGAACAACCCCTCCGCGCTCGCAGAAATCCAGGAGGCGCAGCAGGTGTTCGCCGACAATGAAAAAGACGCCGGCATGGCCGTCATCAACGACGTCGGCGACGTGAGGGATATCCACCCCGGCGATAAGGAAACCGTCGGCAAACGGCTCGCTTACCTCGCACTCAACCGCGACTACGGCAAAACCGATATCAAAGCGGATTCGCCGAAACTCAAATCCCGCAGGAAGGAGGGCAAGGCCTTCATTCTCGACTTCGATCACCTGGAAAGCTGGAAGGTGATCGGCGGCAACGACATCCCGCACTTTGAAGTCGCCGGCGCCGAACAGGAATTTTTCCCCGCCAAAGTTGAAATCAAGGGAACGCAACTCGTCGTCTCCTCCGACAAAGTCGAGAAACCGGAACATCTCCGCTATCTGTGGAACCATGTCAACGAAGGCAAGCTCGCCAACGAAGCCGGTCTGATGCTCGGCGCTTTCCGTTTCGGCGAAGCGCCGACCCGGGAAAAATTGTTCGACGCCCTCAAAACCAACCACAAACTCGTCTACGAATACAACCTGAAAAGCGGTTACGGTTCCGTCGACAAGACCCGGGTCAACTACGTCATCGACAACAGTGACGGCATTACCGGCAACATCTCCCGCGTGACTTACTTCGTCGTGCTGGAGAAGCTGGATGGATCCATCCAGTTCGTTTCCGCCGCCATGGACCCCTTCACCCAAAACGCGAAACAGCTCGGCGTGCCGGTGAAATCCACCGGAGCAACCTTCCAGCAGCGCGTCAAAAACCTCCACGTCCTCAGCAACGTCGATGGCGTCAGCAACGGAAACTTCACCGAGGGAAATATCGAATTCTGGCCGAACAACTATGGCAAACGCAACGCGGCGAACGTTCCGGGCGCCGATGACGGCAAATATGATTTCGGCGATGAAAAGAGCGCTCCCGAAATCGGTTACGGCTGTATGCAGATCCATAACTTCCAACAAAAACAGACTGTCTTCGCCTACAATTGCTTCGGAGCGAACGCCAACGCCGACATCGGCATCGGCAACAACGCCGACGGCAACCCCGACTGGACCTTCAGCAATTCCGGCAAAAACCTCAAAAAAGCGACACTCTACGTCTTTGTAAAAGAATAGGCATGGGGAAGCAGGGGAGTGTTGCGGGGGCCGGGCCTATGCAAAGATTTCCGGATGCAGCAACGCGCCACTGCCACTTTTGCTGATTGGATGGTAAAGTACGCCGGGGGAGCGACCAGCGGTTTCGCCGCTGGACCGCGACCCCACTGTAGTGGGGATTTTAACCGCTTCGCGGCTTTTTTTCTTTTTTAAAGAATCGGCGTGAAAAGCGCGAAGATATTTTCGCCCAGCTTTCTTACAAACCCCTTCGCCAGCTCGCCCTCCGGGGTCGCCTGGTCAGACTTCTCCAACTCCTCCTCAAACTGCTTTCGCATCACTTCCGAAAATTTGCTGGAGGGTTCTTTTTAAACCTGAAAGTCGTCTATTTTTGTTTTAGCCTCAATTTTTTATGTCCGCAGTTTCCGCGATTCAATATTCCTGCGGGAAACAGCTATTTTCGGGAGTACCGACACGGACATAGAAACATCGCGGCATACGGAGGGTGTTTTAATTCCTTTTTGCCCATCATGCCGCCAAAGCCTCTCGCTTGTAGCCGTGAAGCAAGCCGCCGAGGAATGATACTTCGACAAGGTTGCCGCCGGGATTCTGCGGATAGGGCTGAATCATTTTTCCTCCGAGTCCTTCGTGCGGACGGTAATGATTCCAATACTCCAGAAATTCTGTAACGGCAAGCCGAATCTGCTTCCGCGTCCTGAATATGATTTTGTCCATACATTCCGTTTTCAAGGCGCGAATGAAGTTCTCGCAGCGGCTGTTCATCATCGGGCAGAACGGCGGCAAGCGCTTGGTAAGCCAACAGTCACCCCCATGGGATAGGTGTGGAGAGCAAAATTTTTGGTCGTGATTTTTTGCCTTTGAATGCGTCAGGATGGATTTTTCGTCTTGACCGGCAGAGATGCGGGATTCCAGTTGAAATTGCTCAGAGGCGCGTTCGTGTGGCTTTAACGGGATATTTCGGAGATGGGTTGAGGTTCCCAGTTTTGAGGAAGCAAAGAGTCGATCTGCGATGCGGGAGTGGTATTGATACGGATCAGAACGTCTTCCAGCCATTGACGGTAGTTGACGGCGTTGGCCTTGCAGGTCGCCGCGAAGGAAAACAGGATGGCCAGATTCTGTCCGCCGGTCTCGCTTCCGGTGAAAAGCCAGTTACGTCTTCCGATTGAAATTCTCCTCATTTGAATCTCAGCGGGATATTCTAATGTTAGAATATCCGGCTTTATCCTCATCATCTGGCTACTCTCAGGATTTGGCGATTCCTGCTTAATTTATCTGTTTTTCATGCCAAATCCTGAGGATAATGTTTTTGTGTGGTATAGTAAATCACCTAATTTTACAGGAGATGGTATGATAAATGACTGACGTTCGCGGTTTCTGCTTGCGGCGTGTAATTTATGGCGATTAACTTACACGTATGGAAGCGGACAGGTTGCAGACTGAATTTTTCAATGAGGCGCCTCGGAGACGAGAATGACCCCGGACAGGAGATTAGTCAGATCTGTAAACCAGAGCGCCACCGTAGAGAGCGATGTAGAATCGACTACTCTGTATAGGAGGATGGTGAGGCCGTGACAGCAGTTCCGCTTCGATTCGTGAAAAACGAATGGAGGCAAATTATGATGACAAGTTTTGTGGGAGTGGATTTGCACCGGAACAACTTCACCTATTGTATCCGGGAAAACGGCGAAGAGAAGAAAATCGGCAAGTGCGAAATCAGTGATCTGAAAGGTTTTGCTTCACTGCTCGGAAAGAATACGGTCATGGCGGTGGAGGCGACCGGCAACACGTTTATGTTTTGCCGTTTCCTGAAAGCTCATGTGGGACGGCTTGTAGTGGTGAATCCGTCGCAGTTTAAAGTGATCAGCATGTCCACGAAAAAAACGGACAGGCACGACGCGAAAGTGTTGGCGGAGTTTCTGGAAAAGGATATGCTTCCGGAGGTAAGAATGAAAGACGATTTACAGGCGAAGATTTCAAGTCTGACGCAGACCAGGGAAAAGCTGGTTCAGTTGCGTACCGTCTTGAAAAACAAGGTCAACAATCTGCTGGCCGCCAATTTCATTGTTTTGAAGCGAGAGGAGTTATCCACGGAGACCGGGCTTCGGAAAGCTCTGAGCTTTCACTTTGACCCGATCACCGATACGGAAATGTTCGTGGTCGTCGAACAAATTCGCAGTTTGAATCAAAGCATTGAAAAATTGGATAAGGCGATTGAGGATCATGGCAGTAAGATGGACGGGTTCAAGAACCTGAAATCCATTAAAGGAATCGGATCGAAAGGCGCGGCGACTTTGCTCTCGACAATCGGCAATATCCATGACTTCCGTTCTTCGAAGCAGCTTGCGGCTTATATCGGAATCGTCCCGAGAGTAAGCAATTCAAATGATACGGTCTGTCATGGACGAATCACGAAGAACGGCAGCAAAATCGCCCGGACTACATTGGTTCAATGTGCGCTGATCGCAAAACGGTACAGCCCGTATCTCCATGCCTTTCATGAATCTGTTAAAAGTCGGCGGGGAGGAGCGAAAGCCAATATCGCCTTGGCTCGCAAATTCCTCGATATCGTGTATCGAACATTAAAAAACAATTGGATGTTTGAGGATTTTACTCAATTCAAACTCGTAAAAAATTGAGTTTTTCTCGGCATCGAAGTGGTGTCGGATCGGCATCCGGGGCTGATTGTCGCGGTCAGGAAAGGCAGTCCGATCGTCGTCGGGATCGGAGAAGGGGAGAACTTTGTTGCGAGCGATATTGCCGCGCTTCTGGCTCATACCCGACAGGTGATCTATCTGAATGACGGCGATATCGCTGCCATTACCCCGGAAAAAATTGAGTTGCGTGATATTCGAAATGTGCCGATCGAACGTGAAATTGCGAAAATCGACTGGGAGACGGGAGCGGCTGAGAAGGGAAATTATCCGCATTTCATGCTCAAGGAGATTTTCGAGCAGCCGGAGACAGTCGAAAATGCAATTCGCGGTCGGCTTGATCACGAAATGGCTTCCGCCATTCTCTCCGGCATTGGATTATCGCCGCGTGAGCTGCTGCAGATCGGTCATATCGTCATCGCCGGCTGCGGGAGCAGCATGCACGCGGGACTGGTGGGAGAATACTATTTCGAGGACCTCGCTGGTATTTCGACCTCAGTTGAGCAGGCGGCGGAGTTCCGTTACCGCAATCCGATCATTGAGCCGAATACGCTGGTGATTCCGATCAGCCAGTCGGGGGAGACTGCCGATACGATCGCGGCGGTGCGGGAAGCGGCTGCCAAAGGTGCGATCGTCACGGCGCTCTGCAACGTGGTCGGTTCGACTATCGCCCGTGAGGCCGGGCGCGGTATTTACCTGCATGCCGGACCCGAAATCAGCGTGGCGTCGACCAAAGCGTTTTTGAGTCAGGTGGTGGTTCTGCTGCTGTTTGCACTGCTGCTCGGCCGCAATCGGCGGCTCAGCCGCAGTCGGGGAGCGGAGCTTGTTGCGGAAATCGAACAGATTCCGGATCTGATCCGGGAGGTGTTGGAACAGGCGCTGGAGATTAAAAAAATCGCTTCCCGCTACGCGCATGTCGATGATTTCTTTTTTATTGGGCGCGGCTGCCTCTATCCGACGGCGCTGGAGGGCGCGCTCAAGCTCAAAGAGATCAGTTACATCCATGCTGAAGGATACCATGCCGCTGAACTCAAGCACGGACCGATTTCGCTGCTTGACGAGAAGCATCCGGTCATGGCGCTGGCGAATGACATTCCTGGCCGGGACAAGATACTTGGCAATATTCAGGAGTGTCGTGCACGCAAGGCGCCGGTTGTGGCGATTGCCACCCGCGGCGACCGGGCGATCCGCGACCTGACACAGGATGTCATCGAAATTCCGCCGTGCAGTCGCTTTGTCGCGCCGTTGCCGACGGCGGTTGCACTGCAACTTTTTGCATATTACATCGCCGCGGAACGTGGATGTGAAATCGACCAGCCGCGCAATCTGGCCAAGAGTGTGACTGTGGAGTAAAGACGTGAAAAGCATGGATTCGAGTAAGGGGCACATGGTCGGGAGGAAACCGCAAATCATCCTTGATGAAGGAATTGAGCGGACTGTTCGGGATATATGATTTTGAATTTGTCATGATGTATTTTGACGGGAGAATGTAAGCTATGAAAAAGAAACTGTTTGGTACCGACGGAATTCGAGGGGAAGCGAACCGTTATCCGATCACCGCCGATGTGGCGTTGCAGGTCGGTCAGGCGGTTGCCCGCGTTCTCGGAACAGCCCGTTCTAGGCGTGGCAGAGCCGTACTTGGCAAAGATACCCGGATTTCGGGTTATATGCTTGAACACGCTATTACGAGCGGACTGCTTAGTATGGGAATGGATGTGCTTGAGGTCGGGCCGATGCCGACACCGGCGGTCGCTCATCTGACACGATCGATGGGTGCCGACTGCGGCATCATGATTACCGCGAGTCACAATCCCGCCGGCGATAACGGGATCAAGATTTTTGCCGCCGACGGCTTCAAACTGCCGGACGAGGTGGAGCTTGCAATCGAAGCGGCCATAACTGCCGGGGGAGATGGAGTCACGGTCGACCGGATCGGCAAAGCGTATCGCCTGGACGATGCCCGCGGTCGTTATATTGAGTTTGCAAAAGGCTCCATCGGCAACCATGCGCTTCGCGGGCTTCGGGTGGTGGTCGACTGCGCCAACGGCGCCGCTTATTCGATTGCTCCGCTGATCCTGCGTGAACTCGGAGCGGAGGTTATTGAAAGCGGTGTTGCTCCCGACGGACTCAACATCAATGAAAATTGCGGAGCGATGCATCCGGCGAATATCGGCCGTCTGGTTCGGGAACATCACGCCGATGCCGGTATCGCCCTCGACGGCGATGCCGACCGCGTCATCTTTTGCGATGCCGACGGCTGCGAAGTCAACGGCGACCGCATTATTGGCATGGTTGCGCTGGATTTCAAAAACAGAGGTCGGCTTGCCGGTGATACGGTCGTCGTTACCGGTATGAGCAATCTGGGATTGCATCGTGCGATGAAGCAGCATGGAATCCGGATCGAAGTTACCGATGTCGGTGATCGTTATGTCATCGAACGTATGCGTGAAGGAGGCTTCAACGTCGGCGGCGAACAGTCCGGACACATCATCTTCATGGATTATGCCACCACCGGCGACGGGCTCATTTCCGCGCTGCATGTGCTGCAATTGATGGTTCGGACCGGCAAAACTCTTGCGGAACTTGCAGCCTTTATGGATGTTTTTCCGCAGGAAATTCGTTCGCTTCCGGTGGCGCGCAAAATCCCGTTGGCACAGCTTGAGGCACTGCCGGCCGCCATTGAGGCATGCCATGCCGAGCTTGGAGAGTCCGGCCGCACGATTGTCCGTTATTCCGGAACGGAAAACAAAATCCGGATTCTGGTCGAAGCGGAGGAACAGCTTCGTGTCAATCACTGGATCGACACGCTCTGTACAACCGCAAGCCGAGAATTGAACGGTTAACCGTTCTGCGCTTTTGTCTGAAATACCGTTGAAAAAACTTCATTGATACAGATGTGAAGGAAAAGACGTATTGATGACTATGTCGTTTGATTTTTTCTCTTCTCACGGGGGATTCGTGTTGTATCCGCTGTTCGGCTGCTGCCTGTCGGTGCTGCTGACGCGGGTCTGCATTCGTGTGCTGCCGCGCCTGGGCTATGTGGACAAGCCGGGCGGACGGCACATTCATGAGCATGCGGTCCCGCGCGGCGGGGGCATTGCGGTGATTCTGGCGTTTTTCACGGCGCTCGGCTTCTATGCGCTTCATTCTCCGTTGCCGGAATCCCGGGAGCTTCTGGCGCGGCTGCTGGTTCCGGCGGCACTGCTCGGTGCGCTCGGCATTGTGGACGACCGCCGCGAACTGAAGTCGAAACTGAAGCTCGCGGTTCAGATCGTCGTGGCATTGATCGTCTGGTTCAACATGGATTGCGACTACACGATTCTCGGCTGGCCGGTCCCGTGGTTTCTTTCGCTGGCGCTGACGGTCGGCTGGGTGATCGTCATCCTGAACGCGTTCAACCTGATCGACGGACTCGACGGGCTCGCTTCCGGACTCGCGATCGTGTCGGCGGGATGCATGGCGATCTGGTTCCTGCCGGCGGGCGGACACGCGCCGGAGGCGATGAGCATGCAGATTCTGGCCGGCACATGTTTCGGCTTCCTGCGCTACAACTTCCATCCTGCGCGGATTTTCCTCGGGGACACCGGCAGTACGTTCCTCGGGCTGATCTTTGCGATTACCGGGCTTTCGACCATCGACCGTGCGGTGACGGCGACCTCGCTGCTGCTGCCGCTGCTGGCGATCGGGGTTCCGCTCTTCGACGTGGTTCTCGCCATCTGGCGGCGCAGCGCCCGGAAACTGCTTGATCCGCATTCCGGCGGCATCATGGACGGCGACCAGGACCATCTGCACCACCGGCTGCTGCGCGAAACGCGCAAGCAGACCACGACCGCCCTTCTGATGTATCTGATCGGCTGCGGATTCGCGGCCGCGGCGCTGCTTTTGCTCTTTCTGCGCCATTCGACTCTGGCGATCGGCTATATCCTGCTGCTGCTCGGCGTCCTGATCGCGATCCGGCAGCTGGCCGGGGTCGAACTGTACGCTTCGGCCCGGCTGATCCGGAACGGGCTGATCAAGCCGCGGCGCGGACTGCTGATCAACCTCGTACATCCGTTCATTGACTTTTTTCTGATCGGCGTGTCGTTCGTGACGGCCTGCTGGACGACCTGCGGAACGGCCGGCAATCTGCGGATTTTCCTCTGCACGTTCGGACCGCTCGCGCTGCTGCTCTGCCTCTCCGGCACTTACCGGGTCTACTGGCTGCGGGCCGGAATCAACGACTACTGCCGGCTGAAAATGCTGCTGCTTCTCGGTTCGGTCCTGGCCTGTTCGCTGCTGTTTCTGCTCGAATATCGGAATATGGCGCAGCTGTACAGCATTGATCTGCGGCAGTTTATCGGCGGATCGATCGTTTTTTCGGCACTGAGCGTGCTGCTGATCGTCGGGGAACGGCTGCTGATTCACTATGCGGAGTGGTTCTGGTTCCGGAAGCTCGATCTGCAGCATCAGGCGCCGGACCGTCTGCGGTTGCTGATTTACGGCGGCGGACTCAACTGCCGGGTTTTCATCAGCACGCTGTATTGCGCGCAGAAATCCGGCGACAGGGAGCAGATCGTCGGAATCATCGACGACGACCCGGTGCTGGCCGGACTGCACGTCTACGGTTTTCCTGTGTTCGGCGGCAGCCGACAGCTCGGGGAGGTCTATGAGAAGCAGCCGTTCGACAAGCTGCTGGTCACCACCCGCGGCGACGATCCGGAGAAGATGCGGCAGCTTGCGGAATTCTGCTGCCGCCGCCGCGTCATCCTGAGCAAACTGGTCATCGGCGAAGAAACGGTATCGGAGAGCGATCGGCAAATCGCCTGACAAATGCGGTACGGAAAATTCCTGCTATTGAATCAGGAAAAAAGTCGCATTCCGGAAACAGGCGACCGGGTGAGGCGTGATAAAATCCTGATGTTCCGCTCAAACGGGAAAGCGTAAAATGAATCTGGAGTTTGAAACGGCACGCCCCTATCTGGCCCATCCAGACCAGCTTTGCTACGTACGCCTCTCCCGTCCAGAAGAAGGAAGCGGCCGGAGACAACACATTGTCGATGTCTGTAGCGGTAGCGGATTGAAATTTCCGGCATTTTGCGCAAAGGCATCTTTTCAGCTCCAATCTTTCATTGGGACGTTCTATTCACACCGCCTATGGCGACAACCGGATTTACATCGCAGACCGCGTAACCAATCATGGCGAAGCGGCCGAGTTTACCGAAATACTTCATCACTGCAACTTAGGTTATCCGCTCATCAGTCCCGTCTTGGAATTTGAAGCCCCTCCCCATCGGATTGAACCGCGTAACGCCTACGCCACAGCCGGAATTGCAGAGTGGAACCCTTATCCGCCGCCGCTGATTGGCTTCGTGGAATATTGTTTTCGGCACAAGTTGCCTCCGATGCAGCCGGATGGGCACAGATGCGTATTCTCAACCGGCCTCTCGGGATTGCCGTAATAGTCCGTTATGATACAGCGGTCCTACCGTATCTGGTACATATGGAAAAGGCCTTCACGCAACGCTTACGTTCTCGGTTTGGAACCGACCAATGCCTCGTTGAATGGTTGCGACTCCGACCGTAACAATCAATCAATTCGGCAAACTGCTGGCTCCCGGAGAAACAATCTGTTATCAGATGGGGTTGCTTTTCGATACTCTGGTCCATCCTCTTGAGAAATAATCAGAAGCGGGGTAAATTTATAGATATTCGCCATTGTTGCCATCATCTGTTATTGCACTTTTGACCTGGGGCTTTGCTTGAGTCACCGTTGAACTGAACGAAAAAGGATATGCGAATGAAACTGGATTTCCGGATAGATTGGGGATATAAATATCTGTTGAGATTTTACGCTCAAAATCTCAAAATCGTTGTTTCAAATTCTCCGCTTACAGACTCATTTCAAGGGTGAAACGTTTCAAAAAGCAAGCCCCCCAGTTTCATTTTCTGGAGGCTCAGTTTCAACTAATAAGCTATCGTAAATAAGCATTTATGCTTTCAGTACGTGCCGGACACGGTTCAAAATTTCCTCGGTAGGGATATCGGGAGTATCGAGCAACTTCAATGCTTCTTCGATCCGCTGGCGATCGGATTTGGTCGTGATGGACGCGACAGCGGCAATCGCTTCCATTTGGGCCTCCTCTCCAATATGAATATAGTATTTATCAGCTATATCAGAATCGGTGCCGAGGATTGAAAGCAATACGGCTTTCGGGACACCAGCTTCAGCACAATGACTGGCAAAGCTGTGGCGCAGGGAATGAAAGCCGTAGACCGTTGCCTTCTTCTTGCGGCCCGGCACCTCCACGGATGGCTCCAACCCGATCCAGCGGATCACCCGGAGGATATCCAAGCCGACTTTATTGCATCCGACATCTTTGCCGTTGGCGTCTTTCTGCTTATATCGAGCCGCACAGTTCGGACAGATATATTCATCTCGTTTCCATGCCAATGCTTCCTGAAGCACCGTCAATAGCTGATCAGCAATTGGAATCGTGACTTCTTTTCCGGTCTTGAATTGCTTGACCCAGATGCGCCGCCGTTCAAGATCAACCTTATGCCATTGCAGCAGAACGCAGTCTTTCAGCCGTTGGCCAGTAAACATCCCCAAATGATAGATGACCCGGATTTCCGGTTTGTTCTTCACCTTGTGCGTAGAATCGGCCAGTACGTCCAGCAATGCCTGTTCCTGTTCGCGAGTAAAGGCGAGACGACGTGTATTGTGTTCCTGCTCCTCGCGGTCTTTACGCCAGAGTACAGAAGAATGAAAGGGATTACCATCGGGACAATACTCGGTAAGCGTAGAGAAGATTTTCCGCAGCCGTTTGATCTTGCGGTTGTGCGTATCAACGGCCAGTTGACGTTCCCGGAGCTTTTGTGCGTAGGCTTCGGCCAGTTCCGGCGTCACTTCGTGGAGATATTGACAGCCTTTCGGAAGAGACTTCAAAAAATCTCTCCAGTCTGCTTCGTAGGCGAGACGTTCGTTAACAGTCGCAGGAGTGGCACGGTTCGGGTGTTTTGAGTAAACATTCCACGTTTCGGTAAGCAACAATACATTTACAGGCTCAATCAGATTGCGCGCGTGAGCGACGTGCGCCGAAACGACTTCCATGCTGGTCGCTTTCAGAACCGGAAGCAGCTCTTTGACTTTCCGCTTCGCTTCTTCCTGATTTTTAGTTTTCAGGCTGATCGACTTGCGTTCACCGTTGATCTGATAACGGTAATGATATGTCCCGTTCGGTTTTTGGTAGATGGTACCGACTTCCTGCTTCATGACTTTCCTCGCCATTGCCCTGTTTCCTCATAACTATCCTCGTGAGCTAAAATACCACTGATTTCGAGGATTGAAAGGCAAGAGTGGCACAAAACGGCACAAAATCTTACATTCTGAGGTTAAAATGGTACCCGGGACGGGACTCGAACCCGTAAAGGTTTCCCTAACTGATTTTAAGTCAGTTGCGTTTGCCATTTCGCCACCCGGGCTGAGGGGAGGCGTTCATAAAATAGCCTCCCATCGGTCAAAAATCCAGTCGGCTTCGGAAAAAAACACATCTTCTCCGGGCGGCCGGCGTTTCAGCGGGATTTTACGCCGCCCAGCGCGCGGAGGGCGTTCAGGATCGCCAGCAGCGTTACACCCACGTCCGCGAAAACCGCTCCCCACATCGAAACGAAGCCGAACGCCCCGGCCAGCAGCACCGCGCCTTTGATTCCAAGCGCGAGCGCAATGTTGCCGCGCACGATTCCAAGCGTCCGGCGCGCAATCCGGATCGCCGGTGCGATGCGCGACGGTTCGTCCGTCATCAGCACCACGTCGGCCGATTCGACCGCGGCGTCCGAGCCGAGCCCTCCCATCGCAATGCCGACGTCGGCCCGGGACAGCACCGGCGCATCGTTGATTCCGTCCCCGACGAAAGCGAGCTTTTCATCCGGCTTCAGGTGTTTCATGATCTCTTCCAGACAGGCGACTTTTCCGGTCGGGAGCAGTTCGGCGCGGACTTCGTCGATTCCAAGTTGCCGGGCCACCCGTTCCGCCGTTTCGCGATTGTCGCCGGTCAGCAGAATCAACCGGTCGACGCCGCACCGGCGCAGCTCCTTCATGGCGGAAACCGCGTCCGGCTTCAGCGCGTCGGCGATCGCCACGCAGCCGAGGTAACGTGTGCCTTCAGCCAGGTAGATAAGCGTCCCCTCCGCACGGATTTCCGGAACCGCGATTCCGGCTTCCTCGAGCAGCAGACGGCTGCCGGCCCGGATTTCAGAACCGTCCACAGTCGCCCGGATTCCTCGCCCGGCGATCTCCTCGGCCGCACCGACGCGGCCGGGATCGACCGCTCCCGGCCAGGCTTTGCGCAGCGAGGGCGCGATCGGATGGCTCGAGCTGAGCTCCGCATGCGCAGCGAGCTCAAGCAGCCGGTCCGGATCGGCCCCTGCCGCCGGGAACACTTCGCGCACTTCGAACCGGCCCTGCGTCAGCGTGCCGGTTTTATCGAACGCAATCGCTTTGACGCTGGCCAGCGTCTCGAGGTAGTTGCCGCCTTTGAACAGGATGCCGCGGCGCGACGCCCCGCCGATTCCGGCGAAGAACGAAAGCGGCACCGAGATCACCAGCGCGCACGGGCAGGAGATCACGAGAAAGACCAGCGCGCGGTAAATCCAGACACCCCACGCCGCACCGGCGAGAAGCGGAGGAAGCACGGCGAGCAGAATCGCCGCGCCGAAAACCGCCGGTGTGTAGATTCTGGCGAAACGGGTGATGAAGTTTTCGCTCTTCGACTTGCGGTTTGCGGCATTTTCGACTTCGGCCAGAATCCGGCTGACCGTCGAATCGGCACTGCGGGCGGTCACTTCGATTTCCAGCACGCCGGAGAGGTTGATCGTCCCGCTCAGGACCGCATCTCCGGCATTGATGCGGCGCGGCTTCGATTCGCCGGTCAGCGCCGCCGTGTCGAGCTGCGAGGAGCCGGAGCGGACCACGCCGTCAAGCGGCACACGCTCCCCGGGGCGGACGAGAATCCGGTCGCCGGGCTCGACTGCTTCCGGCGCGACCACATTGACCGTGCCGTCTTTCAGCAGATTGGCGAAATCGGGACGGATATCCATCAGTTCCGCAATCGACCGCCGCGAGCGTTCGACCGCCAGCGCCTGAAAATATTCTCCGATGTGGAAGAAAAGCATGACGGCCGCCGCTTCGGCGGATTCGCCGACCGCCCACGCGCCGAACGTGGCCAGTGTCATCAGCAGATTCTCGTCGAAGAGATCGCGTGTGAACAGATGGCGGAACGCGGTCAGCAGCACCCGCCAGCCGGAGAGCAGGTAGACGGCGACGAACAATCCGGTCGACACCGGTTTCGGGAGGTCGTATGCCGAGCAGATCCAGCCTGCCGCGAACGCCGCCGCCGAGATGCCGATCACGATCAGGGGCAGTATCCCGGACGGATGCGCATGGTCGTGAGCATGAGCGTGCTCCTCCGCATCGTGCAGTTCGGCATCGGGCTCGATCTGCCGGACCAGCCGGGCCAGCCCGTCCCGCACCTTCCGTTCGGCGGAGCGGTCGTCGAGTTCAAGCGCAATCCGGCCGGAAGCGAAGTTCAGCCGGGCGCTGCGGACCCCCGGAAGCCGATGGGCTCCGGCCTCGATCTTGCCGGCGCACTCCGCACAGGCAAGGTTGCGAATGTAGAAAACCTGCTTCATTCTTCCCTCACATGAGTCTGGCACTGGTCGAAAAGCATGCCGACATGCCCGTCGCACAGCGAATAATAAACCACTTTTCCCACCTTGCGGCATTTCACCAGGCGGGTCTGCCGCAGAATTTTCAGATGATGCGCCACGGCAGGCTGGCTCATCCGCATGATCGCCGCGATGTCGCAGGCGCAGAGCTCCGAGAGCAAAAGCGCGTTGATGATTCCCAGCCGGGTCGCATCCCCCAGCACCTTGAACATTTCCGCCATGCGCGCGAGCATCAGCTCCGAATCGAGCTGTTTTTTTACCGCTTGAACTGCATCCTCATGAATTACGGTACAGCTGCATACGGGTGTTTCCTGCATTGCCATCGGCCTCTCCCTGATTCAACGATTAAACAATTGTTTATATGTTTAAATATAAAATAACCGGCTTTCCGGAAAAGTCAAGCCGGTTATGACGGAAAAATCGGGAGGAAAATCAGAATTCGGGTGCGAATCCCCAGTCCTGAACCGGAGTCAGTTCGCCGTCGCGGCGGGCGGAACGGTTGGCGGCCATGCCCATCGCCATATAGTGGCCGGCCTCCCATGCGTTCACGAGCGGCTGGCGGCGCTCGTAAACGCTTGTGACGAACTCATGGACGAGGTACGGGTGCGAGCCGCCGTGACCCTGCGGCACGAAGTCGCGGTTCTGCAGATCGCCGGACGAACGGTTCTGGACGGTGAGAAACGCTTCGCGCACCTCCGGCGGGAGCGGGTCGAAAAGCTCCGCATCGGTGTAGCGGGTCCTCTGCTCCGGGCGGATTGCATCGGTCTCGTCCGTGCGTCCGTTGTAATACCAGACGTTTTCGGAGAACGATCCGCGCGTGCCGATGATCCGGAACGTCTCGTTTTCGAGCGGACTGATCTGCCCGGCAAGTTCGCGCATCTCGGCCACACGCATCGAAGCGCCGTTCGCAAGCTCGAAGAGCGCGGTCACATTGCTGAATTCGTCATGGCGGAAATACGAATCGCCGGTACGGTTCCGCCAGCCGAACGCCGCGACCTTCCGCGCCCGTGTTCCCATGCAGAAGACCGGCCCGCTGACGGAGTGGGTCGGGTAATTCATCGGCGTCGACAGCTTGCCGCTGCGCGCGTACTGCTCCTCCTTCGCCGGCCACTCGCTGCCGATCCGGCCGGCGGTGCGGCGGCGCATCACCTCGCGCAGGCTGCATGCGCTGTCGACGTCGTGCATATACTCGCCCTCGGCATAGACGAAGTCGCCGAACTCCCCGGCCAGCGCCTTCCGGCGGCAGAACATCGCCTGCGGGCGGAAGCAGGTGGTTTCGCCGAGCATATAGTGTCTGCCGGTCCGCTTCGATGTCTCGATGATCCGGCCGCACCAGTCGAGCACTTCGTCCGAGTCCGGCAGGCAGGTCAGCGGTACCGCGCTGTAAACCTCCTTCCCGGACTCCATCGCCTGAATGCACTGAGGCGCATGGAGCCACGGCTGCGTGATGACGACGAGCGCATCGAGGTCGCTTGCGCAGATTTCGTCGAGCGACCCGTAAGCGTCGCGCGGATTGAATTTGTCGGCGAAGAACGGATCTTCGGCGAACTTCCTGATCCGTTCCGGCTCGCAGTCGCAGAACGCGACCCGGTCCACCAGCGGATGCGCCTTGAACAGCTGCGCGAACGCACTGCCGAAACTGCCGAGGCCGACAAGCCCGATACTGATACCCATAACCGTATTCCTTTCCTTTAACATGCCAGCAGCAGAATGCCGAGCACGGCAAGCAGAATTCCGGCAGTCCCCGTGACCCCGGTCTTCTCCCCGCGAATCCATTTTGCATAGAGAAAGAACAGCGCAATGCAGCCGCCGATCGCAACCGGATAAGCGACTCCCGCCGCACCGGCGTGGCTCAGCAGGTCGATCGCCCGGAACATCGTCCACTGACCGGCCGCCACCAGGACGCCGTACAGCAGCGCGAGCGGCAGGACGCTCCGGAAACCGAACTCTCGACGGCGGATTACGACGACGATCCAGATAAGTCCGCCGAGGCTCAACAGCGGAATCCGCCAGCTGAGCGCCGCGGGGCCGAGTCCGGGCAGCCGGTTCGGCACGAGCGTCAGCGTCTGCTGCGCGCCGAGCAGCAGAAAGGCGAGAAACGCGAACAGCAGAAAGATCCGGTGCGCCCGCCCGGCCGCGCGCTTTGTGCAGGAGGGCCAGCCGAGCGGCACGAGGCTGCCGAGCAGAATCGCCATGCCGGCGAGCCGCCAGGGCGTCGCGGCTTCCCCGAACAGCAGGATTCCGGCCGCAAACGGGCAGAGCATGGCCGACTGCGCAATCCCCCAGCTGACGCCGTGGCTGCCGCGACGCATCGCTCCGCAGAGCGCGAGAAATCCGAACTGGCTCAGGAGCCCGGCAGGAATCATCAGTGCGGCAACCGTCAGAAGCTCCCGGAGCGGAGCCGCTCCGGGCCTTTCGGCCCCCCAGCTCGTCAGCAGGAAGCAGAGTGCGCTCAGAAGGAGAAACAGATGGAAGCCCTCTTTTTTCTCCGCCGCCCGGCTGTACGCCACACCGACGCCGCACCAGATCGCACCGGTGACCAGCGCAACAAGAATTCCCTGCCAGAACATATGAAACACCTTTCTTTTTCAGAAAGTATACTTGAAAAGTTATAAATCTGCAACTATCTTTTCAGCATCATTATTACAGATACGGCATCATTATTATAAAATTCGAATCATGCAGCTCGAAATTGTCCATCCGGGGCGGTATACCGCTCCGGAGACCTTTGTCCAGACGACGCTGTTCGTCCATGTCGGGCTTTGCCTCGGCGGGCTCGACTATATGAATATCGCGCCCCCCGGCGGCGGGGAGCAGCTGAAGCTGACCGGCGCGGCGGCGCCGTTCCTGACCATGATTCCGCCCGGCGCCCGCGTCGACTTCCGGTTCGGGCGCAAACGTGAAAACTGGGTGATTCAGTGCCGCATGCCGGAGTTGATTCCGGTCGCCGGAGCATGCCGGCAGCAGCTGGAGCAGGACGGCTCCCTGTTGTGCTTCCCGTACATGCGCCGGATCAAGGCCGGGCATGCCCTGCCGCTGCGGGAACGGTTCGCGCTGGTCGTCTCCCTCTGGCAGAGCGGCACACCGGCGAACCGGATCGCCGCCGAGTGGATGACCGTCGGAATCTGCGGAGAAATGTTTGCCGAAGAGGAACCGCCGGACCGGGAAGGCACGACTCCGGCCGCCCGCCTGCGCCTCGCCATTGATGCGGATCGCGGATTCCGCAAGACCCTCGCGGAATTGAGCCGCGAAGCCGGCGCAAGCGCCGGATTCCTGAGAAAATGTTTCCGCCGGGCCTATCAGCTCGAGCCCGCCGAATACCGCGCCCGGCGCCGTCTCGGCCGGATTATGGAGCTGATCGACCGGAACGAGCTGAGTCTGAAGGAGATCGCAGAGGAGGTCGGCATGCGGCACGTGACCCATTTGCACGCTTTCGTCCGTGAACGCTGCGGCGTCACTCCCGGCGAGCTCCAGAAACAGCGCGGCAGGAGCTCCTGAGTGTATCGCGGGGGACAGGACCGGGGTCAGCCGAACTGAATCTCGTCCGTCCAGTCGATGCGGTAGCCGCCGTCGGAGAGAAAACGGATTTCCAGCCAGACGTAGGTACTGCGGTCGAAGCTGGCCGGATTCCAGCGGTCGAACATTGCAATCCAGCGTTCTCCGGCCCGGAATACCGCGCTGCTCTGGCAGCCGAAAGTCGTTTCGGCGCCGGGGCCGCGGCACGGGTTGCCGCCGGGAGTCCAGGGGCCGAACACGCCCGGAGCGCTCGCCGACCGCGCCGCATTCGGCTCCCAGCTCGTGCAGCCGGACATCAGCAGGTGACAGGCGTCTCCCCGCCGGAACAGCGCCATCCCCTCGTTCCAGCCGCACGGCAGCACGCGGACGTAGCGGCCGCTCCAGCCGAGGCAGTCCGGCGTCAGTTCGGCGATGTGGATTGTGCTGTTGTGTTCCGAGGAATAGATGTGATAGGCCGTCCCGTCCTCATCGACGAAGAGGTTCATGTCTCGCGCCATCTGTCCGGCGGCAAGGTCGCGGCGGAAAATCGGGTAGCGTTTCACCTCGTCGTTCTCCCCGTTCGGCAGCTGCGGCTCCGGCGGAATCGTTCCGGCCGGGAACGCGGCCTCTTCCGCACTCATGTTAAGCGGTGCAAAACCGGCGTTGACGCGGGCGGCGCCGAGAAAGACGAACGGTCCCTCCGGAGAATCCGCCGCAGCCAGGCCGCGCTTTGCGATGGTGTGGTTCTCATCGGTCGAATGGAAATACATGACGAACTTTCCGGTCGTCCGGCAGTAAATCACTTTCGGACGCTCGATCCGGCAGCCGCGGACGATCGGGCTGGCCGGATCGTCCGAGACCGGCAGGACGATGCCGCAGTCGCGCCAATCCGTCAGGTTTGCTGACTCGTAGCAGTGAACGCCGTGGAACGCGAGCCGCCCGGCCCACCCTTCCGTCTTGTGTTCGCCGTACCAGTAGAAGCGGCCGCCGTATTCGAGCATGCCTCCGCCGTGGGCGTTGATCGGCTTCCCCGCCGTATCGAACCAGAATTCACGGTTGTTCATGCTTCTCCCCGGGTCGTCAGAAAAAGAGGTAGACGGCGCAGAGCACGACGATCACCTGGATGATGTTCTCGAACAGCTTCTGCGGCATCTTTGACAGGATCAGGATGCCGAGCGCGCCGCCGATCAGCAGGAACGGTATCATGGCGAGGTCGACCTTCAGCGCCTCGAATGTGACCCGCCCGTCCGCGATGAAGAGCGGCATCTTCGTCCAGTTGATGATCAGGAAGAACCAGGCGTTGCATCCCATGTACTTGTCCTTCGGGAGCTTCATGGCCAGGAAATAGATCGCGGCGACCGGCCCGGCCGCATTGGCGAGATGGGTCGTGAAGCCGAGCAGAGTGCCGTAGAAGCCGGCCGCGACTTTGCCGGCCGGAATCCGGTCCGGCGCAATGCGCGAGCGGATGAAGTTAAGCAGTGCGAGACCGAGGACGATTCCGCCGATCAGCATCCGCATGAGCCGGTCGTTCCCCTCCGGCAGCAGCCAGAGCACAAGCGCTCCGACCGCCAGCCCGGTCCACGCCCACGGCAGCAGCCGCCAGATGATTTTCCAGTCCGCCTTCCTCCGGTACCAGGCGACCGCCATGAGGTCGGCCATGACCAGCATGATCAGCTGCAGCCCGGTCGAGAGCCTGCCTTCGAACGCCATCGTCAGCATGATGACCGGCAGCACGCCGATTCCCGGAATCGCCGTTTTGTTGATGCCGATCAGGATCGCGCTCACGATCAGCACCGCAAGCTGCGTTACATCCATGCCGGCGAAAATATCCGCAAACATCGTTCCTTCTCCCGTAAATGAAAAGAGGCGGCATCGAGCCGCCCCTTTTTCTTCGCTCCGGCACTCTCGTTACAGGGATCTGCCGGTCAGCATCCGATAAGCTTCGAGATACTTCTCGGAGGTCTTCTTCACCACGTCGGCCGGGAGTTCCGGGCCGGGCGCGGTCTTGTTCCAGTCGAGCGTCTCGAGGTAATCGCGCACATACTGCTTGTCGAGGCTGACCGGGCTTGTTCCGACCTTGTACTGGTCGGCGGGCCAGAACCGGCTCGAATCCGGGGTCAGGACCTCGTCAACCAGAATGATTTTGCCGTCGAGTTCGCCGAATTCGAATTTCGTGTCTGCGACGATGATGCCGCGCTTTTCGGCATAATCCCGGGCCGTCGTATAGATTTTGAGCGAAAGGTCACGCAGCGCGGCCGCCTTGCCGGCGCCGATCAGCTTCGAGACCTCCTCGAAAGAGATCGCTTCGTCATGGGCGCCGATTTCGGCTTTGGTGGACGGAGTGAACAGCGGCTCGTCGAGCTTCGACGCCTGCTGATAACCGTCGCGCAGCCTGAGGCCGGAGACGGTGCCGCTTTTCTGATAGTCCTTCCAGCCGCTGCCGACCAGGTAGCCCCGCACGATGCATTCGACCGGCATGACCTTCGCTTTGCGGACGATCATCGACCGCCCCTGCAGGTCCTTCGCGTACGCCGCCAGCTCCGGACGCGTCGTGACGTCGGCCGAAATCAGGTGGTTCGGAATGTCGCGCATCAGGTCGAACCAGAAGAGCGAAATCTGCGTCAGAACCTCGCCCTTGCGCGGCACACCGCAGGGCATGACCACGTCGAAGGCGCTGATCCGGTCGGTCGCAACGAAGAGCAGCGCGTCGCCGAGGTCGTAGACATCGCGCACCTTGCCGCGGTTGACGAGCTTCACGCCCGGAATTTCGGTCGTGAGCAGCGCTCCGTTCGCATCGTACTGCATGGCGCCCTTCTTTCCGCTGTTACGCTTTGATCTCGCCGATTTCGACGCGGGTCAGGCTCTGCCGGTGACCCTGGGTGCGGCGATAGCCTTTGCGGCGCTTCATCTTGAAAACGACGATCTTCTTGGCGCGGAACTGGTCCTTGACTTCGGCCGCGACGGTCGCTCCCTCGAGCATCGGGGTGCCGACGTTCAGCTTGCCGCCCTCTTCGCCGACCGCGAGGACCTCGCTGAAGGTGACTTTGCCGCCGACTTCCACGTCGAGCTTCTCGACTTCCACAATGTCGCCGGTTTTGACTTTCAACTGCTTGCCGCCGGTCTTGATAATCGCGTACATTTTATTCTGCTCCTTATCGTTGTCAGTAAGTTCACTCATTCAATCACATACATCCGGTTAATATATCCGCGTTTCATCATTTTGCAAGCAGGATTCGCGGCAGATTCTTGATTAACTTCAGAAAATATTCGGTTTTCGCCTTGGCCGGGTTCTGTCCGTAACGGAGTTTTACCTTCAGTTCGTCGCGCAGGCAGCCGGCGATGTGGCGGTCGGAACAGCCGCCCTCGCGGTAGAAGGCCACCGGCTCCGGAACGTAGATGACGTCGAGCTTGTGCACGTTGACCGCCCGGTACATGAAGTCGTAGTCGCCGAGGTAGCGCATCGAGGAGTCGTAGACGCCGATCCGCTCGTAGACCCGGCGCGGCACGAACATCGACGGGTGCGGGGCAAACGCGCCGCGGAACAGGTTGTGCGGACGGAAGCCGCGCACGAGTCCCTGCTTTTCGTAGATCACGTCGCCCCAGAAGATCGAATGGTCGAGCTCGCGTCCGCGAAAGCTTTTTTCGACCAGTGCCAGAGCGCCGGGGCGGTAGGAGTCCCCCGCGTTGATGAGGCCGATCACGTCGCCGGTTGCCCGGGCGATGCCTTTGTTCATCGCGTCGTAGATGCCGCCGTCCGGCTCGCTCACGAAGGCGGCGAGACGGTCGCCGTACGCTTCGATTTCCCGGACCGTGCCGTCGGTGGAGGCGCCGTCGATGACGATGTATTCAAGATCGGGGAATCCCTGATTCAGCACGGAATCCATGGTCTCCCGGATCTGGGACGCATTGTTGCGGACAATGGTGACGATCGATATTTTCACTGGCGCATCTCCTGAAACTGAACTTGCAAAGGCAGGAACATACACGCCGGAACCACGTTTTTCAAACCCGATGCGCGCTTTCCCGCCGGAAAATCGATGCGGGACGGGAAAACCGATTTGACTTTTTGCGGAAATGCGGTTAGCTTAATGTTACCTGAGAAACCAACAGAGGAGGGAATCAGTATGAAATTTTTCAGAACCGCAGTACTCGGCGCCATGCTGTTCGGCGCGTTCGCCGTCAGCGCGGACGACATCTACGACAACATGATCGACACCGAGGCCGCCCTCAAGCAGTGGAGCAACGCCGCCGCCATGACTTTCCTGCCGAACGGCGGGCCGGAGAGCGACGAGAGCGCGGTCAGAATCACTGCGACCGATGCGGCCAAGCCGGTCATGGCTTTCTTCAAGGTGGATATCGACAAAGTCCGGGGCAAGACCGTCAAGCTCTCCGCCAAAGTCAAGGGGGAAAACATCTCGAAGCCCGACAAGCCGTATCTCGGCATTAAGATGATGATGACCGTGACCATGGCCGACGGCAGGATCGACTATCCGGATACGACCCGTCTGACCGGGGATTTCGGCTGGCGCGAGCTCAAAACCGTCACGACCGTGCCGCCCGATGCGAAGTCCGTCACCATCCAGATCGGTTTGCAGGGCTCGACCGGAACCATCTACTTCTCGGACCTCGAGCTCGACGAAGAGGACTGACCTGCAGGGTGACGCTTCAACGGAAAGGGTGAACGCATGAAACGCAAGTTCCTGACATTTGCGGCCGCCGCGCTCGCTTTCGGAACGCTCTCCGCGGGCGAGGTGCTTTTCGAGGAGACCTTCGCCGATGCCGAAAGCACGGCGAAGAACTGGGGGCAGGCCGGCGCGGCCGCCTTCTCCGCCGACGGCTTTGAAAACGGCGGGCTCAGGATTGCAAATGACAATCCGAAAGGCGCCAGGCTGCTGCCGATCAGAATCGACGCCGCCAAAGTCCGCGGTAAAAAACTCAAGGTAACCTCGATGGTCCGGGGCGAAAACGTCTCGAAGCCGGAGAAGCCGTACCTCGGAGTCAAAGCGATGATCTACTACAAAGCCGCTTCCGGCGACCGGCAGTGGATCGAGCACAAGCCGAAAAAAGACGGTACGTTCGGCTGGGAGGAGGTCGTGACCCAGGCGGATATTCCCGCCGATGCGGAAGACGTGAGCTTCCAGGTCGGCCTTCAGGAATCCTCCGGAACCGTCTGGTTCGACGACATCAAAGCTGAAATCGTCGAATAGTCTTATCCCGTCTTCCCGCCGCCATCCGGCGGGAAGGCGGTTTTTCCCGAAAAATTATTTTTCAGATTACCGGTATAAGTTAACATATTAACTAAATGGAGATGGTATGTCAATGCCATCGAAATATCAACAATGCCTTTCTCTGAGGTGTGAGTACGGCGGAGCCGCACGGAACACCGAAGAGCGGGGCCCCCGAAAAGTATCATCCGTCGCGCAGGCGCTGTGGATGACAAGCCCGACTTGTCCTCCGCAGCCTCGGCGAAGGAGGAAGGGTGGCAACTTTTTGGAAAAATATCAACAATGCCTTTCTCGAAGGTGTGAGTACGGCGGAGCCGCACGGAACACCGAAGAGCGGGGCCCCCGAAAAGTACCCGAAGCTTTTGGGCATTCGGCCCAAAAGACCCGAGGCCCGTGGCCGAAGGGTGGCAACTTTTTGGGGAACATAGGAGATTTGCCATGAAACACCTGTCCCGTACCCTGACTGCGGCCGCTCTGGCCGCGGCGCCGGCGCTGTTTGCGGCCGGTCCGGCCGTCATCACCGTCGATGCCTCAAAGGTGGTGGCTCCGGTCAACGAGCTCGGCTTCGGCAACAATATCGAGGCGGCGGACGGCCGCGGCATCTTCAGCGAGCCGGCTGATGCCAAAACTTTCAATGTGAACGGCGTCAAATACGGGCAGGGCTTCTGGGACCCGGACAAAAACGCGCCGAATCCGGTCACGACCGGCCTGGCGAAGACGCTCAGAATGGGCATGATGCGTTATCCGGGCGGCTGTCTTGCGCACAACTACAACTGGACGCACGCCGTCGGGCCGCTCTCCGAACGCTCCGACTGGAAATTCGGCATCGACCAGTTCATGGAGCTCTGCAGAAAGATGAACTGGGAACCGCTCTTCACGCTGACCGACTACGCGCTCCCGGCCGAGGAGCTGCCGCAGCACCTCGCGAACCTCGTCGAATACCTGAACGCTCCGGCTACGCCCGAACATCCGTGGGCGATGAAGCGTGCCGAGTGGGGTCATAAGGAGCCGTACGGCGTCAAGTACTTCGAGCTCGGCAACGAGACCGATCACGGCAGCCATAAGACCAATCCGCGCCGCTCCTACACGCCGGAACAGTACATCAAGTATGCGACCGATTCCATCAAGGCGATCCGCAAGGTCGATCCGACCGTGAAGCTCGGGCTCGTCACCGTGCCCGGCAACGGCACCGACTGGAACTGCGACTGGAACCGCAAGGTCATCGCCGGCGCCGGCGCGCTGACCGACTTTCTCGTGATCCACTTTTACGGCCCGGGCATCGGCGGGCAGGATGCGGATACCGCGCTGCGCCGCGTGCTCGCCTATCCGGATCAGCTCACGCTGCGCATGAAACAGTACCGTGATCTCACGAAAGAACTCGCCGGAAAGGAGCTGCCGCTTGCGATCACCGAATACAACATCGGCGGCTCCGGCAACGATCCGTTCCCGGTCCGCTTCACCTATCTGGCCGGGCTTATGAACGCGGACCTCATGCGCCTCTGGCAGCAGCCGGAGAACAAGGTTGAGTTTGCGAACTACTGGCACATCCTGAACGGCTGGTGGGGAGCCTACCGCTCCAACGATGCGGACGGCAAGATCACCGAGCGGAAGGCGACGCTGCCGTTCTTCGAGGTCTGGGGCAAATACCGCGGCACTGAAATCGTCGCCTCGAGCGTAGCCGGAAATCCGCGCGTGACCGCGGCCGCCGGTCCCGGACTCATGCCGTCGATCGGGGACGTCTACTCCGCCGGCACGAAAATCGGCGAGCAGACCAGCTTCAAGTTCAACTTCACCGGCTTCAACCGCAGCGATATCGTTCCGCGCAGCACGGGCCGCAACAGCCTCGAATTCACGCTGAACAACGCGAAGGGCAACTGCTACACTATTTTCAGCAGGATCAACCGGCCGAAAAACCTGCCGAACGGGGAATCGCTTGCGATCACGCTGTCGTTCGAAATGCGTTTCGTGCCGGATAAGAAGGGCGAAGTTCCGCAAGCCACGATGGGCCTCGGCCTCTGCGACCCGCGCGGCTGGGACAAAACCATGTCCGCCGCCGCCTTCACCCACGCTTCGCTCTCCGATCAGTGGACAAAGGTAAGCAAGAGCTTCACGACGCTCTCCGACGCGGACGGCTCCGATATGCTGCTCCGCTTCGAGGAGGCGAAAGCCCCGGTCTCCGGCAAGCTTGAATTCCGCGACATCAAGGCGGAGCTCGGCGGCGGCGAGAAGTTCCCGGCTTATCCGGCCATCGCGACCTTCGCGACGAAGTCGGCCGACGGCAAGAGCCTCTATCTGCTCGTTTTCAACAAGGACCCCGACAACGCGGTCAATGCCGAAATCGAGCTGAAGAACTTCAAGACCGCTTCCGGCGAGTCGATCCAGCTCTATCAGGAGAAGGTCGAGGCGACCGATTACTTCAGCGGCCTGGCCGGAACGGTCACCGTGAAGGACGGCAAATTCAGCGCGACTTATCCGAAACACTCGCTGACCGCTTACGAGTTCAAGCTCCAGTAAGCCGGAGAAACGTTCCGAATTCCCGCCCCGGTGCGCCGCGGGCGGGAATTTTTGTGCCGTTTTCCCGGCTTGACTTCTCCCGAAACGGGGGTATTGTATGAAACAGGATTACAGAGGAGAGGCTTTCATGATCAATTGGGGAATCGTCGGTACCGGCCGGATTGCGGCAACCTTCATCCGGGCGCTTTATGCCGGGCAGAGCGGGCGGCCGCTGGTGGTCGCCGGACGCGATCCGGCCCGGACAGACCGGTTCGCCGCCGATAACCGCGTGCCGGAATCCGTGGTCAATCCCGGTGCGGTGTTCGCCGATCCGCGCATCGACGCGGTCTATATCGCCACGCCGCACATCACGCATGCGGAACTTTCGATCGCGGCGCTCGAGGCGGGCAAGCCGGTCCTCTGCGAAAAGCCGATGGCGATCGATCCGGAGTCGCTTGCGGCCGTCCTCGCTGCCGCGAAACGGTGCGGCAGCCTCTTTCTGGAAGGGTATATGTACCGCTGGCATCCGCAGACGGCGAAGCTGCTTGAACTCCTGCGCAGGAATGTCGTCGGCGAAATCAACCTTATCGAAAGCGCCATGGGCTTTGCGGCGAAATACAATCCGGCCGACCGGCTGTTCAATCCGGCGCTCGGCGGCGGCGCGGTCTGGGATATCGGCGGCTATCCGCTTTCGATGGCGATGCTGGTTGCCGGAGCGGCGCTCGGAACCGATCCGGCTCCGCCTGACTGCTTCACCTGCGGCGGCGTGACCGCCCCCGGGAACATCGACCTCTCCTCCTGCGCAATAGCGGTCTGGAAGGACCGGATCGTGGCGCAGCTTGCCTGTTCGTGCGGCGCGACCCTGGACCCCGCGCTTCGCATCCACGGTTCTGCCGGACGCATCGTCGTTCCGAATCCGTGGGTCTGCAACCGGACCGAACCCGAGAACGGGCTGATCCGCATTGAGCGCGAATCCGGCGTCGAGGAGATCCGCGTTCCGGCCGACCGGACCAGCTTCGGCTATGAGGCCGACGGGTTTGCGCGCCTGCTCGCTTCCGGCGCCCGCGAAGCGGCTGCCGCGCCGTTCACGAATGCCGAGAGCCTTTCGCTGAACCGGCTGCTCTGCCGCTGGCGCGAAACGGTGACTGCCGGCTGATTCATTGCTTTAATCACTTCTTTCGTTTGCATTCCGCCCGCTTTCCTGCTATATTGTACGGAACGATATTGCGTCAGAACAGTTACGGCGGAGGATGAATCATGACAGAGACGGCATTTCCCGGCGGCGGCTCCCCGGACCCGAATTCCTATCCCGGTACGGACAGCGAGCGGATCGAACAGGCGGCGCGGGCCGCTTTCGCCGCCGGGCGGCCGCTGCGGATTCCGGCCCGCCGCCCTGATGCGGTTTCGCCGCGCAGCTTCTGGCTGATCGACGCGGCCATCCTGCTGCCGGGAAACGCGACGCTGATTCTGGACAACTGCACCATCCGGCTGTCGGACCGCTGCCGCGACAACTTCATCCGCAGCGCGAATTGCGGGCCCGGCATCGACCCCGTTCCGCCGCTGGACAATATCCGCATCCTCGGCGTCGGCAGCGCCGTGCTGGAAGGGGCTGTACATCCGCGTTCGACCGGGGACTCCGCCAAAACGCTCGGGGAACGGACCTTCGGGACCGATGCCGGGAAGCCGGGCGAATCGCAGACCGGCGACTGGCGCAATATCGGCATCCTGCTGGCGAACGTGCACCGCTTTTCGATTGCGAATCTCACGATCCGCGATTCGCATGCCTGGGCGGTGTCGCTCGAATATTGCACGGAGGGCGATATCCGGCGCCTCGCATTCGATTCGTCCGGCTGCCGGGAGATCGACGGCGAACGGCGGATTGTCCTGAATCAGGATGGTTTGGACCTGCGGCGCGGCTGCCGGAACATCACGATCGACACGATCAACGGAACCACCGGCGACGACCTCATCGCGCTGACCGCGATCGGCGGCGCTCCCCGGCCGTGCGGAATTTTGGGACGCACCGAAGTCTGTTCGCCGCGGATGGGGGGATTGGACGAAGACGTGAACGGCATTGTGATCCGCAATGTCGTCGGCCATTCGGCGGGCGGCCATCACATCGTCCGCTTTCTGAACACCGGCGGCATCCGGATGCGGAACATTTTGCTTGACGGCGTTGTCGACACCTCGCCGGACGGTTTCCGCGACCATGCGGCGGTCCGTATCGGCGACTCGAATCCGGCCTGGGGCGGCGTGACGCCGCTCGGGGAGACTGCGGCTTTTCAGATCGTCAATATCCAGTCGCGCGCGAAGGCTGCCATCCTGATTGCGGGGTCGCTCGCCGATTCGATCATTGCGAATGTCCTGAACGGCAACCCCGGAACGGAACCGGTCGTCTGCACTTCCGGTCCCGGAAACACCGCCAATCTGGAGATCCGCTCCGCGCTGACGCTGCCGGAGTGCTGAACGGCGATCACCCGATCAGGGAGCGGACGCTGCACTTCCTGCGGACGGCCCTGGCTGCCGCCCGTCCGGCCGCTTCGCCCATCGCCAGGCAGTCCCCCGTGACCCGGTAGGCCGCGTGTGCCGCAAAGCTGCCCGAAATGCACCGTCCGGCTGTCAGCAGGTTTTCGACCTTGAGCGGAACCAGCGACCGGTACGGAATATCGAAGCCCGGGTGCTGCCAGCAGTTCTGCTCCGGCTTCTCCGGTTCGTGGATATCGACGCCGAATTGGACCCGGCAGACCGCGTCGGGCTGCTTCCGGCCGCTTTTCACGTCGTCGTCGGAGATGACGTACTCCCCGGTGATCCGCCGCGTCTCCCGGACGCCGATCATCGACGGGAGGTCCAGCAGATACACATCGCCGAGCTGCTCCTTTACGAGCTTGAAGCATTCGAGCGCCCGGCGCACCTGCCGGCGCCCCTCCAGCGTCGCCGCAGTCAGTTCGTCGGCGACCGTGCCGAGCGAGCGTTTGACGTGCGTCCACTGAATCAGCGCCTCTCCCTTGCGCGGCAGCGTGATGAGCGCCGGATTGTTGTACGGGATGTCGGCCAGGATTTCAGCCTCCGGCAGCTTCTGAATCAGTACGTCATACCAGCTGCGCAGGTCGTCCCGGCCGTAGTCGGGACGGAGGCCGCCGATTTTGAACATCATGGTCATAGGCTGGAACACCCCGTCGCTTTCGCGTCCGATTTCAAAGGGCGCGCCGGAGCGTGCCGCGATATCGCCGTCCCCCGTGCAGTCGATGACCACGTCGGCCAGAACCGCCTGCGTGCCCGATTTATTCTGGATGTAAATCCCTTTCAGCACGCTGTCCTCGACGATCGGCTCGCTCCCCATGGTATAGAGCAGCAGGTCGATGCCGCATTTCGAAACATATTCGTCGAGCAGCAGCGCCATTTCGCACTGATCGAACGAGATGTCCCAGAGTCCGCCCCATGCGTCGCGCGCCCTGAGCGCTTCGCGCAGCTCGCGGTTCAGGCCATCCTTGTTCTGATTGTCGAAAAACGGACTCAGCAGCCCGAGCGTCCACATGCCGCCCAGCAATCCGCCCTGTTCGACCAGGGTCACCTTCGCCCCGGCCCGCGCGGCCGAAACCGCCGCGCCGAAACCGGCCGGCCCGGCTCCGACCACCAGCACCTCCGTCCGGTTCCGCACCGGAATCTCACACGCCTTGCGCACAATATTCATACCATCTCCTTTGTATTTTCCATAGTATACCGCGGAACCGGCAGTTTGACAATGGAGCGTTCTGCTGTATATTTACATTATCATGCTGAAAACGGTATTTCTGGATAAATTTGACCCGGGCAGCCCCGGAAGTTATCTGGCGGAGGCGATCTATGCGGCGGAACGGCTGTTCGGCGTCACGATCACCATTCACGACCACCGTGCGCTGCTGTTCGATGCGGACGGCAAGCCGCTCCTCCCTGGACGCGACCATCACACGCATCCGTATTGCCGGGCCGGACGCTACGCCGTTCCCGAGTGGAATCGCTCCTGCCTGGCGGAGTGCGCGTTTCAGGCCGAATCGGCCGCCCTCTGCGAACTGCGTCCGTTTCTGCATCATTGCTGGAAGGGGGTGACGGAGCTTGTCGTGCCGGTCGAACGCGGCCGCACGCCGGTGCTGATCTTCTACGCCGGTGCATTTCGCGGACCCGGCGCACCGCCTGCCGGCTTCGAGGCTGCCCATGCCGCTCTGCCGCCGGCGGATGAAAAGAGTGTCTCCGACCTTGCCCGGTTGCTGACGCTGGTCGGGCAGGGGATTCTCAGGGCTCTTGAGAGTTCGCGGGAGTCCGAACGGCGGCAGCCGCCGTCCCGCAAGCAGCAGATCCGGAAGTTTCTCGACGAGCACGCCCATGAACCGGCCGCGTTGTCCGACCTTGCCCGGGCGCTGCATGTTTCGCCCTCCCGGGCAGGCCATCTGGTGACCGCGGCCTTCGGCTGCCCGTTTCAGGAGCTGCTGCTTGCCGAGCGCATGACCCGGGCGCGGAACCTCCTGCTTTCGACCGATTACCCGCAGAAGGAGATCGCGCGCTGCTGCGGCTTCGGAACCGTCCACTATTTCAGCCGGATGTTCCGCCGTTTCTACGGCATGCCCCCCGGCCGCTGCCGGGACGCGAAAAAAAACGGGGTCCCCGGCCGGGATCCCCGCAAGAGAACGGAATTTATTTGATGATGTAGACCGGCAGCGGCGGAAAGCCGTTGAACTCCACCGAGCAGTAACTCGAGGTGTATGCCCCCGTGCTGAGCCAGTAGACCCGGTCGCCCGGCTTGATGTAGGCCGGCAGCGGATTCCGGAAATATTCGTACATGACGTCCTGACTGTCGCAGGTCGGCCCGGCGATGATGAAATCCTCGCACGGTTCACCGCGCGCTTCGCAGTAGAGCGGATACTTGATCGATTCATCCCAGGTCTCGATCAGCCCGTTGAATTTACCGGTGTCGAGATAGAGCCATTTGTCGACGCCCATCGAGGACTTCTGGCTGATCAGCACGACCTCGCTGACCAGGATGCCGGATTCGGCGGCGAGCGAACGGCCGGGCTCGAGAATGATTTCCGGAGCGTCTTCGCCGAAGTCCTCTTCCAGATACCGCGTGATCTCTTCGGAGTAGACCGTCATCTCGTTCGTCTTGGAGATGTAATTGGCCGGAAAGCCGCCGCCCATGTTGATCAGATTGAGCTTGAGCCCTTCGCCTTCGAGATAGTCGAAAATATAGCGGACTTTGGCAATCGCCGAGTCCCAGGTGCCGATATCGCGCTGCTGGGAGCCGACGTGGAAACTGATTCCGCACGGCTTGAGCCCGATCTCGCGGGCCAGCAACACCAGATCGATCGCCATGTCCGGGTGGCAGCCGAACTTGCGCGACAGCGGCCAGTCGGCCGTCTCGCTGCCTTCGGTCAGAATCCGGCAGAAGACCCGGGCGCCCGGCGCCTCCTTCGCAATGTTGCGCAGGTCCGCTTCGCTGTCGGTTGCGAAAAGGGAGACGCCCTTTTCATGGAAGTAACGGATATCCGCGGCCTTCTTGATCGTATTTCCGTAGCTGATGCGGTCCGGGGAAATTCCGAGAGACAGCACCCGGTCCAGCTCGTAGCGCGACGCGATATCGAAATGGGAACCCAGGTCGCGCAGCAGCTCGAGCACCTCAATTGCCGGATTCGCTTTCACCGCATAATAGATTTTGGCGAACGGAAAATGCGCCAGCAGCTCTTCGTAATTCCGCTTGATAATATTGAGGTTCACCACCAGAAACGGAGTGGGATGGCGGTCGGCCTCCTGTTTCATGAGGAGCCAGTCTTCTTTGGTGTAATAGTCCAGAACGTCAATCCGCATTGTTTCTTCGACCTTTCATAATCACAAACGTTCTTGTTCTCCGGAGCCGCCGCTTTTATGCGGGGGCGGCCCTGCTCGCCCGGGGCCAACCGGGACCCGGGTCAAACGAAAACCGGGGAGGCCGTCAGCGCTCCCCGATTTTTGACAATCATAAAAAGTAGCCCCATTCTCGGGTATTTCAACGCTGAAACCAAAAAAACAACCGATTTTTATATTCGTTGGAGATGAAAATTTTAAAAAATGCGAAATTGATTTTTCTGAGCGGATTTCCTGCTGTTTCCTGACGACCGGTGCGAACATCGGACAGGAAAAACAACCGGGAAGTTCCGGAAATCGCGTCCGGCAGGTTTCTGCCGGAACGGGCATGGCGTAAAAAACAGCTTCAGCGTAAAAGGGCTGAAGCTGCCGGAGAGTCAATTGCGCACCGGGCCGTAGGGCTGGAGTTCCCACGACGGCGGTGTGTTATGCGGAATCGAACTGAATCCCAGCCGCTCCTGCTCGGTGCAGCCGGAAAGCAGACAGAAAAAGGCCGCCGCAGCAAGTACGGCGGCGGCGGTCAGAAGAGTTCTCATTTTCCGGAGAACATCGTGCTGAACAGGTTGTACTCGTTCATCTCGAGCACCTGGAAGGCCACGGTGGCGGCCATCGCCAGGAAGCTCACAATGATGACGCCGGTGAAAAACTTGGAATTGAACACTTTCGCGTCCTCCTTCACTCTCAGTTGATGTCGAACCAGACCTTGTCGCCGACCTGAACCGTATCCTTCTGCTCGCCGATCGGTTCCGCGATCGAGCAGTTCTTGTCAACCTTGGTCAGCTTGACCTTCGTGACGAAATCCGAAGTCGGGACGGCGAGATCTCCGCGGGAGACGACCATTTCGAGGCCCGGAGTCAGGTTCACGTTGATTTCGCCGACCTTATTGCCGAGTTCCTGCTGAACAGTGGATTCGGTGCCGAGGTCGATCGCGATGTAGCCGTACTTCGAGCTGACGTCGGCGACATGGCCGACGATGCGCTTGCGGGCCTCGGGCGAACCCGGCTTCCACGGCATCGGCAGCACGTCATTCTTGTCGAGGCCGAGCGCTCCCCGGAGGCCGTCGAGCTGGTAGATCTTGTCGTCGAGCGATTTCTTCAGGGTAGCGATCTCGTTGTTTTTGCCGTTGAGCTCGTTCTTCTGGCGCTGGATCTCCTGGTTGCGGGCGCCGATGGTGCGGTTGGCTTCGTCGAGCTTGCCCTTCAGGCCGTTCACCGCCTGGCGGGCCTGATCAAGCGCGCCCTTGAAGTTGTTGCCGGAGAAGTTGAGGCTGCTGCCGCCCGCCTGGCGGACGATTTCATTGAGGGTGTTCTCGAAATCGCGGCGTTCATTGCCGAACTGGGTCAGGCGCTGCGAGAACTGGTTCAGCGCGGCCTGGTCGGCGGCGCGAAGCTTGTTGGCGTCGATCGTGAGCTGGAGATTCCGGCGGACCGCTTCGACCACGCTCTGCACGATCTTGTTGCGGCGGTCGATCAGGGCGCCGACGCCCTGCACGACGTCGTCCTTGCTGGTCGAGTAGGTCGCCATGTTCTTGAATGCGTCGGAGGAGCCGACGTTGTTCATCTCGGCCACGGTGCCGATGCTGCGCAGCGTTTCGGCCAGCTCGTCGCGCTGCTTGATCAGCTGCCGGCTCTGCGTCGTCAGCTTCGCCAGCTTCGCGTCGAGATCCGCGTAGTTTTCGTGGGAGAGCGCGGCAACGGTCAACTCGCCGCCGACTTTGGTGCCGCTCCCCTTGTCCATCTCGGTCGCGCTCTGGTTGATCGTAGTTGCCATCTTCTTCCAGCCTTCGACCAGCTGACTGCGTTTGTCAAACAGGAAATAAGAGAAGACTGCGCTTGCGATTGCAAGCAGAAGAATCAGGATACTCAATACGACGTTGACTACTTTCATCGGGGCTCTCCCACTCTGATTGGTTGATAATTTGTCGTTATATATTGCTAAACCCAAATTGACACACTTACGTCCGGCATGACGTTATTGAACATTAGCACCACAAAAATATATTGTCAAATGCCGAAAAGCGGAGAACCGGCAAATAAATCAATTTTTTTTGAAAAATTCCGCCTCTCCCCCGCAGCCCCCGCTTTTTCAGAGCAGGAACTTCACCCCGTCCACCGCCGCCAGGGCCGCGCTCAAGGCATTCATCATCTCGCGGCCGGTCAGGACGACCGGCGCCTTGAGCGTACGGTAGCGGCCGCCCTCCGAGCGCAGACCCTCGTGGACCGCGGCGGAGACCCCGTGTTCGCGCAGGCACTGCCCGATCGCGGCGCGTGCCGCCTCGAGCTTGTCGGCTTCGACGATGATCCGATACTCCCAGTCAACCGGAAACTTCAGCTCCTGCCCGTTGATTTTTTTGTTTGCACTGCTCATTTTCCGCAAGAGGTCCTTCCGCCTTTGGAGTGATGGTGCGCCTGGCAGGCGGCGCAGTCGCCGTGACGCGCGCACCCCGCATTCGAGCACGGGCAGCTCCCGTTCTTTTCGCCGTTCATTTGTTCCGTTCCTCCCAGTAGGGAGAAATTTCCCGCAGCCGCTCGATGATCGGCGGCAGGGACTCCGCCACGAAATCGATCTCATCTTCCGTGTTGTATTTCGACAGACTGAAGCGGATCGTTCCGTGGGCGGCTGTGTAGGGCAGGTTCATCGCCCGGAGCACATGCGACGGTTCGAGGCTCCCCGTCGTGCAGGCGGAGCCGCTCGAGGCGCAGATGTTCAGCATGTCGAGGAGCATCAGGATCGATTCCCCTTCGATGTATTCGAAGCTGACCGACGAGGTGTTCGGCAGCCGGTTCGCCAGGTCGCCGTTGATGCGGATGTGACTGATCCTCTCGCGGATTCCGGCCTCGAGCCGGTCGCGCAGGCGCGTCAGCTGCACGCTTTCGACCGCGAGGTTGCGGGCAGCCAGCTCGCACGCTTTGCCGAGGCCGATGATCGAGGCGACGTTTTCGGTGCCGCCCCGTCTGCCCTTCTCCTGATGGCCGCCGAAGATCAGCGGCTTGAACCGGGTCCCGCGGCGGACGAACAGAGCCCCGACGCCCTTCGGCGCGTGGAGCTTATGGCCGGAAATGGTCAGGAAATCGATTTCGCTCGAATCGAGGCGGATCGGCACTTTGCCGGCGGCCTGCACCGCGTCGGAATGAAACAGCGCGCCTTTCGCATGCGCCATTCCGGCGACGGTTTCGACCGGAAAAATCGTGCCGGTTTCGTTGTTCGCCCACATGACGGAGACTACGGCCGTCGCTTCGTCGATCGCCCGTTCGGCATAAGCGAGGTCGAGCCGGCCGCGCTCGTCGACCGGGATGTATTCGATCTCGAAGCCGCGGCGCGAAAGCTCCTTGCAGTAGGCCAGCACGCCGGGGTGTTCGACGATGGTGGTCACGATCTTGTTCCGACCGGGGCGGGCGTAAACCGCCGCGTTGATCGCGGCGTTGTCGCCCTCGCTGCCGCAGCTCGTGAAGATGATTTCGGAGGCGTTTCCGTCGCTGTCGCGGAAACTCGAGCCGAGCAGATCGGCCACCCGGCGCCGCGCCTCCTCGATCTCGGCGGCGACGCTGCCGCCGAAACGGTGGATGCTCGAAGGATTGCCGTAACGTTCGCAGAAAAACGGACGCATCGCCTCGAACACCTCCGGGTCGACGGCGGTCGTGGCGTTGTTGTCCAGGTAAATGACTTTATTTTTATTCATGGAAACCGGAGCCCTCCCGTACTGAAAAACATGATTTGCCTTTATAAAATAAACCATATTTTTCCGAAAAGTCAATCCGCTCCGGTTGAATAATGGCCGGAAGTTGCGTAGATTAGGATGCCGGACGGGTGAAACCGGCGAAAGGATGCAAATACGGCGATGATCTATCTGGACCATGCGGCGGCGGCGCGGCCGCCGCGCGAAATACTCGATTTTTACCGGGCGTGTCTCGAGGAATCCTATGCGAACCAGGAGGCGGCGCACCGGCTCGGTTACGACGCGCGGCGGCGGCTCGATGCGGCCGCGGAACAGCTTTCGACCGCCCTCGCCGGCGGCCGCCGGTACGACGTCGTCTGGGGGATGAGCGGGACCGAACTTTTCAATCTGATCGCCGACTCCCCGTTCGCCGCGGGGAAGCGGGTGGTCTCCTCCCGGCTCGAGCACCCGGCGCTCACGGCGAACCTGCGCCGGACCGCCGGAGCCCTGACGCTGCTGCCGGCCGGGCGGGACGGCGGCATTTCCGCCGGGAGCGTTCCGGCCGACTTCACGGCTTTCCATCTCGTGCAGAGCGAGCTCGGCCGGATTCAGGACGTCGCAGCCCTCGCCGGAATCGCTCCGGGGGCAGTCCGCATGCTCGATGCGATCCAGGCGGCGGGGCGGTTCCCGATTCCGGCCGGAACGGCGGAGCTTATCGTCGTTTCGGGGCATAAATTCGGTTCGCCGGGAGGTGCGGCGATTCTTGTCGACCCGGCGGCGAAGTGCGCCCGGCCGTTTCAGAAATTCGCGCGCCGCTACCGGCATGAGGACTACCGCATCGGCCGGCCCGAGGCGCCGGTTCTTCTCGCCATGGCTTATGCGGCGGAGCTGCGCTGCCGGGAGCTCGAACGGAATGCCGCAAAGGCGCGCGGACTGAACCGGCTGCTCCGCTCCGGTCTTTCGGGGCTGCTTCTGCCGGGCGGGAAGCGGAGTTTCTGCACGATCCCCGAAGAGGTCGCTTCGCCGTGGATTCTGCATGTGACGCTGCCCGGAGTCGAAACCGGCGTTCTCGTCCGCATGCTGTCGGAGGCCGGAATCATGGCGGCCGCCGGGAGCGCCTGTTCCTCCGAAAGCCGGGAGCCGTCGCCGGCGCTGCTCGCCATCGGCTTCCGCCGCGCCGACGCCTGGTCCGGGCTCCGCGTCAGCCTCGGGCCGGACTCCTCCGGCGGCGATGCGGAAAAGTTGATCAAAGCAGTTCGGAACGTGTTGAAAAACTGGTAAATACGGGGTATGTTACCTTATCACGGTTGTTTATTCATTTTTTACGGATAAGGAGTCTTTTTTCATGTACAAAACTCTCTCACTTGCCGCCGCCGCGCTGTTTGCGTTTGCTCCGGCCGCCATGCTCACCGCCGCTCCGGAGCCGATCGTGGTCACCAAGACCGTCCGCACGAATCCGACGCTTTACTTTCAAGGGGTTCCCAGCGACGGGGAACTGACCCGGCAGATGCGTTCGTTCCTCGGCGCCTGCGGCTGGTTCGACCTCTCCGGCGACCCGAAGGCCGAATATGTGCTCTCCGGCCGCCGGGAGAGCGGCCGCGCCGTATTCACGCTGACGACCGGCGGCGCTCCGGCCGGTTCCTGGGGGATCCCGCTTACCGGCAACAGCCGCCGGATGGCCCAGCAGATGGTCGACGCGATCATCCAGAATACCTTCAAGGAGCTGAAAGTCAAAGGTTTCTGTTCGACGAAGATCGCGTTCTGCGCCGAGACCGCCTCCGGCGTCAAGAACATTTACGCCTGCGACATCGACGGCGGCAACGTCGAACAGATCACGAATTACAACGCGCTCTGCGTCGAACCCTGCTGGTTCCCGGACGGGAAGGCGATCGGCTACTCCAAGTACAACCGGACCGGCATTGACGTGATCGAAACCCGGCTGAATCCGAAGCGCAGCCGCGTGCTGACCGCCTTCCGCGGCATCAACACCGGTGCGGCGATCAGCCCGGACGGGCGGAATCTGGCCGTCATCCTGAGCCCGGACCACAAGGTCGACCTCTATGTCATGCCGATCGGCGGCCGGACGCCGCGGCGGCTGACCAACAGCATCGCGGTCGAAGCGTCGCCGTGCTGGAGCCCCGACGGCCGCGAGATCGCTTTCGTGAGCGATGAGACCGGAGTTCCCAAGATCAATATCATCTCGGCTGACGGCCGGAACCGCCGCGTTCTGAAGTCGGTCGGCTCCGACGCCGTGACGCCGGACTGGTCCGGCGACGGCAAGATCGTCTATGCGACCCGGGTTGAAGGGGTCTACACCATCGCGGTCTACGACCTCAAAACCGGCGAGAATACCCGGATCACGCAGGAGCCCGGCGTCTGGGAGTCTCCGGCCTGGGCGGCGGACAACCGGCAGGTCGTCTGCAAACGTTCCGACGGCCGCCGTTCGGCGCTCTACGTCATCGACAGCTGGACCGGCAAGACCCGGCTGCTCGTGTCGACCCCCTACAACCTCTCCATGCCGGCCTGGTCGCGTGCCGGGAGCCGCTGACATGACCGGCGGAAAGGCCGGGGGCGGCTACCTCGATTCGCTGTCGATGTTCGGAATCAAGCCGGGGCTCGAAGCGACCGCCGAACTCATGCGGCGGGTCGGGAATCCGGAGAAGGAGCTCTCCTTTCTCCATATTGCCGGAACCAACGGGAAAGGCTCCACCGGCGCCATGCTCGAATGCATGCTGCGCGGCGCGGGGTTCACGACCGGATTCTACACTTCCCCGCATCTGGTCGACATCCGGGAGCGTTTCCGGGTCAACGGCATCGCGGTTTCGGAAGAGGATTACGCGGCGTTTTCCGCCGAGCTTGCGGCGGCGGCGCGGGCCGAAACCGGACGCGACTTCACTTTCACCTATTTCGAGTTCACGACCGTGCTGGCGGCGATGATTTTCGCCCGCGCCGGAGTCGACGTCGTCGTCTGGGAGACCGGCATGGGCGGCCGGCTCGATTCCACGAACGTGGTCCGTCCGCTCGCGTCGGTCATCACGAACATCGCGCTCGACCATCAGGCTTACCTCGGCGACACCATCGAAAAGATCGCGGCGGAAAAGGCCGGGATCGTGAAGCCGGGCGTCCCGGTCTTCACCGGCGTCATGCCGGAGGAGGCGCGCAGGGTCATCGCCGAAAAGGCGAGGGCGGAAAAAAGCCCGTGCTTCGGGCCTCCCCCGGAAATCGCCGGGCCGGTTCATTACCGTCTTGACGGCGGCCGGACCGTGCAGGAGTTCGAATACGGCGGGAGGCTGATCCGTCTGCCGCTGCCCGGCGCCATGCAGCGGCGGAACTTCCGTCTCGCGGCGCAGGTCCTGACCGAACTTGCTCCGAAACTCGGGCTCGATTCCGGCCGGGCGTTCCGCGCCGTCGCCGGTTGCCGCTGGCCGGGGCGCTGTCAGCAGGTCAATTCGCGTTTGATCGTCGACGGCGGACACAATCCGGACGGGCTTGCGGCGCTTGCCGAATCGCTGGAAGAGGCGTTTCCGGGAGAGACGTTCTCGGTGGTCTTCGCCGGTTTCAAGGATAAGAACGTGGCCGGCAGTCTGCACATGCTCGACAAGCTCGCCGCGCGTTTTATCTTCGCTCCGCTTTCGGAGTCGGACCGGCCGAGCTACACCGGCGCCGAGCTTTGCGGCCTTGCCCGGCGCGAAGGTCTCTCCGCTGAAACGGCTGCGGCCGGAAGCGCGCGGGAGGCGCTCGAACTCGCTTCGCAGGATCAGGCGCACAAAACGCTGGTCGCCGGTTCGCTCTATCTGGCCGGGGAGGTCCTGTCGCTCACCATGGACAAACCGGCGATCCTGAACCTCGATTAATCACATGCATAGGATAACACATGGCTGAATCTTCGAATATTTCCGTCACCGGCATCGGGCCGGTCAAGCCCGAACAGGCCGCGCCGCTCTTCCTGATGCGCGACCCGGTGATCTTTCCGTACAGTCTGACGCCGCTCCTGGTCGACGAGGAGAATCTGGCGGCCCTGCGGCAGACGATGGAGCGCGACCGGCTCCTCGCCATCTTCCCGGAACTTCCGGGTGACGAGGAGCTTGGCGTCCTGCCGCTCCAGGTCACGCTGAAGCTGTTCAATTACCGTGAGAAGCGGCGCAGCGGCGTCGGCATTCTGGTCCGGGTGGTCAAGGAGCTGAATTTTCCGGACGGCTCGGTGCGGATTCTGGTCCGCGGGCTCAAACGCATTTTCTGCCATGCGATCGAAACCGCCGGCGGCGTGCCGTCCGCCCGGTATGTGATCTGCAATGAGTCTGCGTCCGAAAACGAGGATACCGAAAACAAGGCGCGCCAGAAATCGGCGGTGGCCGCGTTCCAGGAGCTGGCCGGGGCGATGCCCGGCATCCCTGAAGAGCTGCAGGTCGCGGTGCTGAATGCGGAGTCTCCGGGCCGCCTGGCGGACCTGATCTCCGATGCGCTCAATTTGAATTACGCCGAAAAAATTCTCCTGCTCTCCATGACCGACGTGCGCAGGCGGTTCGAGGTGCTGGCCATCCTCATGAACCGCGAGCTCGAAGTGCTGAAGCTCGGCATGAAGATTCAGAGCGAGGTGCATCAGGCGATGAGCCAGCAGCAGCGGGAGTTCTTTCTGCGCGAACAGCTCCGCACGATCCAGCAGGAGCTCGGCGAGGACAGCCGCAATCCGGACATCATCGAAATCGAAGAGCGGCTCGAAAGCACCGAGCTGCCGCCGCATGTGCTCGAGGTCGTGCGCAAGGAGCTCTCCCGGCTCGAGGTGATTCCGCAGGCCGCCCCCGAATACCATATCGCCTACACCTACATCAACTGGCTGCTGGACCTGCCGTGGTGCATCTTCACCGAGGACCGGCTCGACTGCGCCGAGGCCGAAAAGGTGCTTGATGCCGATCATTACGGGCTCGAGGACGTCAAGCAGCGGATTCTTGAATTTCTTGCGGTGCTGCAGCTGAAGCCGGACGACGAGCGGCGGGCGCCGATCCTCTGTCTCGTCGGGCCTCCGGGCGTCGGCAAAACCTCGCTCGGGCAGTCCATCGCGCGGGCGATGAACCGGAATTTCATCCGGGTTTCGCTCGGCGGCGTGCGGGACGAGGCCGAAATCCGCGGGCACCGCCGCACCTATGTCGGGGCGCTGCCCGGCCGCATCATCCAGAATTTGAAAAAGGCCGGCAGCGGAAACCCGGTCTTCATGCTTGACGAGATCGACAAGCTCGCCAGCGATTTCCGTGGAGATCCCGCTTCGGCGCTGCTCGAGGTGCTTGATCCGGCCCAGAACAATTCGTTCAACGACCACTATCTCGAGGTCGATTACGATCTGTCGAAGGTCTTCTTCATCGCGACGGCGAATCTGCTCGAAACGATTCCGGGGCCGCTGCAGGACCGCATGGAGATCATCCGGCTGCCCGGCTACACATCGTTCGAAAAACGCGAGATCGCACGCCGTTATCTGGTCGGCCGGCAGGTGAAAGCCAACGGCCTCAAGGCGAAGCAGGTGCGTTTTCAGCTCGGCGCAGTCGACGAACTCATCGACCATTATACGCGCGAGGCCGGCGTCCGCGAGCTCGAACGCTGCATCGGGCAGGTCTGCCGCCGGATTGCGCGGCGCATCGTCGAAGGAAAAATCGCGCCGGACGAAACCGTCTCCGTCACGCCGGCGCTCGTGCAGGAGCTCCTCGGCGCGCGCAAATTCCTGATGGACGAAGCCGACGCCAAACTCGGTCCCGGCTGCGCCACCGGCATGGCCTGGACCAGCTGCGGCGGCGTGATCCTGCCCGTCGAAGTCATTTCGCTGCCCGGCAAGGGCGGCCTCAAGCTGACCGGCTCGCTCGGCAAGGTCATGCAGGAGTCGGCGGAGGCCGCCTTCAGCCTGGTCCGCGCCCACGCCGCCGGCTGGGGGATCGGACCGGAGTTTTTTGCCGAACACGATTTCCACATCCATGTGCCGGACGGGGCGACGCCGAAAGACGGCCCGTCAGCGGGCGTCACCATCACGATGGCGCTTGTTTCGCACCTGAAAAACGAAGCGCTGCGTCCGCGTCTCGCCATGACCGGGGAGATCACGCTGCGCGGCCGGGTCACGGCCGTCGGCGGCATCCGGGAGAAGGTCATCGCCGCGCTGCGGGCCGGTATTGACACCGTCATGCTGCCGGAAGAGAACCGCAAGGATGCGCTCGAATTGCCGGAGGAGGTGAAGTCGAAGCTCGAATTCCACTTCGTCTCCGACTTTGCTGAAGCCGCGAAGGTCGCCTTCTCCCCGGCCCGGAAACGCGCGAAAGCCAAAGCTCCGGCTCCCGGAGCGAACCGGAAGGAGAAAAAAAGATGAAGCGGATTCTGATTTTGTTCGCGCTGCTCTCGGCGGTTCTGCTGCCGGCGGCGGAAAAGCTCCCGCTCGACGAATTCATGCAGCGGGTGCGCCACCCGAATCCGATGGCGACCTACGCCGCCCTCGACGGCCGCATCCAGCACCGCCGCAGCGGGGAAGCCGCGAAGTCGGAGACGCTCTATTTCGCCGTGATTCTTCAGCCGGAGCGCATGACCGGGCAGATCATCATCGGCGGCCGCGAGGGCTACCTGATCGGCCAGACCCGGAAGACCGGCGATTCCGAAACCAGCGTCATTCCGATGCGCGGGACGGCGGAGGAGAACAAGCTGCTCGGCTATATGGGTGTCCGCCCCTCGGATCTCACCATGAGCTTTCTGTTCTATCCGGTTCTGAAGGAGCTCGACTCCGCCACGGTCAAGGGGGCCGGCTGCCGCGTCGTTCTGCTCGAAGCTCCCGACAAGAGCGAGCAGGCGAAGGTCTACATCGCAAGCCGGTACTGCTTCCCGCTCAAGGCCGAGTTCTTCAAAGCGGGGGAAAAAGAGCCGTACCGGACGCTCGAGGTCAACAGCTTCCGCCAGTCCAACGATCTGTACTACACCGACGAGATCAGTCTTTACGGTCCCGGCTGGCGCACCCGCATCAATTTCGACAAATCGGCCGACGTCGGGCCGTACGATGCTGCGAAACCGCCGGCGATCATCCGCAAGCTCTGACCGCCGGCGCGCTTTACGGCTGCGGCTGCAGCGCGTTCCGGGCGTTGTCGTAAATCTGCCGGATGAGCGGCGTATCCGGCAGGAAGCTCCGGATCGATTCGAGGTAGCCGCGTTTGCGGAACTCGTCGCGGCTCCAGTTGAAATTCAGGTCGTGCGCCCAGAGCAGCTTGCAGCTGACGAAGTCGCAGACGGTCCGCATGTCGCGGTGGCGCGGGCATTCGCCGCGCAGCATCGTGTCGCGGACGACCGGAGAAAGCTCCGGCGTGGAATCAAGTCCGAAGACGATCGATTTGTTTTCGGGGTCCTTCAGGTAGCCGATCAGGATCGGCAGGATGTCGAGCTTGTCGGCGTCGCGGACCGCCCGGGCCAGCTTCCCGGCGCGCAGCGTCAGCCCCGGCGGCACCGCGACCTTGTTGTGGACGCGGATTGCCGCAAGCACATCGTCCTGCTCCGGCTGCGTCAGGTCGTCCAGGCAGCGGCGGGAGACGGCCAGCTCGGCCGAGCGGTCGCCGTGGTCGAAGCTCTCGGCGTCGTTGAAGCTGCGGAAGCGGCTGAATTGTTCGAACCGGCTCAGGTCGTGCAGCAGCGCCGCGCGGACGGCGAGCCGGGCCTGCTCCGGCGGAAACGCCTCGGCCGCCGCGAGGGCCGTCGTTTCGTCGCGTACCCGGAAGGTGTGGGCGAGCTTCAGCCGCAGATTCCGGTTCAGTTGTTCGTCGTCGGTATAAAAGCTCTCCGCGTAGGCGACGAGCTCTTTTTCGAGTGTGGATAACATTGTTCCCTCATCGGTTTCCGGTCAATTTGATTAATATAATCCAAGAAAGTAAGAGCGCCAGCTTGAAGGAACGGCAAAACGGCATTAATTTATAGGCTGTAACCGTTTTCTGGAGTTTACATGCATTCTCGATTCAAATTCAAGGGGGAGGACTTCGAACAGTACTTCCTCGAGCTCATGGACGGGCGCCGCAAGGAGTGGTACGACCGGATTCTGATCGATATTCTGTTCGTCGCCTCGCGCTTCTACCGCATGGCGATACAGTTCCGGATCTGGATGTACGACAAGCGGGTGATCCGGAACCATGCGCTCGGCTGCCTGGTGGTCAGCATCGGCAACCTCTCCTGCGGCGGCACCGGCAAGACGCCGGTCGTCGAGGTGTTTGCGCGGACCCTCAGCGAAAAGGGGCGCAAGGTCGCGATCCTGTCGCGCGGTTACCGCAGCAAGAAGCGTTCGTTCCTCTTCCGGCTCATGCAGCGTTTCCGTTCGCAGAAGATCGAGCTGCCGCCGAAGGTTGTTTCGGACGGGCACAACCTCCTGCTCGAATCCGACTACGCCGGCGACGAGCCGTATATGCTGGCTTCGAATCTGCGCAAGGTTGCGGTGCTGGTCGACAAGGACCGGGTCAAATCCGGTCTCTACGCGGTCGAACAGTATCAGAGCGATGTCATCATCCTCGACGACGGCTTCCAGTACCTGATGCTCAAGCCGCATATCAATATCGTTCTGGTCGATTCGACCGATCCGTTCGGCAACGGCAACACGCTGCCGCGCGGCATCCTGCGCGAGCCGATCAAGAACATCCGGCGCGCCGACTACATCTTTCTGACCAAGTCGGACGGCAGCCATAAGCTCCGGCACCTGAAGAACTTCCTGCGCCGCCATACGCGCCGCGCCGAGATCATCGAGTGCTGCCACAAGCCGAAGCACCTCGTCAAGATGTTCTCGAGCGGCGAAGTGGAGCCGCTTGAAAAGCTGAAGGGGGCGAAGGTCGCCGCGCTTTCAGCCATCGCGAAACCGGAGAGTTTCGAGCGCTTCCTCGTGCAGCTCGGCGCCGAGCTTGTGCTGAAGGACCACTATGCCGACCATCACCGCTACACGCAGCAGGAGATCATCGACTTCATCAATCAGGCGAAGGCGGCGGGCGCGGAGTTCATCGTCACCACCGAGAAGGACGGCGTTCGCATCCCGAAGGTGGACCGCTGCGACGTTCCGCTCTATTATCTGCGGATTGAGATCGACATCCTGAGCGGCCGGGAGAGTTTCGACCAGTGTATTTCAAGAATCTGTTTTTTATAACATAAGGGAGTTGAGACATGCAGAAGCTGATTGAGAAGTTCGAAAAGTTCTACGGGAAGAAACCGACGGTAGCGGCGCAGGCGCCGGGGCGGCTCGAAATCCTCGGCAACCACACCGACTACAACCAGGGTTTCGTGCTTTCGTGCGCGGTCGAGCAGAACACGAAGTTCGCGCTGGCCCCCGTGGACGGCAAACACTGCCGGATCAAGGATTTCCGGGACAACAGCGTGCGCGAGTTCGATCTCGGCAACATCGCGACCGCGATTCCGCGGGACTGGAGCAACTACATCAAGGGCGTGATCGTCGAACTTGAAAAGCGCGGCATCCGGGTCGGCGCCTTCGATGCCGGGATGGAGAGCACGGTTCCGCTGTCGGCCGGCATGTCGAGCTCGGCGGCGCTCGAAACCGCGGCCGGTTTCGCGTTCGCCGAAGCGTTCGGCATCGAACTGCCGAAGGCCGACTGGGCGCGGGTCGGGCAGGGAGTCGAAAACAACTATATGGGGCTCAAGAGCGGGCTTCTCGACCAGTTCAGCTCGATTTTCGGCAAGAAAGATTCGATGATTCTGTCGGACTTCCGTTCGGTCGAAGTGCTCCGCACGGTGGCGCTGCCGGCCGGATATTCGATCGTGGTGGTCAATTCGATGGCGAAGCACAACCTCGTCGACTCGGAGTACAACGTCCGCCGCCAGGATTGCGAATCGGCCGCGCACAAGCTGGCCGGGATGTATCCGGACGTCAGAACCCTGCGCGACGTGTCGCTTGAACAGCTCGAAGTCGCCAGGCCGGTCCTGACCGAACGCGAGTACCGCCGCGCGCTGCATGTGGTCGGCGAGTGCACCCGGGTCATGGAGGCGGTCCGGCTGCTCGAAGCGAACGACGTGGCCGGGTTCGGCCGCCTCTGGTTCGAGTCTCACGAGTCGAGCCGGGTCAACTTTGAAAACAGCACCGAAGAGCTGGACTACCTCGTCGAGCTTGCGAAGTCGGTTCCGGGCGGCCTCGGCGCGCGCCTCTCCGGCGGCGGCTTCGGCGGGATCACGATCCATCTCGTGAAGAGCGAGGGGGCCGAAGAGTACGCGAAGCGCGTGCTCGCCGGCTACAAGGCCCGCACCGGCGTCGATGCCGAATTCATCATCTGCGCGATCGGCGACGGTGCGAGCGCTCAGAAACTGTAACGTGGAAAGACAAAAACGCGGAAACACGAAAGGAGCAGGAGATGAAAGAAGTTGATTTCAACGCTGTTGTATTCAAAGTCGCGATTCTCCTGCTCTTCCTCCTGCTTCCCGACAGCCTGATGTGGCTGAGGAATGAGGAGTGGGGGGGCATAGGCTGGATCTCGTTCGCGCTGGTGGTGCTGATGTTTCCGGTCTGCTGCTTCTTCGCGGTGCGGAAGACGCCGGAGACAGAGGAGACCCGGAGATTTTCGGAGTTTCTTTTCCGGCTGTTCGGCCTCTATCGGACGATCATCGCGCTGGGGACCCTCCCGTGGACCATCAAGTTCCTGACCTGTCCCCCTGAGGAATTTGTGTGGCAGCATATGTTTCCGCCGGAGTTGGGATGGTACGTTCTCCATCTGCTGTTCGCTGTGACACTGCTGGTACTTCCGAACTTGTGGAATCGTTTGATCGTGCTGGTCGGCCGGCTGTTGCGGAGGTATTGAACAGGAGCGATGGAATTTTGAATTGATTGCTATGGAAAAGTGAGTGAAACAATGAGAATCTTAACGGGAATCCAGCCTTCGGGCACGCCGCATATCGGCAACTATTTCGGCGCGATGCGCCAGATCATCAATATCCAGGAGAAGGGCGAAACCTTCGTGTTTCTCGCCGATTACCACTCGCTGACCACTTCGCCGGAGCCGGAGCAGTTGCGGAAGAACGTGTTCGAGCTCGCGCTGAACTTCCTCTCGTGCGGCGTGAACACCGAAAAAAACACTGTGCTTTTCCGGCAGTCCGATGTTCCGGAAGTCTGCGAGCTGACCTGGATATTGAACAATGTGACGCCGGTCGGCCTCCTCGAACGCGCCCACAGCTACAAGGATAAGATCGCGAAAGGGTTTGCGCCGAACAACGGGCTGTTTTCATACCCGGTGCTGATGGCTTCGGACATCCTGCTTTATCAGAGCAACCTCGTTCCGGTCGGCAAGGATCAGAAGCAGCATCTCGAGATCACCCGCGATATTGCGATCAAGTTCAACAACCAGTACGGCGACGTGTTCACGATTCCGGAGGAGCTGATTCCGGAGGAGGTTGCGATCGTGCCCGGAACCGACGGGCAGAAGATGTCGAAGAGCTACAACAATACGATCCCGATCTTCGGCAAGGAGAAGGAGATCAGGAAGGCGATCATGAATGTGGTCACCGACTGCAAACAGCTCGAGGAGCCCAAGGACCCCGAAAACTGCAACGTGGTGGCGCTCTATAAACTTGTGGCGACGCCGGAGGAGCTTGAGGAGATGAAAGCGAAGTATCGCGCCGGCGGCTACGGTTACGGACACGCGAAACTCGCGCTTTTCGACAAGCTCTGGGCCTACTTCGAGCCGATGCGGAAGCGCCGGGCGGAGCTTGAGCGGAATCCCGATTTTGTCTGGGAAGTGTTGCGCAACGGCGCGGAAAAGGCGCGGATCGAAGCGCGGAAAACCATGGCGAAGGTCCGCGAAGCGGTCGGTCTCCGCTGAAAAAACACCGGGCCGGATGCGATATCCGGAGGAATATGCCGCAGGAGCCGCAGGAAGGCGAAGTGCCCTCTCCTCCGGCTCCCGCGATACTGCTTCCGGGCTGTGCGCCGGGATTATTCCCAGAACAGCCGCGCCGCGAATTTCCTGAGCTGGACGATCCCGGCGAGCCGTCCGGCCGAATCGACGACGATGAGCTGGCCGATCTGATTGACCAGAAACAATTTGGCGATCTGAACCGCCGGTACCGATTCGCTGACGCTGGTGAATTCGGTGCGCATGACATCCGCGACCTTCGTGTCATTGGCGCCTTTGAGCACCTCCGAAAACGGCTGGAAACGGTACATCGGCGTCAGATCCTCAAGCCAGAGCACATGCTCCGGCATGCTGAATTTCAACAGTTCAAGCAGCGACACGACGCCGCGCAGGTCGCCGTCGTCGTCGAGAACCGGCATTTCGCTCTCTCCGGTCACCGCGAAGAGTTCGATCGCGCGCTGCAGCGTATCCTGCTCGAGCACGGTCGTCACCTTGCGCGTCATGACGTCGCGCACGCGCAGATAGTCCGGGATGGTGAGGTCCGACCCGTTGAAGTGGGCCATGACGGCGCCGGCGTCCGGCAGATTCGCTACTTTGTCGATCTCGCCGGGTGTGCTGAAGTCTTTGGCCAATGCCGACAGGAGCTGCAGGTGAAGCCCGGGGTCGTCGCCCGGCGTCAGCAGCATGAGGACGACTTTGACCGGACCCGTCTCCGGCGCCTGGAAATCGATTCCGTCCCGGCTGGAGGCCAGCGCGACGAGCGGCTTGTCGAGCTCGGCCAGCCGTGCGTGCGGCACGGCGAGGCCCGGCGCGATGACGGTCGGAAAGACCGCTTCGCGGGCCAGTACTTCGCTGACGATGCTTTCGGCGGAGAGCCCCGCGTTGTTGCGCGCCAGCAGCCGGGCCAGTTCGCTGACGACCTCCGCTCCGGTTCGCGCCTTGCATCGGCAGATGATGTTTCCCTCGGCGAGATAGCTGTAGAAATGGGTCGCGTTGTCGGTCATGGGGCTCCTCCCGTATGGTTAGGTTTCGAGATTCGATGCCGTGTTTTCCGCCGTCGCTTCGACGGGGACGATCCGGTTCAGCGGGACCGTTCCTGCCGGAACGCGCAGCTCCAGGTAGTTGTCGCTCCAGCCCCGTGCGAAGCCGCCGGAGTCGACGCGTTCGAAGATCACCGGCAGGAACGCGCCGCACTGGCTCTCGACGAAACGCCGCTTCGATTCCGCCGCGGTCGCGGCCAGACGGCGGTAACGGCTTTTCGCTTCGGCGGCCGGGACCCGGCCCGGGAACGAAGCCGCCGGCGTCCCGCTCCGCGGAGAATAGGTGAAAATGTGCAGATTGGCGAAAGCCATCGCTTCGACGAACCGGCGGCTCTCCTCGAAGTCCGCTTCGGTTTCGCCGGGAAAGCCGACGATGAGATCGCTGCCGAGATGGATTCCCGGGATTTTTTCGCGGGCGGCTTCGACGAAGGCGGCGTATTCGTCCGTCGTATAGTGACGGTTCATCAGCTTCAGAATCCGGTTGCTGCCGTGCTGCAGCGCGAGATGCAGAAAGCGGCAGACCTTCGGCTCGGAGGCCATGACGTCGAGCAGCCCCCGGTTGTCGGGCGCCGGTTCGGTCGAGCTGAGCCGGATGCGGAAATCTCCGTCGATTCCGGCCACGGCATGGACCAGCTCACCGAGGCCCCGCCCGGCGTCGGAGTAGGCGCAGGTGTTGACGCCGGTCAGCACGAGTTCGGGGAATCCGTCCGCGACCGCCCTGCGGCAGTCGGCCAGGACTTCGTCGAACGCGCGCGACCGCTCCGGCCCGCGCGCATACGGGACGATGCAGTAACTGCAGAAATTGTTGCACCCCTCCTGAATTTTCAGAAACGCCCGGCTGCGGAACGGAAAACTGCCGAACGCCCTTTCCCGGAAAGGCGTTATCGGCTCCTCGCTGCTGCGGGCCGCGCCGCCGGGATCGGTCCGGCCGGCCAGGTATTCGAGCACGAGCTCCGGCAGGGACCGTTTTTCGGGGTTCGACAGCACGACATCGGCCGCGCCGTCGGTCAGGAACGCATCGCGGTCGAGCTCCGCGCTGCAGCCGGTGACGACGATGACCGCCTCGGGATGGGTCGCGCGGAGCTTCCGCACCGCCTGTCGGCTCTTGCGGGCGGCTTCGGCGGTCACAGTACAGCTGTTGACCACTGCCAGCGCGGCTTTTTCGGCCGATTCGGCCACCTCGTACCCGGCTTCGGCCAGGCGGGAGACCAGCAATGCGCTGTCGGCGGTGTTGAGCCGGCAGCCGAGCGTGAGAACGATCGCTTTACGATTCAAGATTACCCTTCCTTTCCTGCGGGTAACATAGAGCTGTTTTGCGTTTTTTGCAACTCGAAGCGGGTGAATTTCTTGCACAATCCGGAGTTGGGGGGTATATTACCGGACTGGATACGGCGAACGCAATACAGACGCGGGGAGGGCGCAGCATGCCGAAAAACGATTTTATCAGCGACAATCTGGTCCATATGCGCGACCGGCTCAAGGAGAATGCGGCGAAGGCGGCGGTTTCCGGAGCCGTTCCGCCCGCCGTCCGCGAACCGGAGCCGGAGAAGCCGAGGCTCTCCGCCCGGCAGCCGATGCGTTCCGCCTCCGGCGGCGATGACGATTTCCTGCGGCAGAAGCGCGAATTTGAGGGGTATCTCGAACGCGACCGCGCCGCCGCCGCCGCCTCGCTGGAAGTCGAAACGCGCCGGCTCGAAGAGCTTCAGCGGTTCGCCGCCGCGCTGGAGGAGCTCGACCGGGCGTTCCGGCAGCTCGGCCCGGCCGAGTCCGCCGAGACCCGGCGCGAGCTCGAAAAGCTTCGCTTTGCGCACTATCGCGCCGCCGGAAGGGCTTCGGCGTTTCTGCGGGAAAAATCCGGCGGCCCGCTGCCGGGGGCGGCCGCGGCGGAGAAGCCGTTCCGCCGCAGTGTGTCGGAGTCGCTCCCGCTCGCGGCGGCGGTCGTCGTGTCGGCGCTGATCGTCGCGTCGGCGTTGTTCATTCTGTTTCACTGAGTTGGAGGGACACCGATGAAAATCCTCCATTTTTCCGATCCGCACGCCGGAGGTCCCGCCGAGGACTGGATGGCCTATATCGACAAACGCTGGGTCGGCGTGTTCAACTACCGCTTCCGGCGGCAGTTCCGGCACGATCTGACCAAGCTCGCCCGTGCGGTCGAATATATCCTTGACGCGAAGCCGGATCTGGCCGTCTGTACCGGCGACCTGACCAGCTCCGGCCAGCCCGGCGAATTCGAAAAGGTCCGTCCGATTCTCGCGCCGCTGCGCGATTCGAAGATTCCGCTGCTGTATCTGCCCGGCAACCACGACTGTTATGTGAAGCGCCCGAAGTGCGTGGCGGCGGTGCGGGAGATGACCGAATATCTGTCGCGCGGCGACTACCGCTTCACGGATCTGCCGCTGACGCGGGTTTACGGCGGGCTTGAATTCCTGCTGCTCAACACGAGCCGTCCGTCGAACCTGCTCTGTTCGTGGGGATTCGTCTCCCGGCAGGATTCGGCGTGGGTTGAGAAGGTCTGCTCGGAACCGAAGACGATGCCGCGCATTCTGGTATCGCACTATCCGATGATCGAGGAGCATCCGCTCCTGCGGACGCGTCATCGGCTGTTCGGGCAGAAGAAGATCCTCGAACTCATGAAATCGCGCGAGATCGACCTGTCGCTCTGCGGGCACGTCCACAAGCCGTATCTGAAGGTCGATCCGACCGGCCGCGGCGAGTGCTGCGCCGGCTCGGTCACCCGGAACGGCAGCATGGTCGAGATCGATTATTCTCCCGAAAGCCGGAATTTCACATTTCACACCATCAATCTTTAAAAGGGTACAGGGGCATGGCGAGCGACATCAATCAGCTTGCGAAGAAGTGCGGGGTCTCCAAAGCGACGATTTCGCGCGTGTTCACCGGGCGCGCCCGGGTCAGCGAGGCGATCCGGACGAAGGTGCTGGCCGCCGCGCGTGAGCTGAATTACCGGCCGCAGCAGGTCATGGCGCGCGACTGCGTGGCGATCATCGTGGCCGATGCGCCGAGCCCGCAGCGGCGCACGAGCTTTTCGGAGCGGCTGCTGACCTCCGCGGTCTTCGAGATCACGCGGCGCAATCTCCTGACCGAGGTGATTCCGGTGAAGGAGCTGCCGAAGCTTTATGACAGTTACACGAAGGCGGTCCTGCTGCTGCTTTCGGAGCCGGAGATCGAGGAGCACCGCGGGGAGTTCGAACGCCTCTCGATGCCGATCGTCACGGTCAACAAGCAGTATGCTTTCAGCAGCTCGGTCAACACCGACCACGGGCAGGGGGTCACGCTGGCGCTCGAGCATCTTTATTCGTACGGGCACCGCCGGATCGGGCTGACGGTCGACCGGGTCGAAAATCAGGCCGGGCGCGAGCGCATCGGCGCTTACCGGGCCTTTGCGGCGGCGCGTGTTCTGCCCGAGCTGCCGATCGGGCATTTCCGCGACCTCGACGTCGAGGACTCCTGCCGGGAGCTCGACCGGGTCCTGGCGGAGAAGCCGACCGCGCTGGTCGTCTGCGGCGAGAGCGTGGCGCTCCAGGCCGCCTATGAGCTGAAGAAGCGCAACTACCGGATTCCGGAGGATATTTCGCTGATCACTTCGGAATTGACTGACATCTGCTGCTGGATGACGCCGGAGCTGACCACGATCAATCAGAATCTCGATGCGCTGGCGGCGGAGACGGTCGCCCAGCTTCTGGCCCGGATCCGGGCGCCGCACTCCCCGCGGGCCAACAGCTGGCTGCCGACTGCGCTGATCGTCCGGAACAGCGTCGGCAGGTGGAATGGATAACGCCGGACGATTGCGGAACCGGCCGTATTGAGGAACACAGGAACAGGAGGTCGCCGTGGAACCGGAAGGAAAACGGGCGTCGTTGTCCGATATTGCAAAGGAGGCCGGGGTCGATGCCTCGACCGTGTCGCTGGTGCTGAACCGGAAGCCGCTGGCCGAACGCCTGCGGCCGGAGACCCGGCGGCGGATCATCGAAATCGCCGAAAAGCTGCGTTACCGCCCGTCTGCGGCGGCACGGAGTCTGCGCACGGGGCGCAGCGGCATGATCGGCATGGTTGTCGGTGACATCGCTTCGCTTTTTTACTCCGAACTGACCGCGACGGCCCTGGCGAACGCCGAAAGGAACGGCAGGCGGCTCATCGTCTCCGCGACCGAGTGGTCGAAGGAGAAGGAGCTCAAGGCGCTCGAGAACCTGCTCGCGGCCGGAGTTGACGGCATCATCTTCCTGCCGGGCAGCCTTTCGGAAGAGCATCCGCTGTTCCGGACGATCCGGAGCGAACGGATTCCGCTCGTCACCTTCGACCGCAAACTGCCCGGAACTCCCGCCGTGCATTGCGATTACCGCCGCGGCTTCGCGGAGGCCGTGGCGCGGCTGGCCGCCCGCCATCGCCGCATCGGCTACCTCGGCGCGCGGGGCGAGATTTCGAACAAAATCCCGTCCTTCCGCGAGGCGTGTTCCGCCTGCGGCTGCGAGGGGATCGTCTGTGAGTTCGAGGGAGACGATTTTTCGAATTTCAAGCTGGAGCCGGCGCTTTTTCTGGGGGACGGCGCGCCGAAGGCGTGGCTGGTCGGCGCAGGGGAGGCGTCGATTTATCTGCTGAACCATCTGCTGCGGCAGGGGATCGGAATCCCCGGGGAGATCGAGCTGGTCGGGACGAGCGTTCCGCGGATCGGGGAGCTCTGCACTCCCTCCGTCAGCCATGTCGAGCTGGACTGTTCCGCCCTCATGCGCGCGGCGTTCGAATTGCTCGGCGGCGGCGAAGAGCGCGAAATCTTCGTGCCGACCGGTTTCCGGCCGCTCGGAAGCTGCCGGTAGCCGGCCGGACCGCCGCCGCTCCTTATTTACTGGCGGTAACCGGAGGGCGGGCAGCCCATATAGCGTTTGAACTGGGCGGAGAATTCATACTGCGACGCGTAGCCGAGCCGTTCGGCGATCTCGCCGATCGACAGCTCCGGCCGGATCAGAAGCGCGCAGGCCGCATCGAGCCTGCGCCGGATCCGGTAACGGTGCGGCGAGATGCCGAGTTCCGCTTTGAACCGTTTGCGGAAGTTCTCGTAGCCGCAGCCGTTTCGGCGGCAGAACTCCCCGAGGTCGACCGGTCGGCGGAAGTCGCGGCCGAGCAGCGCGCAGGCCGCCGCGATCAGTTCGCGCGGAATGCCGCGCGGCGCCGGCTCCTCCTTTCCCCCGAGACAGAGCATGGCCAGCTCCACGATCGACGGCAGCTGCCGCAGCAGCTCCGCGTCGGAGGCGGTCCGGAACGACTCACCGAGCCCGGTGAAGCGGTCGACGAGCGAGGATACCGGTGAAATGCGCCGTACCGGTTCGGCCGGATCGGCCAGGGCGTAATTGGCCAGCAGCGCCGCCACCGACTCCCCGAGTTCGATGAAGCACTCGAGCCAGTTGCTCGACGGATCGACCTCGGTCGTGTGCGGCACGCCCCGGAAGCGCTGGAATACCGAGCCGGGTTCCAGCGCGAATGCGTCTCCCTCCGCCGTGCGGTAGACGCCGCGCCCGCGGAGCAGCAGCACGAGCACGTAGCCGGGATGGGCCCGGTTGGTGTAGTCGCTGCTCAGCCCGGACTTGTCCATGACGCCGACGCCGAACCGTTCGCCGGCCGGGGCGCCGATGGTACGGAAGACGATGAACGGCTCCGGGAAATTACCGGAAAACATATCCAACTTCCCCAAAGATCATATTTCATTCCTCAGAAAGCGTGTTATCTTAATAGATAAACGCACACAAATCAAATATGGGGAAATATACCATGAAATTGTTCGATTGCAAATCGGTCCGGCTCTGGGAGAAGCCGCTCGCCACGAGCATCAACCGTCTGCGCAGCCGCTCCACGCTGTTTCCGTTCCCGGACGAGCAGCAGGCGAAAAAGGTGTCGTTCGAGCCGTTCGACTGTCCGCAGATCATGAATCTGAACGGCGAATGGAAGTTCCGCTGTCTGGCCTGTCCCGAGCAGGTCGAGGAGGCGTTCACCGGCGAGCGTTTCGACGACTCCGGCTGGGACGGGATCACCGTTCCCGGCAACTGGACCATGCAGGGGTATGACAAGCCGCATTATACGAACGTTCAGATGCCGTGGCCGCACCAGCCTCCCTTCGTCCCGAAGGAGAATCCGACCGGTGTCTACCGGCGCACGTTCGAGGTTGACGCATCGCTCGCCGGACGCCGTTTCGTGCTGCATTTCAGCGGTGTCGAAAGCTGCTTCTTCGTCTATGTGAACGGCGTCGAGGTCGGCATGTCGAAGGATTCGCGCACCTGCGCCGAATTCGACGTTACCCCGTTCGTCCGCACCGGCGAAAACTCGCTCGCCGTCATCGTGATCCGCTGGTCCGACGGCAGCGTCCTCGAGGATCAGGACCACTGGTGGATGGCCGGCATCTACCGGGACGTCTATCTGTATCACACCGCGCCGCAGTACATCGCCGACGTGTTCGCCAGGACGAAGCTCGTGAACGATTACACCGACGGCGTTCTCGAGCTTCAGGTCGATGCCGGTTTTTCCTGCGAGATCCACCCCGAGGGCTACACCGCGGTTGTCCGCCTCTACGATTCGGCCGGGAACATGGTGTTCGACGAGCCCGAGACCGTCGAATTCGTCGTGAACAAGGGGATTCCGGTCGGGTTCCGGAAAATCGCCGTTCCGGCCCCGGCCCTCTGGTCCGCCGAAACGCCGAATCTGTACCGGCTGACCGTGACGCTGCTTGATCCGGAAAAGAGAGTCGTCGAAGCGACCGGGTGCGACATCGGCTTCAAGTCGGTCGAGCTTAAGGGCGGCAACATCCTCGTGAACGGGCAGCCGGTCAAATTCTTCGGCGTGAACCGGCACGACTTCGACCCGGTTCACGGCAAAACCGTTCCGTTCGAGCTGATGCGCCGCGACGTCGAGCTGATGAAATCCTTCAATTTCAACGCCGTGCGCACCTGCCACTACCCGAACGACCCGCGTTTCTGCTCGCTCTGCGACCACTACGGACTCTATGTCATCGACGAGACGAACATCGAGTGCCACGCCTTCTACGACTTCATCACCGACGACCCCGAATGGCTGCCGGCCATGATGGAGCGGGTGACGCGCATGGTCGTCCGCGACAAGAACCATCCGTGCGTTTTCGAGTGGTCGCTCGGCAACGAATCCGGCATGGGGGCTAACTTCGGCGCGATGGCCGGCTGGATTCGCCGCTACGACCCGACCCGCCTCGTTCACTATGAAGGCGCCATGCGCAGGCATATCTGGGAGCGCGAAGGAGAAGAGTGGGGCGCGTGGGCGACGCTCGAAGGGCTCAACGCCGAAATCAGCGACTCGATCTGCCCGATGTATGCGTCGTTCGATTCGATCGACCAGTATCTGGCCCACAACGATCCGCGCCCGTTCATCATGTGCGAATACACGCATGCGATGGGCAACAGCAACGGGTCGCTCGTCCACTATTTCGAGTTGTTCCGCCGCGAGCGCCGCATGCAGGGGGGCTTCATCTGGGACTGGGTCGACCAGGGCATCGAAAAGAGCGATGCGAAGGGGCGGAAATTCTACGCCTACGGCGGCGATTTCGGCGATTTTCCGAACGACTTCGATTTCTGCTGCAACGGCATGATCTGGCCGGACCGCGTGCCGCACCCGTCGATGTTCGAATTCAAATATCTCGCCAAGCCGTTCACGATCCGCGCCGCGGAGCTGTCGGCCGGAGTGTTCGAGCTGGTGAACTATCACTATTTCAAGACGCTGGACGAACTCGCCTTCTCGTACCGCATCGAGGTGGACGGCGAGGTCGTCGACCGGGGGACGCTCGAACTGCCGTCCGTTATGCCGCAGTCGCAGGCCCGCTTCACGGTGCCGTGGCATCTGCCGGAGCTCGGCCGCAACCAGGAGGCGTTCATCATCTTCACTGCCGCGCAGAAATCGGCTGCGCCCTGGGCGGAGGCCGGTTTCGAGGTCGGGCATGAGCAGTTCAAGCTCGAGCTGCCGCCTCCGGCAGGAGCGGCTTCGGCTCTGCCGGCTGCGAAGCTCGAACGCTCCGGCGATACGGTCGCCGTCGGCGATTCGGTTCTCGTTTTCGGCGCCGCCGGCGTTCCCGAGTCATGGAAGTTCCGCGGCGTTGAACTGCTGGCGGCCGCGCCGGCCGAGCAGTTCCTGCGCGGCGCGACCGACAACGACGCGATCCGCTGCTTCATCCATACCGATGAGCGCAAGGTCGGCTTCCGCTGGCTTGAGGTCTACGGGCTTGACGGACTCGAAGCGGAGTCCTCCCCTGCGGAATTCCGGATGGAGAACGGCGTCTTTACGGCCGAATCCGCCGCCGTCTATACCGCGAAGAACAAGGCGAAACTGACCGTGAAGCGTTCGCTCGCGCTGCTCGAGACCGGAGCGCTCGCCGTCAATCTCGAATTCGATGTGCCGCCCGAACTCGACGACCTGCCGCGCCTCGGCTGGAGCATCGCCCTGCCGGCCGGTTTCGAGAACTTCACGTTTTTCGGCAACGGTCCGCACGAAAACTACTGCGACCGCCGTGCCGGAAGCCTCGTGTCGCTCTACAGACAGACCGTGACGGAACAGTATGTGCCGTATATTCTGCCGCAGGAGTGCGGCAATCACACCGCCGTTCGCTTTGCGGCCGTCGACAACGGCGTCGCCGGACTGCTCGCCGTCGCGCCGCAGGGGATGGAGTGCTCGGCACTTCATTTCACTCCGGCGGACTTCCTGGCGGCGAACCATACGAACGAGCTCGAAGCGCGGCCCGAAACCTGCTTCAACCTCGATCTCGGTCAGCGCGGACTCGGCACTCACAGCTGCGGTGAAGACACCCGGCCCCGTTACCGGATTCACTCCGGCACGCACCGGTTCGGCTTCTGCCTGATGCCCTTTGCCGTTCAGGAACGGGTGGAGAAGCTGGCCCGCCAGCTCTGACCCGCATCGCCTCCCGGCCGGATGGCCGGGAGGCCCGTTTCCGGCCGTGCCGGAAGACGATAAAAAACCGGAGGAAGCATTTCGCCCCCTCCGGTTATTTTTATCGGGTTTGTCTGGCGCGGCGCGGATCAGTTCAGCAGTTCGCGCCGGGCCAGGACTTCGGCGGTCTCCGCCGGGGTCTTGCCGATATAGACCTGGCGCGGCCGCACGATTTTCGTCGTTCCGCCGATCATCTCCTTCCAGTGCGCGACCCAGCCCGGCAGGCGGGCGAGGGCGAACATCACCGTGAACATGTTCTCGGGGATGCCGAGAGCCCGATAGAGGATTCCGGTGTAGAAATCGACGTTCGGGTAGAGGTTCCGCTCGATGAAATACGGATCGGTCAGAGCGACCTCTTCGACCTGGCGCGCCACATCGAGCAGCGGATCGCTGTAATTCGTCTTTTCGAGGTAGGCATGGCACTCCTTCTTGATGATCGCGGCGCGCGGATCGTAGGTTTTGTAGACCCGGTGCCCGAAGCCCATCAGCCGGAACGGGTTGTTGCGGTCTTTCGCCATGTCGATGAATTTGCGGACGTTGCCGTCGGCCTGGATCAGCTTCAGCATTTCGATGACTTCCTGGTTCGCGCCGCCGTGCAGCGGACCGGAAAGCGCCGAAATACCGGCCGAGATCGTTGCGTACAAGTTCACCTGCGCGCTGCCGACCGTGCGGACGGTCGTCGTCGAACAGTTCTGTTCGTGATCGGCGTGCAGGATGAAGAGAATGTTCAGAATCCGCACCGCTTCGGGGTGGATCTGGTACGGCTTCACCGGCGAGTCGAACATCATGTTCAGGAAGTTCGCGCAGTACGAAAGGTCGTGCCGCGGGTAGACCACCGGGTCGCCGATCGACTTCTTGTAGGCGAACGCCGCCATGGTGCGGACGATCGAGATCAGCCGCGCGGTCGACACGTCGATGTCGTCGGCCATCGATTTGAGGTCCACGTTCGGATAGAAGGCCGCCAGGGCGTTGATCATCGTCGAGAGGATGTGCATCGGGTGCGCTCCGGCCGGAAAGTGGTCGAAGAAATGGCGCATATCCTCGTGCAGCATCGAATTCACGTTCAGGAGTTCGGAGAATTTCTGACGTTCATCCTCGGTCGGCAGTTCCCCGTGAACGAGCAGGTACGCGACCTCGACGAACATGGTTTTCTTGACCAGATCCTCGATCGGAATGCCGCGATAGCGCAGAATGCCTTTTTCCCCGTCGATATACGTGATCTGGCTGTAGCAGGCCGCTGTGTTCATAAAACTCGGGTCGAGTGTGACATAACCGGTTTCCCGGCGCAGATTCGCGATGTCGATCGCCTTTTCGCCCTCGGAGCCGACCACGACCGGCAGCCGCACCATTTTGTCTTCGATCTGAAGCGTCACAAATTCGGGACTCTCGTTCATGTGGGAATCCTCCTTCTCAATAATCGATTACCGTTGCAAACCTCCCGCGGGAACGCACCGTCCCTGCCTCCGGTTTTTTCTTTTATGTAAACTTAAACTTTATAATATGCCACAAAAACGGCCGTATTTCAAGCGGGGAATGCGGGAAAACGTTCTGAATCGGACCGGCAAAGAGCATTCCGGCGCTTTTTATGAAATTTTCCGGAGAAAAATTCCGGGAACGGATTGGATTTTGAAATGGACCTGTGTTATACTTTCCCAATGCACTTGTAAAAACAGTAAACAGGAAGAAGGTTCGACATGCGCATTTTTACACTCGTTCTCTTCGCCGCCCTGCTGGCCGGAAGGCTCCCCGCGGCGGACATCCGGCCGCTCGATCTCTCGTCGGGCGCCAATTCCGCATTTGCCGATGAGACGGCCGACGACCGCAGAGGCGGCTGGACCGACCAGGGGGCCAATGACCTGCGGCTGCTGAAATCCGGCGTGCAGACGCTGGGCGGCGTTCCGTTCTCCATTCTCGACGACGGCAGGAGCGGCGGAAAATCCTGCATCGTGCTTGCCGCCGCCGAAAACCGGAACTACCTGCCGAAGCAGGCGCGGGTCGAACTTTCCGAGCCGCTCTCCGGCAGGAAGCTTTATCTGCTGCATGCCGGGGCCTGGCTGAACCCGAAGAAGAATCTGGTCGGCCGGCTGACCGTCGAGTATGCGGACGGCAGGACGAAAGAGTTCCGCATCCGCGCCGGCCGCGACGTCGCCGACTGGTGGAGCAACGCCGGCGAAAAAAACGCGGTCCGGATCTGGAGCGTCTACAACAACAACTCCCAGGTTTCGCTGTACGGCTCGCGGTTCGACCTCGATGAAAAGCCGGTGAAAGCGGTCCGGTTCGATGCCGGGGAAGACGCGGTCTGGATGGTCGCGGCCGCCTCGATCGGCGATGCGGTCTCCCTGAAGCCGATCTACGTGAAGAAAGAGCTGCGCGGCACCTATCCGGCGCCGGAGCCGGTCGATGCGGCCGAACTTGCGGAATATCCGCGCACCGGCACGCCGAAGAACATCATCTTCATCATCGGCGACGGCATGGGGCAGGGGGCGGTCAAGTTCGCCGGGCTCCACGCCCACGCCAGACCGCAGTCGCTGGTCATGGAGCAGCTGCCGGTGAACGGCATGGCGCTGACTTATTCCGCCAACAGCCCGGTGACCGACTCGGCCGCGAGCGGAACCGCGCTTTCGAGCGGATACAAAACCAACAACGGCTTTGTCGGCATGACGCCGGAGAAGGAGGCGCTCCGTTCCATCGCGGAAGAGGCGCGCGACTCCGGCCGTTCGGTCGGCATCATCACGACCGATTCGCTGACCGGTGCGACTCCGGCTGCTTTTTCCGCCCACGTCCCGAGCCGCGGCATGGCGTCCGAAATCGCTGCCGACCAGCTCGGCACGAACTATCAGCTTCTGATCGGGAACGGCATCAGGGCGTATCTGCCCGAGGCTGAAAAGGGCAGCCGCAAGGACGGGCGCAGCATCGTCGACGAGTTCATCGGGAAGGGATATATCCGGATCGACAGCCTCGACAGCTTCCGCAATGCGGAGAAGCTTCCGGTTTTCGGCTTCATCGACGGCTGGCAGCAGGATACGAAGCTGCTTTCGCAGATTGCCGCCGAGGCGTTCGAACGGCTTTCGGCCAACCCGAAGGGATTCTTCATCATGATCGAGGGGCATTTTCCGGACTACGGCGGCCACGGCAACAACCCCGAGCTCAGTGCGAACGGTCCCCTCATGGTCGATTTCACGGTCAGGGCCGCGCTCGATTTCGCAAAGCGGAACAGCGACACGCTGATTGTGGTGACGGCCGACCATGAGACCGGCGGCCTTTACTGCGCCCCGAATTACCGCGACCCGCAGCGGCCGTTCATCCACTACACGACGCAGAGCCACACCGGGGCCCCTGTGCCGGTTTTCGCCTTCGGTCCCGGTTCCGACCGGTTCTCGGGCGTCATCGAGAACATCGCGATCCCGAGCACGATGGCCGAACTCTGGAAGCTGCCGCTGCATCGTCCCGTCGTGAAGTAAGGGACCGGCGGCATGGCGACACGAAAACGCGCGGCGGCCGGGAAATCCGGCGCCGCGCCGCGAAAGAAGGCCGCTTCGGCCGGAAAAAAGGCGCCGAAGCGGAAGCATCCGCTGCTGAAGCTGTTCAGCTTTCTGGCCTTCCTGACGGCCGCGACCGGTGCCGGTCTCTGGCAGATCGGGGAGAAGTACGCCGACAGCCTGCCGTACTACCAGCAGCTCCGGGCGCAGGCGTATTTCCTGAAGGACCGGCTCCTGATGGTGCCGGACCCGACCATTTCGATCAGAACGCCGGAGGATGCGCTCAACTCCCCGTACGATAATCTGTCGCTCGGCGTGCCGGGTATGACCGACGCCGTCATCGACCGGCGAGGCTATGCGCTCGGCTACTCCGAGCAGTATGAGCAGCCGCTCTGGGTCGCCTACACGCTGACTGCGGAGGAAGTGCTCGAGAAAACCGTTTCCCGGACCGACGACTTTCGGGTCGATCCCTACATTTCGACCGGCTCGGCCCGGGCCGAGGATTATGCGAAGAGCGGCTTCGACCGCGGCCATCTCGCCCCCGCCGCCGATATGGGCTGGGCGCGGAAGGCGATGTCGGAGAGCTTTTACTACTCGAATATGTCCCCGCAGCAGCCCGAATTCAACCGCGGCATCTGGAAGAAGCTCGAAGAGAAGGTGCGCGACTGGGCGGTCGATCACGGTGAAATCCATGTCGTCACCGGGCCGGTGTTCGCCCGTTCAAACAAGGTGATCGGGCGCAATAACGTCGCGGTGCCGCAGGCCTGCTACAAGGTCGTCTACGCGCCGAAGGCGAAGCCGCCGGCCATGATCGGCTTCATTCTCCCGAACGCCGGAAGCGACCGGAAGCTGTACGAGTTCGCGGTTTCGGTCGATACGGTGGAATCGGTCACCGGGCTCAGCTTCTTCACCGCCGTCGACGGCAATCTGCGCAGGCGGCTCGCCTCCGGTTACGATATCGATGCGTGGAAATGGACGCCGAACCGGCAGTGACGGTTTGCAACGGCCCCTTTCTTGTGGTATATTGTCCCAAACGATCATTGTCCAGCGAGGAGGTTTGCCATGTCCGTTGAAATTATTCCCGTCAAAGTTCCCGGCCTCTGGCCGATCACGCGCGAAGCCGGTTCGATCAAGGTGGCCGGGAAGCTGGTGCGCGACCTGATTCTGGAGCGTTTCCCCGAGCTCCCGGCTGACCGGAAGCTGACCTGCCGGGCCGATTTTCTGCCGTCCCCGGCGTTTGCGGCGCTCGTCGCGCTCGGCTCCGGCAACTGCGCGGTCGTCGACCCCTCCGACGGCGCGACGGTCATGGAGCTCTGCATCCCCGGCGTATCGGGAGCGCCGGGGCAGATTCCGATCGACGCCGATTCGTTCCGGATTCGCCACCCATGGGACCTGCTCGCACTGAATGAGCAGCTGGTCGGGGCGCTGACCGGGAACCGCATCGAGGGAACCGTCCGCGCCGGTGCGACGTTCGACGGCTTTGTGCATCTCGGTCGCGGCAGCGTGATTCTGCCGGGCGTCTACATCGAGGGCAACGTCGTCATCGGCGAGGACTGCAAGATCGGGCCGAACTGCTACATCCGCGGCAACACCTCGGTCGGCGACCGCTGTCATATCGGCCAGGCGGTCGAAATCAAGAATTCGCTGCTCGGCGACAAGGTCAGCGTCGGGCATTTGAGCTATGCGGGCGATTCGGTCATCTGCGACCGGGTCAACTTCGGGGCCGGGACGATCATCTCGAACCTGCGCCACGACGGCCGCAACCACCGCTGGCTGGAGAACCAGGCGTTCGTGGACACCGGCCGCCGGAAGTTCGGCGCGATCATCGGTGAAAACGTCCACACCGGAATTCACACCGCGATCTATCCGGGCCGCAGCCTCTCCGAGAACAGCATGACCGTTCCGGGCGAGGTCGTCTCGCATTCGAAATAGGCTGCTGCCTTCAGAGCAGGCGTTTCGCCGACAGCGCCCGCCTCCGGTATTCGGCCGGGGTGCAGGCGTACTGTTTCCGGAACAGGTGGTAGAACCGGCTCAGGCTCTGGAAGTTGAGCCGGTACGAGATCGAAGCGATCGGTTCGTCCGTGTCGGCCAGCAGCCGGGCGGCGTGGTTGATCCGCAGTTCGTTCACATATTCGGTCGGCGATTTGTCGAGATACTTCCGGAACACCTTGCAGAGATGCTCCGGCGTGTAGCCGGAGAGCTGCTGCATGCGGTGCAGTCCCGGAATGAAGTTTTCCGGCTTCCGCATAAGTTCGCAGAGCGTGTCGAGCCACTCCGGCGCCCGCGACGCATGTTCCGCATTGTCCGGCGCGAGAAAGAAGCGCGTGAACAGCTCGACCAGAATCACCTTGAAGCGGATCTTCCGCACCGCCGGGGTCGAGTTCCGGCTGTTCAGGTTCAGCAGCTGGAGCGACAGCTCGTTCATCCGGCTCTCCGGCAGCCGGAACACGGCGGGCAGGACCCCTTCGGTATAGCGGTGCAGAAAGCCGTCGTCCTCGAGGTAGCGGCTGATCGTTACGAAAAATTCGAGGTGAAACGAGAGCAAAAGAAGCTCGCAGTTCGGGGCGTCCGGCGCCGGCAGGAAGCCGTGGCGGTCGTCCGGCCGCACGAAGGCGATCGAGTTCGCTTCGAGCAGCTGCCGTTCGCCGTTGACCCGGTGGACGATCGATCCGGAGAGGATCAGGATCAGCTCGCCGAACTCGTGGGAGTGCTCCACCGTCCCTCCCGACGGCAGCGAGTGATAGTGCAGATTGCCGCCGCTCGGGATCGAAGACTGTTTCCGCCCCGCATTCCACGAAATCGAGTGGAACGAAACTTCGGCCCCCACCGCCGGATTGATGAAATTGTCGAGTTCGAGTGTGATTGGTCTCATGATAGATTAATATAGAGCAAAAGTTTTCAAAAGAAAAGAAGAATAAGCCATTATTTCAGGGTAAAATATAAGAAAGCGTTTTTCAGGCGCCGTAAACAACCGGGAACAGGAAAGCCATGGAACCATTGACCGGAAAGGAACGGGTGTGCCGCCAGCTGCGGCATTTGCCCGTGGACCGCATTGCGGTGATGGAGCAGTTCTGGAACTTCACGATTCGCAACTGGGTCGAAGCCGGGAAAATGCCGGCGGGAGTTTCCGCATCCGAACACTTCAATCTCGACATCGACCTCTCCTGGAGCTTCAACCTCAAGGTGGAGCCGCATAAACGGGACGAGCTCGTCGCGGAGGACGAAGACACCTGCACGTATCTCGACGGCAACGGCGCGACCCTGCGGCGGTACAAGACGCACGACAGCACACCCGAACACATCGGCTACCGCGTCGCGGATCGCGCCGGCTGGGAGGAGTTCGCCAAACCGTTTCTGACCCCGTCGCCGGACCGCATCGATTTCGAGGGCTACCGGCGCACCCGCCGGATCTGCGAGGAGCAGGGGCGCTTCTTCTGCTGGGCCGGCGTCAACATCTTCGAATCGATCCACCCGCTTTGCGGGCACGAAAACTACCTGATGGGCATGGCGCTCGATCCGGAGTGGGTGCTCGATATGGGCAGAACCTATGCCGACATGTGCATCGGCATGTGGGAGATATTGTTCGAACGCGAGGGGCTGCCGGACGGAGTCTGGTTTTTCGAGGACATGGGGTTCAAGAACCGTCCGTTCATGTCGCCTGAGATGTACCGCGAACTGGTCATGCCGTTCCACAGGAGGACCATCGATTTCGCGCACGCGCACGGCCTGCCGGTCATCATGCACTCATGCGGTTTTGTCGAGCCGCTGCTGCCGGGCATGGTCGAAGCCGGCATCGACTGCCTGCAGGCGATGGAGGTCAAGGCCGGCATGGACCTGCTGCGGATCAGCCGCGACTACGGCGAAAAGATCGCCCTGATGGGCGGGCTCGACGTGCGCCCGGTGGCTGCCAACGACCGTGACGGCATCCGGCGCGAGCTCGAAAGCAAGATACCGGCCGTCATGCGGAACAACGGCTTTATTCTTCATTCGGACCACTCCATCCCGGAATCGGCCGAATACGATACCTACCGCTATTTCCAGGATGTCGGATTGAAACTCGGAACATACCGATAACAACATACAGGAGAATTCACCATGACTGACTTCGAAGCATTGAAGGCGGCGGTCATCAAGGGCGACCGCAACAAGGTCACCGCGATGGTCCAGGCCGCGATCGACGGGAAAGAGGACATCAATGCGATCCTCGACCGGGGGATGATTCCGGCCATGCGCGAAATCGGCGACAAGTTCTCGCGCAACGAGGCGTATGTGCCGGAGCTGCTGATCGCCGCCCGCGCCATGCAGGCCGGGCTCGCGCTCCTCGAGCCGCTCATCGCCGCCAGCGGCCGCAAGTCGCTCGGCAAGGTCGCGATCGGCACGGTCAAGGGCGACTTGCACGATATCGGCAAGAACCTCGTCGGCATCATGCTGAAGGGGGCCGGTTACGAGGTGATGGATCTCGGCGTCAACTGCGATATCGCGAAGTACGAGGACGCGGTCGGCAAGGGCGCCCAGATCATCGGCTGCAGCTCGCTGCTGACCACGACCATGCCTTATATGAAGGATGTCGTCGAGCACTTCAAAGGCAAGGGCGTGAAGGTCATCATCGGCGGTGCGCCGGTGACGCAGGCCTACGCCGACGAAATCGGCGCCGACGGTTACAGCGACGACGCGAACGGCGCCGTGAAGCTGGTCGATTCCCTGATGGCCTGCTGATGAAGGTGACGGTCCGCCGCGGCGGGGAGGGCCGCTTGACCTCCCTTCTCGCCGCCGCCGGTTTCCCGCTCGACCTGCGCTGCGGCGGCAAAGGGACCTGCGGCCGATGCCGGGTGCTGCTGACCGCCGGTTCCTGGCTGGTCAACGGAAAGACGGTCGATATCGCCGGTGAGCCGATGGCGGTCAACGCATGCCGGACAACGCTGGCGGGAGAGACGGGCGAGGTCGAAGTCCCGGAACTCTCGCTCGCGCGCGGCGACGCGAAGAGCACGGTCGAATGGAGCGCATCTCCGCTGCCGGTCCGCGCCGAAACCGTGATCGGCATCGATCTCGGCACCACGACGGTCGCGGCGGTGAAAATCCGGAACGGCGAAGTCGTCGCGCGCTCCGGCTGCTTCAACAGCCAGAACCGGTTCGGCGACAATGTCGTGACCCGGATCAACCATGCGGGCACCGCGGAGGGAGTGCGGGAGCTGCAGGCCGCCGCCGTCGCCGACATCAACGTCCTGCTCGGCGAACTCGGCTGCGACGGCGTGAGCCGCATCGCCGTATCGGGCAATACGGTTATGAGTCTGCTGCTGCACGGAATCGACCCGACGCCGATCGGCATCATGCCGTTCACGCCGCCGCAGCGCATTTTTCCGGTCTGCGATGCGCGGGAGCTCGGCATTGAATGCGATGCCGGTCTGCTGACCGTTCCGGCCATTGCCGGTTATGTCGGCGGCGACCTGACATCCGGTATCGCCGAAGTCGGGCTCAAGCCCGGCGAGATGCTCGTCGATATCGGCACGAACTGCGAAATCATCTTTCGCACGCGGGAGAAATTGTACTCCACGGCCGCCGCGGCCGGTCCGGCTTTTGAAGGGGCCGGCATCGAGTGCGGCTGCCGCGCCGCGCCCGGTGCGATCGACCACTGGTTTGCGGACGGGAGCTGGTCCGTGCTCGGCGGAGTCGATCCGGTCGGGCTCTGCGGCTCTGCGCTCATCGATTTTCTGGCGGTCATGCGCGAAGGCGGCAGGCTCAATGAGTTCGGCAGGCTCGAACCGGCCGCGAAATCGTTCCCGGTTGCGCCGGGGCTGGCGATCCACGAGTGGGAAATCGCCCAGCTGCTGAAGGCCAAGGCCGCCGTATTCGCCGGAATCCAGACGCTGGCGGAGCATTGCGGGGAACCGGTCGGCCGGATCTGGCTGGCCGGCGGCTTTGCGCGGTACATCGATCTCGGGCACGCCGTCCGCATCGGCATGCTGCCGGAGTGCGAATACACGGTAGTCGGCAATACGAGCCTGGCCGGGGCCGCGCGGCTGGCGGCTGCGCCGGAGCGGCTGGCGCAGCTCGAGCGCCTGATCGACGAGCCGGAGGACATTCCGCTTAATCTGCTGCCGGAATTCGAGGACAATTTTATCGGGGCTTTGTTATTGCCATGAAATTCAAGCTGATCTCCTGCAATGTGTTCAAGCGCGAAATCGAGTACGCCGCCGCTCGGACGAAACACGAATGCGAAATCGAGTTTCTCGAGCTCGGCGAGCACGCCCGCCCGTCGAAGCTGCGCGAAATGCTTCAGCAGCGGATCGATGCGGCGGAAGGATGCGATGCGGTCCTGCTCGGCTACGGGCTCTGCGGCCGCGCAACCGACGGGCTGGCGGCCCGGAACCGCCCGGTTGTCCTGCCGCGCAGCCACGACTGCTGCGGCATCCTGCTCGGCAGCCGGAAACGGTTCGAGGAGCTGTTCCGCGACATGCCGAGCACGCCGTTCAGCTCGGTCGGCTATATCGAACACGGGGAATACTACTTTGCGGACGGCGAAATGATGTTCGGCGACAGCTATGCCGCTTTGGTCGAGCAGTACGGCGAGGACAACGCCCGCTATATCTACGAGGCGATGCACCCGAAGCTCGACGGGGAGTACCAGCCGGTCTGCTTTATTTCGATGCCGGAAATTCCCTGCGCCGAAGCGCTCGGGAAGTGCCGCGCCAGGGCGGAGGAGGAGGGGCGGCCGTTCCGCCGGCTCGACGGCGATATCCGGCTGATCCGCATGTTGCTCGACGGCGACTGGCCCGCCGGCGAATTCCTCGTGCTGCGGCCCGGGGAAACCAGCCGCCAGACCGGCGACTGGGATGAGATCCTGAAGGCTGTGCCCGGAGGGCAGTCATGATCGAACCCTTTCTCGAAGAGCTGGAGAACCGGCTTGACCCGCAGACGGAAGAGGCGCTCGAAGCGGAGTGGAATCGCTTTCTCGACCGCCGGTTCGACGGAGGAATTTTTCGTCCGCGGCGGCGTGCGGCCGCGCCCGCCCGCCTGGAGTGGCCCTCCATCCTCATCAACCATGCGCTGAGAGACCCGGAACTGCTTCTGCTGCGCGAACTCAGGTCCGTATCGGATACGCTCGCCGCCGGCAGCGGCAATCTCCTGAACATCCGCTGCAATTACGGCACGAGCATTCTGCCGTCGCTCTTCGGCGTCGAACCGTTTTATCTCGACGACGACTGCGATACGCTGCCGACCTCCATGCCGCTCGCCGACGGGAGAGACGGAATCCGCCGGCTTGTCGATGCCGGTGTTCCGCCGCTCGACCGCGGGCTGGCGCCGAAGGTGTTCGACACGGCCGCCTTTTTCCGGGCGCGGCTCGAGCCGTATCCGAAACTGCGGGAGTATGTCCGGCTCTACCACCCCGATCTGCAGGGGACGGCGGATGTCGCGGAGGTGGTCTGGGGCAGCGGTATTTTTATGGAATTCTATGACGATCCCGCCCTGATCCGGGCGTTTTTCGAGCTGATTACCGCAGCTTACCGCGAGTTCATGGATCGCTGGGAGCGTGAATTCCCGCCGCTGTCGGACCGCTTCCGCTGCCACTGGGGCTGGGGGCACTGCGGCAAAATCGTGTTGCGCGACGATTCGGCGATGAATCTCTCTCCCGACATGTATGCGGAATTCGTTCTTCCCTTCGACCGCGCGCTGCTGGAGCGGTACGGCGGCGGCGTGGTCCACTTCTGCGGCCGGGGGGACCACTACATCGACCTTCTCGCCGGGGTGCCGGAGCTGACCGGCATTCAGCTTTCGCAGCCTGAGTGCAACGATATGGAGAAGATCTATCGGCATACGGTCGACCGCGGCATTCCGCTCTTCGGGCTGCCGCTTGAAGCGGCTGAACAGGCGCTCGCCTGCGGCCGGCCGCTTCACGGGCTCGTCCACTGCTGCTGAGCCCAGGTCAGAGACCGATGATTTTCCGCACTCCCGGCACGCGGCTGATGCCGAACGCCGCCGCCAGCGACAGGAGCAGGACCGGTCCGGCATACCAGAGCGGAGCGGTTTTCCAGCACTGTTTCAGGAGCCAGATCAGGAACGGGTGTATCAGGTAAACCCCGAAGCTGAGCTGGCCGAGCAGGCGAAAACCGCGCGTCAGTCCGAGCCGTCGCGCCGCGGGAAGCAGGAGCACCGCACTGAAAAACGCGGTCGACTCGAGCAGGACCAGCGGGCTGGCCGGAGTCTGCCAGAGCGCATAACTGCCGAATCCGGTTGTGCTCCGGCATGCCGCGGCCAGCGGCGGGTATGCCGCGACGCATATCGCGCCGGCCAGCCAGAACGGCGCGGAACTGCGGGTGCGCGGCAGGGCGTCGTACAACACTTTGCCGATCAGCGCATAGCCGATGAACGGAATGGTTTTGAGCGGGAAGAACAGCACCGGGAAACGGTGGAACACCAGGAGATTGTACGCGTAACTCAGGAATGTCGAGCCGATCAGTCCCAGAGACAGCAGGACGAGCCATCCCCGGTTCATCGAACGGTACGCTGCTGAAACTGCCGGCAGCACGAAATAGAGGCAGAGCAGCATATAGAGATACCAGAGGTGCGGGTAGGGCGTTCCGCCGTAAATGGTTGCGACGATGCGGCCGGAGAGCCCCCTGGTCGAAATGAGCTGATAGAACAGCATCCAGAATATGAGCGGGACCAGAATGCGGGAGGCCCGGCGGCGGTAAAACGCCGCGAGGTTCTCCGTCTCCGGCCCGATCAGGAGCGCCCCCGAAATCATGACGAAGAGCGGCACCGCCGAACGCGTGAATGCCTGCAGCAGCGCGGTTCCCCACCACTCCGGCCCGAATTCGGCAAGCGGCCGGAGCGAGCCGGAACAGTGCAGCAGCACGACGAGGACGGCGGCCCCGGCCCGCAGGACGTCGAGCGAACCGTCCCACGGCCGCTTCACTCGGCGACGCCCCCGTCCCGGAATGCGGCCAGCGCTTCGGGAAACGGGGAGAGCACCCGTTCGAGCACGCCGTGACAGGCCGAAATCGCCATGCCGTAATTGGTGATCGGAACTCCGGCCCGGCGGGCGAGTTCGATGCGGCGCAGCGTTTCGCGCCGGTTCAGCATGCAGCTGCCGCAGTGGACCACCAGTTTGTAGCTCGACAGGTCCTGCGGGTAATCGCGTCCGGCGCCGACCGTGACGTCGAGCGCGCCTCCGGCCGTATTCGCGAGCCAGCGCGGAATCTTGACCCGCCCGATGTCATCCTCGCTTGAATGGTGCGTGCAGGCTTCGGCGATAAAGACCCGGTCGCCCGGCTTCAGGAAGCGGATCGCTCCGGCGCCGCCGGCCAGCAGCGGCATATCGCCCTTCAGCCGCGCGAAGAGGATCGAGAACGTCGTGCAGGCGATATCCGGCGGCGTTTCGCGCACCATGAGATCGACGACCTGCGAGTCGCAGACGACGAGCGCCGGTTTTTCGCGCAGGTTGCCGAGCGCACGCCTGTAGTCGCTTTCCTTGACGACGTAACAGAGCGCGTCGGAGTCGAGTGCGTCGCGGACCGCCTGCACCTGCGGCAGGATCAGCCGCCCCTTCGGAGCCTGGATATCGACCGGAACGATCAGGATGACCGTGTTCCCGGGCTTCACGAGGTCGCCGAGCAGCGGCGGCGGTTCGAGGAAGTCGTCGGGGCACCCTGCCAGCAGCGCGTCCTTGAGCTGCGGCAGGATGCGTTCGCGCTCGGCGTCGCCGCCGGCAGCCGATACGCGGAGCGGTTCGAAGCCGGTCGCCTCCCGGAGCTTTGCGATGAATTCCGGAGAGGGTTCGGCGAGATCGGTTTTGTTGATGACCGGAATCAGGCTGACTTTGCGGTCGCGGGCGGCCTCGAGCAACCGTTCTTCGGGCTCGCCCCATACGCCGGCTTCGGTCACGAGCAGGATCACGTCGGCGCGGTCGAAGGCGCGCCCGGAACGCTCGACCCGGCGGTCTCCGAGGACGGTCCGGTCGTCGATTCCCGCCGTGTCGAGAAAGAGGACCGGCCCGAGCGGGCGCAGCTCCATCGCCTTCTCGACGACGTCGGTGGTGGTTCCGGGGACCGGGGACGTGATCGCCACATCCTGCCCGGAGATCAGGTTCAGGAAACTGGATTTGCCGGAATTCGTGCGTCCGGCCACAACAATCTGAAGCCGCAGGGAGCGGGGTGCTGTTTCCATCGTGAATTTCCTCCTCTGCCGCGCAAACGGCGGTAACGGTTTTGCATAAAATACCACAAGAAAGCTGAAAAGTAAAGCCGTGGAACGGTTGCATTTTTCCGAATTCGCCGTTATAGTGTACAGGTTTGGTTATTTTGAATCCCGGGAATAGTGACAGTGACGGAGACACAGCGGAAATCCGGCTGGCTGAATCGAAGCCGCCGGATCGTGAAATACTACTATCTGAAGGTGATGCGCAACAGCGGGTCGCCGGAATATATTGCGCGCGGAGCCGCGCTCGGCATTTTTATCGGATTCGCCATCCCGATCGGTTTCCAGATCGCGGCGGCGGTGCCGCTTGCGTTCCTGCTGAAGGGGGCGAAAATTCCGGCGGTCGTGCTGACTTTCATCAGCAACTATGCGACGGTGCTGGTGATCTATCCGCTGCAGTGCTACATCGGCGGTTTTCTGATCTTCCGGCCGTTCCGCTGGGCGGTGCTGGTCGAGAAGCTCCACGGGCTGCTTGAAGAGAGGACGCTTGCGTCGCTGATGGAGCTTGGGACGCCGATCATCCTGTCGTTTTTCGCCGGCGGGCTCCTGTTCGGCATCCTGACGGCGGTTCCGGGTTATTATCTGACCCTTCGCCTTGTGGCCGGTTTCCGCCGCCGCCGGGCCGAAAGACGCGCAAAAGAGGCGCCCGGAAAGTTGTAAATCGCTTTCGGGCCGACTATATTATAGAATGTGGAAAACGTAACATTATTTGGGAAACGGAGCCGGTGACGATATGATGACATTGACGAAATACGGAATCAGGGAGTGGGGCGTCGGCCTAGTTGCGGCGGTCGTGCTGCTGGCCGGCTGCTGCTGGCTCGGCGCGGCGGGGCATCCGGGCTGGGGCGCGGGTGTCGGCGTGGTGGTCGTTGTCCTTTTTCTGGCGCTCGCCGCCTTCTTCCGCAATCCGTCCCGCCGGCTTCCGGAGGACCCGCGGCAGCTCGCCAGCCCTGCGGACGGCGTTGTGCGCGACATCGGCGAGGTGGAGGATTTCAACTTCCCGCCGTTCAACGGCAGGGCGGTCCGCATCGGCATCTTCCTGTCGGTGCTGAACGTCCATGTGAACCGGACGCCGGCCGAGCTTGAGGTCGAGAGCAAATATTACCGGGAAGGCGAATTCCTCGACGCGCGCCATCCGGAGTGCGCCGTCCGCAACGAGGCGATGACCATCGCCGGAACCGCGAAGGCCGGGGACGTGCGTTTCCCGCTGGCGATCCGGCAGATCTCCGGCAAGATCGCCCGCAAGATCGTCTGCCCGGTCGATCCGGGCCGCACGCTCAGGCGCGGCGAAGTCTACGGCATGATCAAATTCGGTTCGCGGACCGAGCTCTATCTCCCGGTCGACCGGTTCGATATCAAGGTCGGCATCGGCGACAAGGTCCGCGGCGGCGAAACGGTCGTCGCCGCAATCCGGCAGGAGAGTGCGAAATGAAAAGGCGTTTCCGGGATATGCTCCAGGCCAACAAGTGGCTCAAGTACGTGCCGAACTCACTGACGCTGTGCAACTCCCTCTGCGGTTTCCTCGCGATCCTCATCACGCTGCGCGCCTATGAAGCGCGCACGGTGGAGGATTCGCTGACCGTGTTCTTTTCGTGCGCGGTCATCATCTGCTGTGCGATGATCTTCGACTCGCTCGACGGCCTCGCCGCCCGGATTTTCAATGCGGCGAGCATGCACGGAGTTCAGATGGATTCGCTGGCCGACATGGTCACCTTCGGCGTTGCTCCGGCAACGCTCGTCGCGATCATGACCCACTCGCTGCGGGCGCCGAGCAACATCGGGCGCACCGAGGAGGTGCTGATCTACCTGCTCTGCTCGGTCTACCTCGGCTGCGCCGCGCTGCGGCTCGCCACCTACAACGTCCATGCGATCCTCGAGAAGAAGTCCAGCGAGAAGTTCAGCGGACTGCCCTCTCCCGGCGCCGCGGCCGGCATCTGCGTCGTGGTCGCCTACGCCTGGAAGTGCGACTTCGACCTGACGAAATACGCATTTTTCCTGCCCGCCTATGCGGCCGTGCTCGGGCTGCTGATGGTCAGCCCGATTCCCTACACGCACGCCGGAAAGTGGCTTCTCTCGGTGCGGCGCAACCGGAAGCGGATGGCGGTTTTTGCGGCAATGCTGTTTATCGTCGGCTTTTTCCGGATTCCCGGCATTGCCGCGCTCGTCACGCTTTATATTCTCGCCGGTCCGGCGCTCGCAGTCTGGCGCGGGGTGCGCAAGCTCTTTGCCGCTCCGGCCGGCCCGAAACCGGCGGAAAGGTAGGTTATCATGCATTATCTCATCACCGGCGGCGCCGGTTTCATCGGCGGTCACCTGACGGAGGCGCTGCTCGCCTCCGGCCATCGGGTTACGGTCATCGACAACTATTCGACCGGTTCGCCGGAGAATCTCGCCCGGGTGGCGGATCATCCGGGACTGACTCTGATCGAGGCGGATATTCTCGACTGTGCGGAGACGCTCGAAAACTGCATCGCCGCCTGCGACGTGGTCTTTCACCTCGCCGCCGCGGTCGGCGTCGAGCTGGTGGTCAGGGACCCGGTCCGCACGATCACCACGAACGTCCACGGCACCGAGAACGTCCTGAAGCTGACGGCGAAATACAACCGGCGGGTCATCGTCGCCTCGACCAGCGAGGTGTACGGCAAGTCGACCAATCCGCTGTTTTCGGAGACGGACGATCTCCTGATCGGTTCGCCGTTCCATTCGCGCTGGTCCTATGCCTGCAGCAAGCTGCTTGACGAGTTTTACGTCATGGCGTTCCACCGGTCGACCGGCATGCCCGGAACCGTGGTTCGCTTCTTCAACACGGTCGGGCCGCGCCAGACCGGCATGTACGGCATGGTCATCCCGCGCTTTGTCGGGCGGGCGTTGCGCGGGGAGCCGCTTCAGGTCTACGGCGACGGGACGCAGTCCCGCTGCTTCTGCCATGTGGCGGATGTGGTGCGGGCGCTGCAGCTGCTGGTCGGCCGCACCGAGTCCTGCGGGCAGATCTACAACATCGGCAGCCAGCGGCTGATCACGATCGAGGAGCTCGCACACCTTGTCATTGAACGCACCGGCAGCAGATCGGCCATTGAGTTCGTTCCGTATGAAAAAGCCTATGCGAAAGGCTTCGAGGACATGCAGCGCCGCATGCCGGATACCGCGGCGATTCACGCCTTGACCGGCTGGAAGCCGGAGCGGTCGCTCGAAGAGGTCATCGACGATGTGCGGGACAGCCTGAAAGGGCGTTGATGGATACGCTTGCGCATGCGGCGATCGGCGGGCTTTTCTTCAGCAGGTCCGGGGTACGTGCGGTAAAGCACCCGACCGGAAAACCGTTCTGGAGGGACTGGACATTCTGGGCCGCCGCCGGTTTCGGCAGCATGCCGGATCTGGCCAGTTTCGGGGTGCACTTCTGCGGCATGCTGTTTTCGGGGGAGCTCCGGGAGATGCTGCGGCGCTTTCTGGCGGGCGACGTCATGGCGGCGGCGCCGCCGGTGGAGATGCTGCCGCACTACGTCATCCTGAATTATCAGCTGACCCACAGTCTGGTGATTGCGCTGGCGGCGGGAGTGCTGGTCCGGCTTTTCTGGAAACCGGGTTTCCTGCCGTATCTGGCATGGCCGGTTCATATTCTCTGCGACATTCCGGTGCACGGCAGGAGCTATTTTGCGACGCCGGTTTTCTGGCCGTTGTCGGACTGGAGCTTCGACGGCTGGAGTTTCGGGAAGAACCTCTGGATCGTGGCAGGATACTGGGGCGTGATCCTCGCAGTGCTCGCCTGGCGTATAAAAAAGAGAAAAAGCGGCGTGGCCAGGACATGAAAGTAAAGGCGGCGTAAGCCGCCGTCGGCACCGGCACCCTGTCGGTCGGGTTCCAAGGGCGAAGCGCCTTGGCCGCCGGAGGCCTCTGTACGCGGAGCGGGAGAGCTACACCAGCAAAATGAAATTTTGCCGCGTAGCGTACACGGTCTGTTGCGCCGGAGGCGCATAAAGACCACGTCTGCCCCAAAGGGGCGGACATCTCCGGAATATATCACAAAGACAGCTCGCATTTTAACATCGTTTGCGGCTCCGGTCTACCATTGTTTGCCGGAGTCACCGTGGCGATAGGCCTTTTGGGTCGCTTCGCAGCCTTTGGCCGCTTTCGCTCACACCGGTCGAAGCGCCGCAACTTCGTTGCGGTCTTCTGAGCTGGAGCTTCGCCCGGGTCAGCTTGAGGCTTTGCCTCAAACTCCACCAAAGGCCTTCGCGGCCTTTGGAATCCCGCCAGGGCCGAATGGCCCTGAACCCGGTCGCGCAGGCGCTCCCTGCCGGCGTGTTGTGGCATCAGGGGTTCGCATTCAAACAATGTCTGCGATTCCGGTCAATCGTTGTTGACCGGAACTGCAAGGCGGCAGAGCCGCCGTCGGCACCGGCACCCTGCCGGTCTGGGGTTCGGGGGCGAAGCGCCCCGGCCGCCGGAGGCAACCTGCGTGCGTACCGACCAGCTCACAAACCGAATCGAAGATTCGGACGGGGAGCCCGCACGGTCTGTTGCGCGGATGCGCAAAAAGACCGCGCCCCGGAAGGGGCGCGCATCCCCCTGTCTACAACCTTGATAGCTCGCATTTTAACAATGTTTGCGGCTCCGATCAACCCTTGTTTGTCGGAATTGCAAGGCGGCAGACCCTTTGACCGCTCCACGGCGTTCGCCGCGTCGCTCACACCGGTCGAAGCGCCGCAACTTTGTTGCGGTCTTCTGAGCTGGAGCTTCGCCCGGGTCAGCTTGAGGCTTTGCCTCAAACTCCACCAAAGGCCTTCGCGGCCTTTGGAATCCCGCCAGGGCCGAATGGCCCTGAACCCGGTCGCTTCGCTCCCCCTTACGGCTGGCGGCGTTCCGCTTTCTCGGCTTTGATATCGCGGCTCGTCTTGCGGTAGAAGTGCGGCCCCACCACCTTCGAATAATAAGGATACCGCTTTTTGAGCTCTTCCGGGCAGGTCGGCTCGATGTTCTGAAAACGGCGGTAGAACCACAGATACTGGTCAGGGTAGCGCCGGATGTACTCCTCGGAGATGTTCATCAGGTCCTGAAGCACTTCCGTCTCGTCGCCGTACTCGGAGAACGGCTTCGGCAGATAGGCGGAGTGGGCATGGACCCGGCCGTCCTCGTGCCGCACGCTCGTGCCGTAGATGATGACGGCCGGAATTTCGTGGGCGATGCAGTATTTCATCAGGTGGGCCGGGGCGGTGCTGCTCGATACCGGCAGCCCGAAAAAGTTCACGAAGCTGCCGCCGTCCCGGACCCGGGTGTTCTGGTCGATCAGGGTGCCGACGCCGCGGCCGTCGCGCAGCGCTTTCGTCGCCGCCCGGATCGCTCCGCTCGAAAAAATGATTTCAAGCCCCCGGACCTTTTCCCGGTTGCCGCTGTTGATCATTTTGTTCAGATACGGGTTGCGGACCGGCTTCGCGATGGCGACCATATCGACTCCCGCATAATACGGGGCCATGACGCCGGACGCCTCCCAGCTGCCGAGGTGCGGATTCACGAAGATGATGCGCTCCTTCCGGGCGACGTGTCCCTTCAGCCGCTCCGTCACGTCGGGGGGCAGGAAATAACAGCGCTCGATCCGGTCCGGCCGGCCGTTGAGCCAGATGAATTCGGCCATGTTCAGCGCGAGGTTGTAGAGCGAGCGGCTGCCGACCCGTGCAACCTCCGTTTCGGAATATTCCGGGAAGGCGGTCCGGATGTTGGCCCGCACCAGGTTGCGGATCGACGGAATCAGGTTCATGGTTCCGCCGCAGAGCCGCGCCATGCCTTTGACGACCGGATACGGCATAAGCCGGATCGCCTGATAGGGGATCAGCACCGCCAGATAAACCAGAAAATCACGCGATCTGCCGAATGAACTCATGCCCTGCTCCTTGTGTACATGTCCTCTTTCTTGTGTGGGGAATATACACGCAAAACACATTTTTTCCAGTTTCCCGGACAAAAAAACGGCGCGGAATCAACTCCGCGCCGTCCATGTTCCGATTCGGAACAATTACTTCCAGCTGACGATATCGTCTTGTCTGTCGGTACCAGTGCCTTCCGACGCATTGGCTCCATCGTCGTTTGTTCCATTCGGTCCCAGCGAATAAATCGCAAGCTTGGTGGCCAGTTTTTGGCTGGTTTTATACGGAACTTCGATCTGGTCGTTGAATTCCACATCTATCAGGAACACATAGCGATTTCCCCAGGGATCGCGCCAGAGAAACGGCAGGTTGGCGGCATCGTCGCCGTCCTGAGTCGGGTCGTAGCCGGACTTTGGTTCAAGGAATTGAATTCGGCGCTTATTGATATTAAGCTTATCGGGATCTTTGAAAATCTGATTCTTCGGGTCGGAAAGCTCTACGATGTATTTATCATATTCGCTTGTGTTGAAATCTGTTCCACCGATTTTGATATAATTTTTACTTCCCGATGGTTTGGACATATAAGCCTTGCCGTTTTTGACCATCTGCTGATAAGTCCCTTCCATCGATTTGATGGCGGTTTCCAGTGTTTTCATATCCGCCTTGGCTTGCGTGATGCGTCCGCGCTGCTGGCCGAGAATCACGGCTGGGATCAGCAACCCGGCAAGAATGGCGATGATGGCGATGACGACCAGAAGTTCGGTCAAAGTAAATGAATGTCGCGTTTTCATAATCTTAAAGATTCCCGTATTTTTCATGATTGTTGCCGGATATCAAAATCGAAACATACGTTCCTATATGATATAGTAAGTTACTTTCGACGATTTTTCAAATGACAATCGTTTTTTTTTGCGAAAAATAGCTCTGATGACCGGAAAAGGCTTGACAAATTCTCCTTGACCTATTAGGTTAATCATCGGAGAGCCATGTGAATCCATGTTCAAATACGTATTGTCATTCAGAAGGGACGAAATATGAAACAGAAGCGTTTGAACTTCACGCTTACGGAGCTTTTGGCGGTCATTGCGATCATTGCGATTCTTGCCGGGTTACTGATCCCCGCGATCAATGGTGCGAGAGAGCGCGCCAAAGCTGCAAAATGCCTCAATAATCAGAAACAGACGACGGCATTCATCAGTGCCTATATGAATGAATCCGACCAGCATCTCATATCAGCGGATACCACCGGTAACCAGTATATCTGGGGAATTGCGCTTTATTGGCGCAAGCTGAATCAGGACCCGAACGTTCTGCGTTGCCCCTCCGTCGTCAATTACAGCAACTCCAATTCGACAAACGACGAGACCCGGATCACTTCCGACCTAAAGCAGACCTATGGTATGGTTTTTGCTTCGGCCACTGATTTGAAGGGGTTTGATTTCCGAGGAACCCGGCATCTTTATGCGGACAATTTTCAGGTGTCGCCGTCAGCTCTGGTTATGGGAGGTTGTTCTGTCACCGGCACGGATACCAAAACGGCATCGCATTTGTTGGACCTTGCTGACGGTAGTGGCGGCAAGCCGTTCTTGATTCATGGAAAGGGTACGAATTTCTTCTTCCTTGACGGGCATACGGAAACGTTGTCGGAAGGAGATTTGACCAATCAGAAGAGATATTATCCAAAGCAGAACGGCAAGGATGCCGAAAAGATCGATTCGTCTTATAAATTTGCGACGGAATAGAGGTTGTTCCGTATTTGAAAGAGGAGGAAGAGAAAATGGCGGGTGTGAAACTTTACAACAAGACCGGCGATGCGAAAGCGGTCAAGATTCAGGAAGGCATCGAGAAGAAGTTCGGGTTCGTCCCCGAAGTGTTTCAGGCGATGGGGCGGAACGGCGACTTTCTCGATCTGGCCATGCGGATCGCCGAGGCGGCCGGCAAGGGGCTCGATCCGAAAACCAAGGAGCTCATCATCATCGCGGTCAGCGCGGTCAACGGCTGTGAATACTGCCTCGACGCGCACCGTTCCGCCGCTCTTGCGGCCGGCGTGACCGACGAGGAGATTTCCGCTGCGATCGAAGTCGCCGCGTCGATCAGTCTCTACAACAACTTCAACAAGGCCATCAGCCTGAACTCCGACCTGAAGTCGAAGTAAGCGCCGGTTTTGAGAACGACGCATCCGGAAGAAACTCCGGATGCGTTTTTTCTTTTCGATTTCTGCGGTTCCGCGCTTGAAAAATGGGGCGCGGCGGGATATTTTAACAGAATCATCAACGGTTCAGGTGGTCTTTCGCTCTTTGTCCGGGCGGAACGGCTGCCGGACGCGCAACAGCGAAAGGGGATTCTTATGGACAAGGCGAAAAGAAGCGAAATCATCAGCAAGTACGGCCGCAAGGAAGGCGACACCGGTTCGCCGGAAGTTCAGATCGCGCTGCTCTCGGCTCGCATCCTCGAGCTCACCGAGCACCTGAAGGCCAATAAGAAGGATCACAGCACCCGCCGCGGCCTGCTGGCCATGGTCAGCCTGCGCAAGAAGCTGCTGGCGTTCCTGATGCGCGAAAATCTCGCGAAGTACATCGAGCTTACCGACGCGCTCGGCATCCGCCGCGCCAAATAACGGTTCGATTTCAGAAAGCTCCCGGACGTTGAAGCGCCGGGAGCTTTTTTTATTCTCTTCAGGGCCGTCCGGTTCGGAGCCGGGCAGTATATTCGGCTGACCGGATTTGACGTATAATCCGGTTGCTGCATGGAAACGCGAAAAAGCAGAAAGGATTGCAAATACCGCAGACGGTGACGAAAAGCTGCCGGCGAGGATTTTGCCATTTCTTTCAGCTCATATGAAATTCCGTTCCCGCCCGGCGGCGTGAATCGGGATGACGCATTTTCACTGCAGAAATTCGCGGGCGATCGTCACGGGAACCAGCGCTCCCCAGCCGCAGAAATCCGGCGCGGACACCTTTTTCGGACAATCATACTGTTCCGGTGAAATATTCTCCCAGATGGTGCCTGTGGAACGGTAAAGTTCCGCATATGCGGCATAGTATCTTTGCGCGTACTTTTTCGCCGCCGCTTCCCGGCCGATGTTTCGCAGGCCGCACAGCGCCACATAGTTGGTGCAGGGCCAGACGGAACCGCGCCAGTACTCCGTCTCCGGGCGGAATGCGGGGTCATCCGCCGCGAGAGCCGGGAAAGGCACCTTCCGGTTGAATTTTGCCGGGTCGGCAAGCGCCGCCGCCACAATTTCCGCCCGTTCCGGGGGGACGATTCCGGCAAACATCGGCCAGAATCCTCCGGCATGAAAACGCGGAATCACGGAACCCTGATAAAAATCGAAATAGAAACCAAGTTTTTCATCGAAACACTTTTCGTTGATGATTTCTCCGAGTTCCCTGTGCTCTTCCAGCCAGGCGGCTTCGCTTTTGCGGTCCTCGAGGGCTGCTGCGATCCGGCTCAGATTCAGAGCGTCGAAGGCCATCTGGGAACTCATGTCGACCCAGCCCATCTGGCGGTTCCATTGATAAAGCGGGTTGTCGCGGATCAGGGAAAAGTACTCCTGTCCTTTTCGGCAGACCATGGAACTTTCCAGCTTGATCCCGTCTGTGATATCGTACCGGGCATTGACCGGAAAACGCGGTAAATCGTCCATTCCGCAACCGAGTGCGTCCCCGAAGTACAGACCGTCGGGACGCCGCCAGTTCCGGCGATTGAATTCATGCAGCTTTTTCAGGGAAGGATATACCTTCCTCAACCGTTCCGTTCCGGTCAGCCCGTTTTCGTGGAGCGAAACCTCCGCCCAGCTCAGGAGCGGAGGCGCAAAGGAGACCGGATGTTTTTTCGACCAGAATGCCTCTCCGTCGCTTGTATACTCCCGGCAGATGAAACCGTCCTCTTCCTGCAGGTCATAAAAATTGTCGAGGGAATCCGTAACGGGAAAGCGTTCCATGGCATATTTCGCCCATTGGACGCAGAAAGCGGTATCCCACAGAAAGAGACCGGTAAAGTTGCCGCCCGTCGGCAGATGTTTTTTCAACTTTCCGGAAGGGGACTGGCCGCTGCGGCTGTATTCGAGCTGTTTCTGTTTTTTCTCGGCGATGCGGAACGCGGCTTCTTCAAACTCTTTCTGGAATTCGCGGGAAAAGTAATCTGCGTTTGTCATCTGAAATCTTTCCAAACTGAAATAGGTGGCCGCCATTTTGACGTTTGGATAATATAGCACGTATTCTCGATGACGCAATCCGGCTCGCGGGCTTGAACTGTCGTTATGGAAACAGGCATTCGGGGGGGCAGGCCCGCTCGCTCCTGGCGGGATTTCAGAGGGGGCGGGACCGGGCGGCCGCTGCGGGCGGAACGGTGCGGGGACACGAAACGGGGAAAATAGCCGGAAGCGATTTGCAAATGGCAAGTTCAGCAGTTAAATTATTGAAAAGCATGATTCAAGACCGGGAGGCATTATCGACAGCAAGTAAATTTTGATCTGAAAACCGTATATTTTTTTCTTGTTCATTTTCTGTCCTCGAAATCCGGCAAAATTTCCTATGTCATGTGAAGTGAACAAGGGTGTCCTTTGGGGCACCCTTGTGCATATCATGACAGGGCGCTTGCCGGTGCCTCGAGGACTATGCAGGAGGGTTGCCCCTCTTTTTATTCTCGGAGGTACAGCGGAACCATGTTGACTGTTTTTTACGGATTGATCGCCGCCCGGCGCGTAAATATATTGCGCCGCGAGAGCTGCCGTGTCTCCTGCGGGCGCATTCACCCCTGCTTTATGATTCGCCCCCCCGGAATCGAAACGGCGGTGCAGACGCCGATCCGGAACGAACCCCATATTGAGCAGCGAAAGAGAAAATGACGTTTTCGGGTTGAAATCATGAACCGGTCGGAGCTGAAGTATTTACACGTGCGAATGATCTGCGGACCCGCAGCACAAAATCGATCGACCGATGAAACATTCCACGGAGAGATCGAAAAAACGCTCGTTTCCGTCAAAGAGTCCGGCATGATCGACGCACTTCGCAGCATGATCGACACCATGCAGCGGCAGGGGGAATTCTTCGTCGCCGCGCTGGTGGTGGTCCAGATCGAGGGCGACCCGGATACGGACCTGAGGCAATTTGACTACCGCGCCGGAAACTATACCGGGCTTGTCACCGGCTCTGGCCGGTATCAGGCCGCAAACCATATCATCGAACTGTTGAGGATCTGAACCGCATGAAAAAGCTCTGTCGCATCGCACTGTCGGCAATTACCGCCACGCTCGCCGTCACCACAATCATGTATGCAAACAAGCTCGCGAAAAGGACATTCGGGGGCGAGGAGATCGTCAGGGAAGATCTGCAATACGACGTGTTCCGGCAGATCGTCAGCCAGAGCGACGATTATGACACTCTGCGGGTGGACGCCGCCGGGGCGATTACCGGCATGGATTCCGTTTTCATCGTTTCCATGGTTGAGGATGCGGACGAAGAGACCGCGATCGTCCGCTCCGAGGCCGGCCCGGAGGGATTCGCGGTTGAAAAGGCGGCGCTCCGGGCCCTGCTGCCGATGCAGGCGGATGCAGAAGAGCTGTACATCCTGTATCCGTACCGGGTCAACGGATGGTTTTTATCCGAAGAGGAGCTTGCCGGGACCTGTCCGCTGCTGTATGCTTATCTGCTGGAGCACAAGGACAGGCTCGCTGCCCGCAGCAATGTCAGGGCGTGGTATGCCTGGTATAATGTGCTCGGCACATCTGTCCCGACCATCCCGGCGGAGATCCGGGAGATATCCGACATCCGGGCGGCGATGGATGAACTCACCTGCCAGAAGGATGTGGAGCACTGGTTCGCAAACGTGTATACGGGCCGCCGCCGGCTGGATGCCGGCACCGAGCGCCGGGTCGAAACCGGATGCGGCACTATGGACATCACGGAAGCGTATATCGAAGGGAATTACGCGCGATACACGATACGCCTGCGCTGCGACATGGGGCAGCTTGTCGGCAACACCTGCGAAAAGCTCGAATACGAAGCATCGCGTATCGCCGCCGCCTGCGTCCGCCGGCAGTGGAACGGTGACCGGGACGGCGCGCTCGCCGCCCGCCGGCAGCTCTGCGGAGTGATGCAGGAGCTGCTCGCATTCGGCTACGAGTGCCGCAACCGGCCCTCGTGGGTCACGTCGGAGATCATCATACAGAACGAGCAGGGATTATGAATTTCCCCCGGACGATTCCTTTGATGTCCCCGCCGGGCCGGTCAAGCCATCGGCAATGCCGGTGATCCGGCAAACGATTTTCAGAACCAGTACATCCTTCGTTGTATTCCGGGAAGCAAAAACGGAGGACCCGCCTCCGGGAAACTCGGAAGCGGGTCCGGCTGAGGCGGCCTGCGGTTAAAACGTCCAGCGGAGCGTATGGCGGCCGGGCGGCAGAACCTGTCCGCTCCCGGGGCCGCTGCGCGGTTTCGCAGTCAGCTCGAAGGCGGGCGTAAACGGTTCCGCCGATTCGAATTCCGCTTCCACCGTTCTGGCCGCTTCGTCCCAGTCGAACCGGAGCAGCTTTGCCCGGCCCTGGTCCGAGAGCCGGACCGGGGAGGTGCCGCCGAAGTACAGCGCATAGAATCCGGCATTCTCGGCCGCCATGCGCGGATCGGGGGCCAGCATCTTCTGGGCTTCGAGCTCCCGGCGGACCGTTTCCGGCTTCTCCCCGAGCAGCAGCCGCAGGTAGAGGTGCGGCGCGATGTTCGCGTCGTGCCAGTTGCGGTGGCCCGGGTGCCGCTTGCGCCAGTTGTCGAGCTTTTGTTCGACATAGGTGTATTCGAAGAAACGCCAGAACTCCTCGCCGTTGCCCGCCAGCAGCATCGCGTAGAAACACGGATAACTGCCGATCCAGGCCAGAGACAGCGCGATTTCGCTGTTGATGTGGTTCGGGTTGCCGCCGCGGGCGCTCATGACCTCGAACCCGAAGTGTTCCGAAAAGCCGATGCCGATGCTCCGGTACTCCTCCCTCGGCACTCCGGGGCGGCGGTAGCCGGGCGCCTTCCACTTCTGGGTGTCGGCCAGCGCATAGCGGGCGAGCAGCATCGCGGCGGCGGCCTCGTCGTCGCCCTTCCCGAGCGTTTTCGCCATGCGGAGGAGTCCGGCGACGCCCTCGTAGGAGATGACATCCATATCGATCGCCGAGGCGGCGGTGTGCTCGCGGCAGCCGGACTGCATCATCGTCCAGTCGTGCGACAGGTAGAAGAAGAGCGGAAAGCGGCGGATCGTCTCCCAGTTCTCGTCGATCGTCCGCCAGTCCCCCGTGAAACGGGCGTAGTTCGCCAGCCCCGAGAGCGCCCCGCCGATGCCGGAATTCGGGTCGCCGAGGATCTCGTTCGCCCGGTCGGTCCACGCGAACGAGACCGGGTAGCGCCGGCTGCTGAACGGCTCGGTCCTGGCATACCACGGCCGCGGGCCGAGCACGAATCCGACGTCGTGTTTCCAGGCGGCGGCGATCGCGTCGCGCTGCTCCGGCGTAAAGAGGCTCTGCGCGAGACTGCTGGAGGCGTACATCCACCAGCAGGAGAGCGAATCGCCTTTTCCGCGCGGCTTCGGCTCGCCGCCGATGTGCCGGGCGACGGCCTCCGCGACCCGCGCCGCCTCCGCATTGCCGGCCGGGCGCGGGTAGAGCGTGTTGTCGGCCGGCGGCAGCGGCAGGGCATAGCGCCCGCGCTTCTGCTTCGAAAGCCTCCAGACCCGGTACGGGCCGTATTTCGTATCGAGTCCGAACGGTTCCGGCTCCCCGGCCGGGAACGTGACCGGATATCCCTCGTCCGCTCCGAAGGCGGCCAGCGGCGGGCAGGGCAGGAACGGTTCGCCGCTCTCCCCCCATGCGTTGCTCCAGGCCAGATGGCGGAACGATTCGGCGAAATCGACCCGGTCGCCGTCAACCCGGAATTTCATCTCGCTCTGGAGCGGATAGCAGCGCAGCAGAGACGCGAGCCGCCGCGAAACGGTCGCAAGGCGACGGGTTTCGGCGTCGCCGGCGCCGGGTTTCCCGGTGAACGGACGGTAACCGGCGGGCGTACCGAAGCCGACCCAGCCGCGCGGCCGGCCGAACAGGAAGCCGAGCGTGCCGCCGTCGGCGACGGCCTTCTGCGGCTTCTCCTCGAAGGCCAGCAGAACCGGCAGTTCCGGACGTTTTTCGAAACTGACGACGGCCCACCCCTCCGAAAGCGCGGTGAGATCGGCTTCGGCCGCTTTGCTCCAGACCATCGCGCCGTTCCTGCCGGGGAACAGCAGATACGGGGCGCCGAGGTCCGATTCCGGCTTCAGGGTCAGGACCGCATCCTGCGAATGGATCAGGAAGCCCGGCGCGAGAATGCTCGCCACATAGCGCTCCGGCAGGCGGCTCGCGTCGAACTCCCCGAATGCGCGGCTAGCGACCTTGTTCTCCTTCACGCCGGGGAACCTTTTGAGCTGCGTGACGACCATGTGGTCGCTGCCGACATCGACCCGGCGCCACGCGGTCCGCTGCGCGCCGCCGTTGCCGACGGCGAGTTTCAGGTGAGCGCCGTCGGAGGTCTGGTAGAAGAAGGCGTCGTTTTCGAGATTGACGGTCAGCAGCCCGTTGCCGGCGTGGTAGCCGAAGCGGCCGAAGCCGTCGGCCGGGATGCCGTTCCGCCAGCCGTCCGGCCCGGCCGAAAAATCCGGCATCGGGAAGCGTTCCGCGAATCCGGCAGCGCGCCTGGCCGGAAGCGGCGCGCACTTCAGCGATACGCCGCCGGCCGGGGGATGTGGAAATGAGAGTTCAAGCAGATGGAGATTTTCCGGCGCAAGCGGTGTCTGGGGTTCCTCCGGGCAGCTGAATTCGCTCCAGAGGAGCTCGACCCGGTTGACCCCCGCCGCGAGTTTCGGCAGCGGCCGGGTCCAGACGATATCGCTGCGGAAGCGGTAGGCCGTTGCCGCCAGTTCCGCACCTTCGACCTCGGCCGGAACGGTGATTTCGATTGCGGCTCCGACCGAATCGGTCCACTCCTCCCCGAGTGGGCAGGAGAGGACGGCGCGGCCCGGAACCGCCAGCTTGATTGCGCCGTGCCGGTTGACGCGGGTTTCGATCGAGGCGACCTTGAATTCGAGCGATTTCACCGGGTCGCTGCCGAGGATGAGCAGATCGGCCGGGACGGACGGCGCTTTGCCGTTCGGCGCGATCCGGGCCGCCCTGAGTTCGAGCGTCCGTGCCGGGCCGCCGTTTACTTTGTATTCGACGGTTTTCGGCAGCGCCCAGTCGCCCCAGCCGACGCGCGGGATTGCGAGCCTCGGCAGCCGGACCGGTTCCGGAAAGTCGATGCGGAAGTGAAACTTTTCCACCGCGCCGACAGAGAGGTCGCCGATCTGCGGCGAGACGATCCGATCCGGCTCTTTGATTCCGGAACCGAGGTCGGTGACGGCCGCCTCCGGCAGCGGATGAAGCGAATAAAGCAGCTCCGGCGCGGCGGCGGGCGCGGCGAGCGCAAGGAAAAGGAGCGCGAAGGAGAGGGAAAACGGGATGTTCATGACTTTCCTTTCAGTTCCAGACGGTTGCATTGGCCGAATCGTAGCGCCACGGTTCCCCGGTGGCGCGGTATTCGAAGAGAAGCCGCCCCGGCACCGACTGCACGTGTCCGTCCAGGAACGTCGCGTTGACCCGGTCGCTGTGGCGCGGGTCGGCGGCATTTTTGCTGGCCGGGTCGATGCCGTGGCTGAACAGGAAGTCGAGCCCCCACCAGTCGCCCTTGTTGCCGTCGAGGATATGAAGCCTTGCGGAAGGAACCGGGATGCCGCCCGCCTTGAACGCCTTCTCCGTCCAGCCGGAACCTGTGAAGAAGTTGTTGTGGTGCAGCGCATAGCTGAGTCCCTGCTTTTCGCCGTTTGCGGGCGGCACCCGGTTGGCCGGGCAGAGGAAAATCTTGTGCTTGAACCAGTCCTCGTCGGTGAATGCGCCGTTGATGCCGAGGTACCGCTTGATGAAATTCGGCCAGAAACGTGTGCAGTCCTGCCAGTTCGGACGGGATTGCGTCCAGTTCGTATGGCGCGAACGGAGCAGAAAGTCATTGTTGTCGCCCGCGTACATGGCTGCGGCGTGGGCGATCTGCTTCAGGTTGCCGGCGCATCCCGAACTGTGCGCCCGCGCCCGCGCCTGGTTCAGCGCCGGCAGCAGCATGGAGGCCAGAATGGCAATGATCGCGATGACGACGAGAAGTTCGATCAGAGTGAAGGCAGCGGATTTTCTCATTTGGTTTCCTCCCTGACAGGCTTTGCATGGATGTGGCATGGACCGGTACTTTCACGGATATTCAGCGCGTAATCGAGCTGAAGCTGCCGCTCCGCGGGCTGTCCGCGCAGCAGCCGGAACAGGAGCTCGACCGCCTTGAATCCCATCTGGCGGGTCGGCTGGGCGATCACGGTGACCGGCGTCGGCAGGTATTGCAGCTCATTGCTCTCTTCGAAGGAGATGATCGAAAAATCACCGGGCGGCCGCAGCCCGAGCCGATGGAGCTCCGCCAGCAGCTTCTGGGTCATGAAGCTGTTGGTCGAGAAGAGGGCGGTCGGCCGCTCCGGGAGACGGGCGAATTCGAGCGCGGCCAGTGTGGCGGAGTCGCCGAGGTCGCGGAACTCCTTTGTCCAGATCCGTTCGGGGCGGCCGCCGGCTTCGCGGATGGCCTCCGAAAATCCGGTCAGGCGCTGGCGCTGGCTGATGTCGTAGTGGGACATGCCGATAAAACCGAACCGGCGGTGGCCGAGGCTCCAGAGGTAGGTCGCCGCGTCGCGCCCGGCGGCCGGGTCGTCGACGAAAATGCAGCAGCGCGACTCGCTGCCGTTCAGATTCCCGATCGAGACGATCGGAATGCCGAAGCTGTTGAGTTCTCGCGACACCCGGTAGGAGGTGTCGAACTCCGGGATGATCAGCCCTTTCAGGCGGTAGGCGCGGATGCAGTTGCGGAAAAAATCGGCGTTCATCTGCTCCGGTTTGCGGGTGATGAGCTGCGCGACGAATCCCTCCGTAGTCAGCGACTCCATGATCGCCGTCAGGAGTGTGCTGTTGTAGCTGGTATTCAGAAAGTCGGTGTAGGAGGCCATTGCGATGCCGATGCACTCCGGCGCGCGGACCGCGGCGGCCGCCTGCGAAGCTTCGCGGTCGATCTCGGAGACGATGCGGCGCACCGATTCGACCGTCGCGGCGCGGTGGCCGCTTTTTCCGTTCAGGATTCGTGAAACGGTCGCCGTGCTGACCTTGGCGCGTTCGGCGACCTGCCGGATGGTTGCGTTTGTCAAAACCATGGATCTCTCCGTTGTTGCGTTTGTTATTATTATGATCGAAATGGAACGGGAAAGCAATTTCGCCGTTAAAAAAAGATACAGAAAAATGATTCCGGGAGTGGTCAAGTTTGATTAAATTGTTACTCGCGAACAGATTGTGGATTGTATACTTTTGTAACTCCGGAAAAGGCGGATTTCCGGCTTGATTTTCGCCGGGAACCGTGGTACGTTCTTATCGGAACGAACCGGGAGGACGGGGCGATGAAAATCAGAATTGCGGAACTGCTGCGGCCGTCCGGCGCCGGAGTACCAGAAAGCCGTTCTGCCGCTGCTCGAAGCCGAATTCGACCTGTTTCCGAATCTGAAGGCGGTCATGCTGATGGAGGATGTCGTGAAGAAAATGTTCAACCGGATCGCTAAGAAACGGAGCGGCCGGAACGTCATACCCTCCGGATCGACTTATAAACTGCGCGGCGGCGCTTTTTATTTCGGAGATGTCCGGGTGTTCCCGTCCTGCATCATGACCGGCGGGAATCTGCTGATCGAAAGGTCGAAGTTCGAAATGGCATCCGCGGATATCGCCCGGATGCCGGCACTGCTCAAGGCGTAATGCGGCATGTACGCGGAAAGGCGGAAAAATGGAGATCATGATCCTGATTGCGGTCCTGTGCTTCCTCTGCGTTTTTATTCTTCTGATTGCGAATCTGGCCGCGCTGGCCAACTGCTGCGGCAAGCTGAGAAGCCTGAATCGACGGCTGGACCGGTTTGAACTGCAGTGGCTGCTTCACCCGCCCCCGCCCGCCCCGCCGCCGGAACGGCGGCAGCCGGAGCCGGGAGTGCAGAAACCGTCCGCCGGTCCGCCGCTGTCCCTTTCGGAGCCTGCCGGGCCGGTTGCGGCGATGAATCCGGACACGGCTCCTGCGCCGGAACTGCCGCCGGCCGTTCCGGAGACGCCCGCGGCCGGGCGGGCCGGAAAGTTCGCCGCCGCGCTGGCGGCCGAATCGGCGCCGAAGCCGTTTCCCGCCGCCCCGGTTCCGTCGCCTCGGCCGATGCCTTCGCCGTTGTTCTCCGCAAAAGAGGAGCCGGTGCCGCCGCTGCCCGAATTCGATCGGAAGGCGCAGGAGGCGCTGCAGAAGATCTGGAACTGGATCAGCGTCGGCGAGGAGTACCGGCCGGGCAAGGTCGCGGTCGAATACGCGGTCGCAACGGTCTGGCTCGTCCGCAGCGCCGTGCTGCTGCTGCTGATCGGCATCGGTTTCTTCGTCAAATATTCGCACGACAACAACCTGTTCCCGCCCCAGTTGCGCATCGCGGGCGTCATCCTGCTCGGGCTGGCGGTCATCGCGGCGGGCTGCCGGCTCTCCCGGAATCCCCGCTACCGGCTGCTCGGCTTCGGGCTGGCCGGGATCGGCGTCGTCACGCTCTACTTTTCGATTTTCGCTTCGGCTTCGATTTACCGGTTCCTGCCGAACACGGCGGCGTTTCCGCTCATGATCCTGATCACCGTGGCCGGGGCGCTGCTCTCGCTGCGGCTGAACTCGCTCTTTGTGGCGCTTGCGGCAGTGCTTGGCGGCTACGCGACGCCGGTCCTGCTCTCGACCGGGGCGAAACAGCTGCCGGAACTCTTCGGCTATCTGCTGATGATCGGGGCGGGTTCGCTGTTCCTCGCCTTCTACCGCAACTGGAGACTGCTGAATTTCGTCGCATTTGCTTCGAACGGCGCGCTCTTCTGCGGAGCGGTCTGGAAATTCTACGATCCGCAGCTCCCCGCCGACTGGCGGGCCGTCGTCGGCTTCGGCAGCGGGTTCTTCGTCCTCTTCAGCGTGCTGCCGTTGCTCTACTCGCTGCTGCACCGCCTGAAGATCACGCTTCTTGAAACCCTGCTGCTGGCGGTCAACACGGCAGGTTTCCTGTGGATTGCGGTCCGGTCGACGCAGCAGGCGTTCCCGGGGATGCGTTACGAGGCGGGCGTCACGGTTTTCGCGGCGCTCGTCTTCGCGGCCGAATTCCTGATCTGTGTGCGTTGCCGGGTGCGTGACCGCAATCTGTATTTGAGTTTGCTGACCTTCTCGTCTCTCGCGGTCGCGCTGACCGTGCCGCTGCTTTTCTCCGCTAGCTGGATCACGGCGGCATGGGCGATTCAGGCAGCGCTGATGCTCTATCTCGGAGTCCGTTCCGGCAGCCGCTTCCTGCAGCTGTTGGCGTCGGTTCTCTATGTGGTGGCGGGGGGCTACGCGGCAGCGCTGCTCGGGGGAGGCGGCGCATATGTCTCCTATCTGGCCGGCCTGACCGACCGCCTTGTTTCGCTCGGCACTTTTTCGCTCTCGCTCGTCGCCGGCTGTTTCGTCATGAGGCGGGGCTCCGGCAGCCCGCCGTCGGAGGCGGTGACGGCGAACGAACCGTCCGTGTTCGGAGAATGGAAGAGCACGGCCTTCGCCTGCCTCTTTTTCTGGGGGGCGGCCGTCTCCGTCTTCCTGCTCTGCCGGATCGAGATCGGGAAGCTTCCGGACGTGGTTCCGACGCTGCGGCTGCTGCTCTGCGCCGTGCTCTACCTCGGCACGCTTGCATTCCTGCTTCGGCAGGACCGGTTCTGCGCCACCTCCGCCATACGCCGCATCATGGCCGTGGCGATGATCGCTTCCGGCTGCGACCTCGCGCGCCTCGCCCTGACCGCCCGGTATGCGGACTACCCGGCGCTGGCCGGGTTCCGGCTGGCCGGATTCCTGATCTTCAGCGCCGGTGCGGCGGCTGTCGCCCTCGTGCTGCGGAACCGTCACTCCCGGGAGAGCATGGCCGAGCTGTTCGGCAGCTTCGCCGGGGCGGTCTGGTTCGTTTACAGCAGCGCCGAGCTTTACCGGGCGTTGAATCTGTATCTGCCGGAGTTCGCGACGGGCGGGCTCTCGGTGCTTTGGGCGGTCTATGCGCTGGCGCTGCTGGCCGGCGGCATCCGTTACCGGAAAAAGCCGCTGCGGATGACCGGGCTCGCACTCTTCGGCGTGGTGGCGGCCAAGGCGATTTTTCTCGACCTCGCCCGGCTGCCGTCGCTTTACCGGGTGCTCGCCTTCCTGGCGATGGGGCTGTTGTTTTTCATCGGCGCTTTCGCCTATATGCGCGTGGAACAGTTGTTCCGGCCGCACGACGGGGAGCCGGAGAGGGGAGGCGGCGGTCATGAAGCGTAGCATTTGGTCGGCGGTGCTCTCGGCGGCGCTGTTTCCGGCATTGTTTCCGGCGCTGCCGCTGACGGCGGCGGAGCCGGAGGATTTCCGGTATTTCGAGGAACTCGTGCCGCCGGCTACGATCTCTCCGGAGCGGTTGAACTCGGTCCGGCTGAATGCGGACGTTCTTTCGGCGATTGCGTCGCCCGACGACCTGCGGCTCTTCTCCGCGGACGGGCGGGAACTGCCGTTCAAGCGCGAGCCGGTGTTCACTTCGCGGGAGCTTTTCCGGTCGAATCCGGTCCGGAGCCGGGTCGAATCGTTCGATGTGGAGAGCGGCCGGGCGGTCCTCGTCGTCGAGGTCGGCGTGCCGGGGGAGAACGGGGCGGTCCTGAACCATGTGGCGATCCGCACAGGGGAGCAGAACTTCGAGAAACGGGTTTCGATCAGCGGCCTGGACGATATCAGCTGGAGGCCGCTGGCCGATCATCTGCCGTTCTTCGACCGGAACCCGCGGTTTGCGATCGGCAGGAAAGAGTTCTCCATTCCCGAGGGACGTTACCGGAAGCTCAGAATCGAAATCGACAATTACGGCGAGGATTATGTCTCCCCCCTGCGGAAGCTCACGGCCGGGGATGATCCGGCCGTCCGCCGGGAAGAGCGGGAGGTCCTGTTCCGCGAATTGAAGATCGACGGCGTGGAGCTGAGCCGCTCGGTTTTCGACCGGGTGTCCGTTTCGCCCGTGCTGGCGCGGTATACGCCTGAAATCCGCAGTGTCGTGGTCGACCGCGGCAGAAAGACGACCGTGATCGAATTCGACTGCGGCAACCTGCCGCTGGCCTCCCTCACGCTGACGACCCGGAGCACGAATTTCAGCCGGAAGGCGGTGCTGACCGAGGAGGATGAGAATTACACGCGCCCGTGTCAGTTCGAAGATGTTTCGCTGCCCGGGTTCCGATGGAGCGCCATGAGTGTTCCGCTCGACGGCGGGCGGCGGCTCGGCATCTGCAGACTGACCATCCGGGACGGCGACAATGCGCCGCTTGAGCAGCCGGCGCTGACGGCGGAGTACCTGGTCTACCGGTTGATGACCTGGCCGAAGGATATTCCGGCCCGGCTTTGTTTCGGCGGCGACGGCGTCCCTCCCGGGGAGTACGATCTGCCGGCCACCCTTGCGTCGATCGATTCGGCCAGGCTGGGCTTCAACGAGTTCCGGGCCGGAATCCGGAAGACGAATCCCGACTGTCGCGCCGGGGGATTTCCGGACCGGCTGGATCTGCGCTGGATTTTTTTCAGCGTGATCGGCATCCTCGTCCTGACGCTCGTGATCTTCATCGCCAGGAATTTTTCGAAGATCGGGGAGGAGGGGCCGGACGAGTAGGCCGTGCGCGCCTGTGTTTGTCCGCCGGCGGCCGAACCGTATCCGTCCCGTCTGTCCTGTCCGCCAAGTCCATTTGATTCGTCAGATCGATGGCATTCATTTTCAACGGCTTATTATTTACGTAAATAAAAGTTGGAAAATTTTCCGTTTCCCTCTTGACAAACGTTGGAAAGTTTGTCATAATTATTTACGAAAATAAAGATCGCAACGAAAACGGAAGGGATCATCCGATGCGGAGAAGCCAGGGAGTCAACATCACACGGATCGCAAGGGAAGCGGGACTTTCGATTGCGAGCGTGTCGCGGGCGATGAACGGCCGCAACGGCGTGAGCGAGGACGTCCGCCGCCGCGTCAACGAGCTTCTGCGCAAGCACAATTACATCGGGAACAACCACCTGAACCGGGAGAAGCGCATTGCGATCCTGCAGAACAGTTGCAGCTTCGGCGGCTACCAGACCGAGCTCTACTACGGCTTCACGGACGCCGCGGCCGAGCACGGCATCGACTTCTGCTCCGTGATCCGGGCATGCAATGACAGGCGCACGCTGCTTGAGGAGATCCGCGAGCTTCAGTGTTCCGGCGTGATCGTCATTCTGCCGGCCCAGTTCGAGAGCGATTTACCCTCTCTCATCGATTCCGAACTCAAGGTGATCCTGATCGACAGCACTCCTTCGCCGCTCGAGGGCGAGGTCGGGTTCGTCGATCACGACGCGTACGCGGGTTCGCTCGAAGCGGTGCGCCATCTGACCGGTCTCGGCCACCGCGCGATCGGCTACGTGCGCCACCCGTCCCGGACGCTGAACCATCTTCAGCGTTACAAGGCCTACGAGGACGGGCTCCGCGAGGTGGGAATCGTGCCGGAGCCGGGCTGGGTCATCCAGCCCGGCGGTTCCTGCGAGAAGATCCGCGGCGCGACGAAGGAGCTGCTCTCGTCGCATCCGGAGCTGACCGCGCTGATGGTTACGAGCGACGAGGTTGCCCCCGGCGCCATGCGGGCCGCCTGGGAACTCGGGAAGCGGATTCCGGACGACCTGTCGCTCGTCGGCTTCGACGATCTGCCGCAGAGCTGCTGCTTCGTCCCGTCCCTGACCACGGTACGCCACCCGATCTACGACATCGCCTCGAAGGCGATCCGGGAGCTCGACCTGTGCCTGAAGGATCCCGGGCGGCCGCTGCCGCGCGAGGTGTTCCCGGCGCCGCTCGTCGTCCGGGAAAGCACGGGCAAAGCGCCCCGGTAGCCGTCTCTCCGAATAAACCGTAAAATCGACAAACCCAGGAGAATTGTGCCCATGAAACGCCCTTTTACACTGATTGAACTTCTGGTCGTGATCGCGATCATCACGATTCTGGCTTCGATGCTGCTGCCGGCCCTGAACCGGGCGCGCGAAAGCGCGAAAAAGACCGGCTGTCTGAATACGCTCAAGCAGCTCGGCTTCGTCTGCCAGACTTATGCGGAAAACAACCGCGACCTGCTGCCGTGCGCCCGTCAGTGGGACGGCGCGACCATGCCGTCCGACCCCGATTACAATGCGACGAACTACGCGGCCAGCCGCATGGGCAGGGAGTTCCAGGCGCTCGGCGGCTCGTACTGGGTCTGGAAGCAGTACGGCGGAACCGACGGCTGGTACAACTCGAAGCTGTTGAACTGCCCCTCGCACATCGCCGGAAAAACCGGTTTCTTCAACAGCTATCACCGCAGCGACTATCAGTTCAACTACCGCTTTTCGGAGGCGAAAATTGCCGGAACCATGCGCGAGACTTACGACCGGGGCTCCTGGGGCTACGGCCGTCCTCTGCCGGGGTCGCAGGTGTTCCTGTTCCGCGACTTCCATTTCGGCGACCGGACCTTCGGACACCATAACCGGACCGGGAACGTCGTTTTCGCCGACGGCCACGCCGAAAATCTGAAAACCCTCCCGGCGCGTTACCGCAACGACATCGCCGAAAGCTACTGGTAAAACCAACAGAAAGGTGCATTTCCAGCCATGAAACAGAAGCTGAAGATCCGACTTATGAGTATGCTTGCCGTCCTCGCCGCGGCCGCCGGGAGCGGCCTCTCCTGCGCCTCTCCCCGGGATGGTGCCGGCGACATTCTGCCGTCCGGCAGCCTGGTCCGCAACGGCGACTTTGAAAACGGCCTCGAAGCGTTCACGCCGCACCTGCTGCCCGGGGCCCGGGGCGGCATCGCGCCGGAAGGGTTCGAATCCGCCTCGCTCCTGACCGTGTCAGTCCCCGCGGCGCTGTGTGAAACCGAAAACTACTATGCGCAGACGGTTCCGGCCGATCCGGCCGAGCCGTGCCGCAGCTACCGGCTGACCTACTGGCTGCGTTACAAGGTCCTCGGCGGCGAAGGCGGCGGCGCCGGCATCCTGGTCACGTTCCTCGATGCGGAGGGCCGGGCCGTCGGCCGGACCCCCGGCAGCCACCTGCGGCGCACCGAGGACGCGAAAAACCAGTGGCAGGCGATCGACCGGATCAAGGACGGCTGGTGGGACAACTACGAGCTTGAGTTCACGCTGCCGCCCGAAGCTGCCGCATTCCGCATCGAATGCGGACTCTTCCGCGCCGCCGGAACCGCCGATTTCGACCGGATCATCCTCGAGCTGCGGCCGCCCGTCGCGGAGGCGCTCGCCGAAGCGAGTCCGATCCGGGCGAAGGTCGGTGCGAAGATCGTCAAGCCGCGGCTGTCGGAGCTGCTGTTCGGTGTCAACGCCGAATTCCGCTACCCCGGCATCACGCGCGGAACGCTGCCGGCGCATGACCCTCGGAGCTTGAACCGCGAATTCGCTTCGGCGCTGCACGAAGCCGGAGTCCGGGTGCTGCGCTTTCCGGGCGGCATGCCGACCCACCAGTATTTCACCGAGGGACCGGAGGCGCAGGCGAAGCTGTTCCGGCTTTTTCCGGCGCAGTCGTACTATTACCGCGGCATGGGCTATCCGCGCTTTCCTGACGTGCTCGATTTCTGCCGCCGGAACGGATTCGAACTGCTGTTCGAGGTCAATACGATGTTCTTTGCGGACGAAAACGGCGACGTCTGGCCGGTTTCGGAGAACAGATATAAAGAACAGCGTCCCGAACTCTATGCGGAAAGCCGCATCGGGGAGGCGGCCGCCGCGCTCGGACGCTTCATCGACACGCTGCCTGCCCCGGATGCGATCCGCTACTGGGAGATCGGCAATGAGGAGTTCGCGCTGATGCCGCTCAGGGAGTATGCCGCGATCGTGACCGCCTTTACCCGGGTCATCAAAGCGAAGAATCCCGGCGCGGTCATCACGGTCACCGGCAACACCTGGCCTGCGGCTCTCTGCGAGGCGCTCGACCGGAGCGGCGCACTCGACCGCGTCGATTACCTCTCCGCCCATTATCCGTGGGGCGATCACTTCCGCCCCGAGCCGGGCGGAGAGAAGGACCTCGAACGCTTCGTCTGCGGCACGCTGCACTGGGGCGTCAACACAAAGGCCCACCTCAAGATGCTGCGCGACGCCGGATTCGACCGCATCCGGATGGCCGGCAACGAGACCAGCGTATTCAAGTTTCACACCTGGGATGCGCACCGGGTCATCTACACGCCCGCGCACGGTCTCCTTTTCGCGGCGAACTGGATGGAGGCGATGAAGATCGACGACATGGACGTGCTGACTTTCCATGACCTCGAATCCCCGTTTTTCGGCATGATTCTCTCCGGGCAGTATTTCAATCCTGCAACCGGCCGCTTCGAGCTGCTGAAGCCGGATATGACGGCCTGTCCCGCCGGTGTGCCGCCGGAATACTTTTTGCGGGACCGCTGCCTCGTGCTCCCCTCCGGGCACGCCATGAAGCAGCTTTCACGCCACTGCGGACTCGGCGTCCTTGAGGATACGGTGGAGACTCCGGCTCCGAAGCGTGTGCTCTTCGACCTGCTTGCCTCTCCGGTCGGCGAAGGGCTGCTCGTCAGCTGCGTGAACCGGGGAGCGGAGGAACGCCGGCTTACGCTCGATGTGTCGGAACACTTCGCCTCCGGCCGCGCGGAGCTCGGCGGCATCCGCTGGCCCGGCCTCGACGGCCTGCCGCAGCCGCCCCTCGCCGTCGGCGGAGCCGCCCCGGTGCGGAACGGTCTCGTCACCGTCACGCTGCCGCCCTTTTCAATCACCCGGCTCGAGATAAAGGATGGTGCCAGATGATGAAAATAACCGGATTTCTCCTCGTTCTTCTTCTTGCCGCTCCCGGTTTTGCGGCTTTCGAACGCCGCTGGAACGCAGCGGAAATCGCCGGATGGCCGGGCGCCGTTCCCGAAGCTCTCCGCCGCGACGGAAATGCGTTGCGGGCCCGGAAACCGGTCCTGCTCGAAACGAAGGTCCACTTCGGCCGGGGACAATACCGGCTGCTCCGGCTGACCGTGCGGACGGCGGAATCCGCTCCGGTCGCGCCGTTCACCGTGATCGCGCTCTTTCAGGGCGGCCGCGAGGCCGGCAACCACTACTGGAACAGCGTCGTCAGAGCCGGAATCACGCCCGGAAGCGACTGCTACGACAGTTTTCTCACCGTTCCGGCCGACGCGACCGAGCTCGGCATCAAGCTCCGGCTCGGCGATCGCGGCGGCACGGCCGGAATCACAGATGTCACGCTCGCCGAAGTGACGCCGGAACAGCTGACCGGGTCTGAGGTGACGGTCAGCGTCGATCCGTCGAAGCGCCTGGCTTCCCCGACCGCATTCCACTTCGGCGCGAACGTGGTCGGCAACTTCCCCGGCATTCTGGCCGGAACCCGCCCCGCTTCGGAGCCGGGCTCGCGGAGAAGCGATTTCATCCGCTTCGTACAGTCGACCGGGCTGCGCGCGGCCCGTTATCCGGGCGGCACCGAGAGCCACTGGTTTCTTCCCGAGAGCGTCGGGGCGACCCGGCGGCTCTTCCGCCTGACCGAGCGCCGCGACCCGGCCTGCCCGGTCGGCTGGCAGGAGTTCAAATCGACCATGAAGGAGGCCGGGATCAAGATCATCTATCAGCTCAACACGAGTTTTTACCTCGACGACGGCAACGAAATCCGCCCGATTGACGACACGTATTTTCCGCGCAAAGCCGGTTTCAGGGAAAGTCCGCCGCGTTACGCCGAAGCCGCCGCCGCGCTTGAGCGGAATTTCCGGAACGGCGTATTCGTTCCGGGCGATGTAGACTACTGGGAGATCGGCAACGAGGAGTTCGCATATATGGATTCCGGGCGCTACGCGAAAGTCTGCGCCGCCTTCATTCCGGTCATCGCCAGATACGACCCCGGCAGGCCGATCTGCGTGACCGGGATGAAGGAGCTGCCGGAGAAGCTCAAGGCGCTCGGCGTCTGGGATCAGGTTACCGGAGTCACGACGCACTACCCGTATGCGGCCTGGCCCCGGCCGACTCCCGGCTACCTGACCGCCGACTACCGCAGCTTCGCGAATGCCGACGTTCGCTTTTCGAAGAACCTCGCCCATTCCGCCGGGAGCGAAAAGAACATTTCGGTCAGCGAAAGCAGCGTCTACAACCTCTTCACTTACGACTTCAACCGGATGCAGCCCTCCTTCGCGCTCGGGCTTGCCCTTGCCGGGAACTGGCCCGAGCTGCTTAAAAACGGCAAGGTCGATATGGCCGTCTTTCACGATTTCGAGTCGAACTACTTCGGGCTGACCCGCTACGACGCCGGTTTCGACGAGGTCGGCCGCCGTTTTCATTCGCTGGACGGAAAGACGCCGCCGCCCCGGCAGGAGGGGAGTGACGGCAACTGGTTCGTGAATCCGGCCAAGTCGAATTCGGTCCGCTGCTACCCGAAGGAGTATGTGCCTTCCCCCGGCTCCGAAGTCATGGCCATGCTGTCGGCCTTTGCGGGCGGGAGCGTCTGCGCCGCCGGGACGGAGTCAGCGTTCGGCTTTCCCGGCACGGTCCTCGCCGGAACCGGCGCCGGCGGCCGGCCGCTGCTGTTCGTTTCGAATCCGCTGGAAATTCCGGTTCTCGTCCGGCTGCGCTGGCCGGGGTTCCCTGCCGAATGCGCGCTCCGGCGGATCGATGCGGACAGCTTCGCGGCGGCGGCCCCCGGCGAATACCGCCGCCGGAACGCCGATATCACGCTCTCCGGCGGCCGGTTCATCCTGCCGGCCCGCTCCGTCACGCTGCTCGCCGGAAAGTAGAGCGGTATTCCCGGCCGCGGTCAGGCGAGGCGGAATTCGCGGCAGGCTTCGACGTAGGCTTCGATATTCTCCCACGGAACTTCGGGTTCCAGCAGGTGGGTCGGGGTGCAGAGCAGCCCGCCGGCTTCTCCGGCGATCTCGAGGTTGCGCCGGACGACGGCCTTGACCTCGTCCGGCGTTCCGAACGGCATTGTGCTCTGGGTGCCGACGGTACCCCAGAACGAGAGCTTTTTTCCGTACTCGGCGTGGATTTCGGCGAAATCCATGCACTCGGGCTGGACCGGGTTCAACACCTCGACGCCGGCCTCCATCAGGTCGGTGATGAACGGCGTGACGTACCCGCAGGAGTGGTAGGTGATGACCATATCCGGCTTGGCCGCTTTGGCCGCCTGCACCACGCGGGCGAGACGCGGTTTCAGGTGTTTCCGGTAAAGCTCATGCGACATCATGATCGTCTGCTGCATGCCGATATCGTCGCCGAGATGCAGCAGGTCGGCGCCGCAGGACGCAAAGGCGGCGGCTCGCTGTTCAGCCAGGACGGTGATGCGTTCGAAATGCCGTTCGGTCAGCGGGTCGTCGGTCATCATGCCGACCATCATCTCCTCCATGCTGCGCATGTACCAGGCGGTCTCCCAGATCGTGCAGTTCAGCGGAACCATGGCGGCAATTCCGCGTGCATGGAGCGCCTCGACCTCCCGGCGGCACTCCTCCGCCTGCGACGGGTCGAATTCGGGGTAAGGGTACGAGGCGAACTCCTCCTCCGTCGTAAAATTCTGCATCGGGTGGTACATCCGGCTCATATGCATCGACTCCGGCGTCGGCTCGTGCGCCACGCCCCAGATCGAGAAGCTCGTGCCGGGCAGGAACTCCCGGCCGGAGTAGCAGCGCTCGTTCCAGTCGCGGAACTCCTGGCGCAGGAACCCGGTCCGGAGGTTGCGGAACGGGAATTCGAACACGTCCCGGTAATCGGCCTCCTCGCCGTAAACCTCGTGGAATTTTCGCTCAAGCGCCGGGCAGAGATCGAAATGCACCGGCTGAAATTCGAACCCTTCGCGCCGCCACAGCTTCAAGATATTTTCCCGCTGATCCATCGTATTGCCTCCGCATATGCCGATTGTTGACCTGATTCCGGTAAACATAGCATCGGCCGGAACGGATTTCAACCCGGAATTTGCGGGCGGCCGGTGTTCCGGCGAAGAAAATAATCCACGATTTTGTGGTCTGCCCGTCTGGAAATTCAGGGAATACGCATTATGTTGTATAAATAATAAGATTGAGCGGCATTCACGTTTTTGCGAGGAGTTTTTCCATGCTTACCAGGGAAAGTCTGAAGTTTTTGAGTGATTTCATGAATGCGTCGAGCCCCTCCGGCTTCGAGGAGGAGGCGGCCGGCGTGTTCCGTTCCTATGTATCCGGCTTCTGTGCGGAGGTCCGGACCGACGTGCTCGGCAATACGATGGGCATTCTGAATCCGGGCGCGCCGCTGCGGGTCATGCTGGCCGGCCATTACGATGAGATCGGCTTCCAGATCGTCTACATTTCCGACGAGGGGCTGCTTTATTTCCGTCCGAACGGCGGAATCGACAAGCTGAACGTCCCGTCCACCGAGGTCGAAGTCCTGACCGCGAACGGCCGGGTTCACGGTGTGATCGGCAAGAAGCCGATCCATCTGCTGAAGGCCTCCGAGCGCGACGTTCCGCCCGAGCTCTCCGACATGTGGATCGATATCGGCGCGGCCGACCGGAAGGAGGCCGAGAGCCTCGTTTCGATCGGCGACCCGGTCGCGGTCTGCCCGAATTTCCGGATGCTGAACGAGCATCGTTTCATCTCGAAGGGGACGGACGACAAGGTCGGCGCCTTCGTCGTCGCCGAAACGCTGCGCGAGCTCTCGAAACGGAAGCTGAATGTCGCGGTCTACGGTGTCGGCACGGTGCAGGAGGAGGTCGGCCTGCGCGGCGCGCACACGAGCTGCTTCGGCATTGACCCGCAGGTCGGCTTCGCCGTCGACGTCGGCTTTGCGACCGATCTGCCGGATATTCCGAAGAAGCTGCTCGGCGAGATCAAGCTCGGCGGCGGCCCCGAACTGAACCGGAGCTGCGACAACAACCCGGTGCTCGGCCGCCTGATCCGGCAGGTCGCCCGGAAACATAAGATCGCTTATCAGGAGACGGCGGCGCACCGCGCGTCGGGCGGGACCGACACGGCCCAGATGCAGATGACCCGCGCCGGGGTGGCGACCGCACTGGTCAGCATCCCGAACCGGTATATGCACTCTCCGGTCGAGATGTGCGACCTGCGCGACGTCGAGGGGGCGGTCAGGCTGCTGGTTGAGTCGATCGCGGCGCTGAAGGGCGACGAGAGCTTCATCCCCGGAATCGATTGAAGGGAGGAACCCGATGACCCAGTCGGAGCTTTCCGCCGCCCTGCAGAGGCGGCAGCATACGAAAAAGAACCTGAAGCGTTATATGCATACCCGCAGTTTCAACCAGCTCGCGGGCAAACGTACGGCGCCGGGCAGCGAGCGTGTGGACAGTCACATCTTCGCCCGGGTCGTGCTCGGCATTTTCACGCTTGGTTTTCTGCTGACCGGCCTCTACTTCGTCCTGTTCTGACGCATTCCGCCGCCGCCTCCATACCGGGCGCGGCGGTATACTATCCCGTACGGTATTTGTCGTAGCGACTGCCCGTTCTTTTTTTGGGAAACGGAATTTTTACGATTATTTTCATCCCGCTCTTGACAAAGCGCATTTTTTTTGTCATAATATATAGCAAAATTGATATAGTTCAAATTTGCTATAGGTGATTTCATGGATGCAAAATATCTCCAGATCACGGAGTCGATCAAGCGGCAGATCCGGAATGGTGACTACCTGATCGAGAAGGTGCCTTCCGAGCGGAAGCTCGCGGACTCGTTCGGGGTCAGCTACATGACCGCCCGGCGCGCCGTGCAGCAGTTGATCGAGGATCGTTTCTTCCTGCGCTGCGAAAACGGCCGGCTGGCGATCGGCCCGGCCGCCGTGGAAAACGCCGGGCGCCTGAACGTTGTCCTGGTTCTGCCGAACTGGCCGATTCCGTCTCTGGACAAATGGCGGAAGGCGCTGTACGAACTGGTGCGGGAACGGAACGGCGTGCTGAAAACAGTCTATTTCGACCATGAGGACGACAACGTCATTCAGGAGGCGCTGACGGGAGACTTCTCCCGCGTATTCCTCGAACTGCCGGTCATTCCGGAGCTGACCCGGCAGCGGCTCTGCGGAATGAGAGACAAAGTGGTTTTGCTGCAGCATGACCTGACCGACTTCGGGCTGACCTGCCTCGACGCTGCTTCGCCGGAAAACATGGGGCTTCTGGTCGATCACCTGCATATGCTCGGACACCGGAAGATTGCGCTGCTCAATACGCAGCCGCTCAACGAAGTCATCACCGGGCGCATCGAGGTGTTTCGCCGCAGGAGTGCTGAACTGGGGCTCGAGCATCAGTTCTTCAATGCTCCCGTCAATACTTTCGAGCGCGCCGACCATAAAGCATACGAGCTTGCCGGCGGGATCATCCGCCGGAACTGCTTCTCCGGAACAGGCATTGTCACGACTACGATCGAAGCGGCGATCGGCACGCTCCGCGCGGTTCACGACAACGGGATGCGGCCGGGAAAGGAGATATCGGTCTGCGCGTATGGCGGGCTGGAGAGCGCCCGGCTTTCGATTCCGTCCATCACGGTCATCTGTGCGACGGATATCGAACGGCAGTGCCGCAATCTGCTGTGCGACATCCTCGACAGGAGAACACCGGAGCGGCTGCTCTATTCCTGGGAGAAGATGAGCATCTGGCAGGGGGAATCCTCCGGGCCGGTCCTGCCGCGGTAGAAAAGCCGGATTTATGCAGCAATCAAGATTCAGGGAGACGTCATGATCCGTTCGACATTCATCGTGCTTATTCTCGCCGCCGGTTTTCAGCTGGGGGCCGCGCTGCTGCCGGTCGACCCGAACGCATTCTTCACCGTTCCGGGCAAGCCGTTGCGGCTTAAATTCAAAGGAAGTGCCGGAAACGCCGCACCGCAGGTCGGGCTGACTGCCTTTTCCGGGCAGAAATACGGCACCGTCCGCCTTGTCCCTCTCGGGGGAGAGTTTGTTTTCGAACGGAAAGAGGGACTTCCGGCCGGTTATTACACGCTCACCGTTGACGGAGCAAAGTTCGGGCTGCTCGTCCAGGAGGCGTATCCGGGTGAGCCGGATTTCTTCTTCGGCATCGACTGCTTTTTTTCGTGGAACGAAATCACCCATTCGGAAATGTATGAAGCGCTGAAGCTGCTGCGGCGCTATGGCGTTGCGGCGGTCCGCGACCGTTTCGAGTGGAGTGCGATCCAGAAAGATCCCAGGGTTTACCTGTTCCGCAATCGTTATGACGAAAACCGGCGGCTGTATCCGCGTACCGGGGTCCGGCTGCTGGACGTTCATCACGGCGCGCCGGACTGGGCGCACCCGAATCTTCCGCGTTTTCCGGAGCAGCTTCAGGCCGCATCCGTTTTCTGGATGACGCTCGGGGCGAACTGGAGCAGCTGCTGGAACGCCGTCGAAACCTGGAACGAACCCGAAGGCGGATTCGGCGCGAATCTTCCGGCCGATCAGATGATGCCGGGCGCCAAGGCAATGCGGTACGGGCTTTATCATGCGGCTCCCGCCGTCAAACTCGGCGCGGCGGGTTTCACTTCGATCGCTCCCTCCGGCAACTACCACCGGACTGCGGCGAAGAACGGCCTTCTGGACAATGCCGATTTTGTGAGTTTTCACACCTACGGCGATGCGGAGTCGCTCATTACCCTCACCCGGCAATACCGTGAATGGCTTGCCGCCAACGGAAAAAGCGGCATGCCGCTGCGCCTCACCGAGGTTTCGCGCGTCGCCTGGGATAATTTCCGGACCGGTGAGGAGTCCTTGAAAATCGCGGCGGAACTTGCGATGCAGGCTGCTGTCGGACGCGCCGTCGGGCTCGAGCAGCTCTATTTCTTCGCCTACTATGAACTGAAAGAGGGGAACAAGACGTTCGGATTTCTGGCGCCGGACCGGACGCCGCGCCTTTCGTTCGCCGCGTTCCTGCAGAGCGTCCGTCGTCTCGGCCACACCCGGTACGCCGGCAAGCTCCGGACCGGGAACCGGATGATCCGTTCCGCCCGTGTCTACACGGGGGACCGCGGCTGTGTGACCGTTCTCGAAACCGCCGGCGGCGGGACATTCGCGCCGCCGTATCCCGTTTGCAGGGTCGAGGGATTGGACGGCAGGGTCATCGCAGGAAACGCCGACGGTTCCGTCCCGCTGCCGGACCCGGTTGTCTATCTGCTTTCCGACACGGTTCCGGAAGAGCTGCTTGACACCGGCACGCCGGAAAACCGCCTGGCCGCGCTTGCCGGACTGCCTGCGCCGGACCGGACGCCGCCTTCCCCGCTCGTGCTCTTTCCGCATCCTGATTTTCAGGCGATCAGCCGTTACAGTTCCGCCGGCGGCTATACGATTGCGGCGGGAACTCCGGTCCCGGTCGGTCTCGACATCTGGAATCTCTCCGCCGAGGCGCAGGAGGCGGAGCTCTCCGTCGACACCGGGCTTATGCTGGTTGCGGGGGAAGCCGCACAATCCGTCATCGTGCCGCCCTGCGGCAAAAAGCGGCTGGATTTCACGGTCATGATGCCGGAAGGGGCAGCCGCTCCGCTCGATCTGGATTTCACGGTCGAATCCGCGGCGGGAACGGACCGCGCTTCCCTCGCGTTCCGGCCGCTCGGCGCGGTGCAGAGGCTTGAGGTTCCGCGCGGTGGAATGGCACAGGTCGGATTCGGAGGTTTGGAGAACTGGCAGATCCGCATCAAGGATCAGCCGTGGAACAGCCGCGCTGATCTCGACGCCGCATTCCGCCTGAGTTATACGGATGAAGCCCTCACACTGACCGTGGAGGTTGAGGACGACCGCCATTTCTGCAGTTTTCCGCCTGCGGAAATGTGGAAGGGGGATTCCGTTCAGATCGGCCTTCAGGCCGGAAAACCGAAGAGCCTGGCCGAGCGGGCGAAGTTCACCGAGTACACCATCGGGCTTACACCGGAAGGGGGGAAAGCCTGGCGGACCGGCGGCCGCTCCGGCAACAACCCCGAACAGAATCTGCGTGATGTCCCGCTTCAGATTGTTCGCCGGGGAACCCTTACGCGCTACACCCTCACGCTGACCGCGCATGAACTCGGGCTCAGGGCGTTCCGGCCGGGAGACTCGATGCGTCTCGCGCTCGTGGTCAACGACAACGACGGTGCCGGCCGCAAAGGCTACCTTCACTGGGCGGACGGGATCGGCGTCAATAAGAATCCCGAAGAATTCAACACCATTGTTCTGAAATAGAAAGGACCCGACCATGAAAAAGCGTTTCACCCTGATCGAATTGCTCGTCGTGATTGCGATCATCACCATTCTTGCGGCCATGCTGATGCCGGCGCTGAACAAAGCACGTCTGGCCGCGAAAATGTCGAACTGCGTGAACAACCTGAAGCAGAACGGGCTCTTCCTGCACATGTATGCGGCGGACAACAAAGGAATTTATCCGAACAGCAATCAGGAGTATTATCCGTTCGACGGCTACTGGAATTACGAGTACGTATGCTATCAGCAGAATCCGGCCGCTTTTTTGCGGATGATCAAGCCGTATACTCAGACCTGGAAAACTCTGTTCTGTCCCGTCGACCGGATTTCCACGCGCACGCCGGTGATCAATAACTGGGATGTGCTCAGCAACAGCGTCAACATGACGCAGCAGAGGGGGATCAGCTACAACTACTACGGGACCCTGACGCCGGAAAGCAATCTCTGGTGGGCCAGGCCGGCGCCTCCGAGAATTGCCGGGAAATTTTCCAATGCCCTGATGAGCGACAGCGCTCTCTGGGATTCCGCGGCCGGAGGGTGGGCGTTCCGCCATATGCCGTATGAGTTCAACTACCTGATGGATGACGGCCGCGTCGTCATGCGGATCAGGGTCGGTTCCGGCATGGACAGCGCCAGTCGCAATAACGTTCTGGTTTTCGCCCAGAGGGAGACGCTGCCGTAACCGCCGCGCATTGCGGAGGCGGAGCGCGCACTCAGCAGACGAAGCGGGAGGGCAGGACCGTCTGCTCGGGCGTGATGCCGCCGCGCAGCCGGGCGACCAGCATCCGCGCGGCCGCTTCTCCGGCGGCGCGGCGCGGCAGCGCCACGGTCGGCCAGGCCGCGAAAGAGAGGCCGTCGCAGCCGACGACCGGAAGGCGCATCCCCTTTCCCTTCAGGACCTTTTCAATATACGGAACCTGATGGTCGCCCGCGACGAAAATCGCGTCGGGCATTGTGCGCGCGAGCAGGAGCCGCAAGGCATTTCCGGCCGCCTCCGGCAGCGGGCGCGTGTGCTCCGTCAGTTCCGGATCGTACAGCCCGAGCGACTCCAGCGAACGGCGGTAGGCGTGAAATTTGTTGAGCAGCATCGGGTTGTAGCTGTCCTTCACTTCGCCGAGAAATGCGATTCGCCGGCAGCCGCGCCCGGAGAGGAACTGCATCGCCTCCCGAATGCCGGGCTCGTAATCGAAATAGACCTGCGGAAACTCGGGGTCGGCGATGCGGTCCCCTGCACTGACGACCGGAACGCCCTGTTCCTGAATCAGTTCCAGGAAGCGGGGCTGGGTGATGCCGAGCAGGATTTTCCCCTCCGTCCGGCTGAAGCGGAAATCGTCGAGCAGAAGCTCGCCGGTTCCGTCGTCGGCGTGAAGCTGGGTCAGCACGGGGCGATAGCCGGAGTCGAGCAGCTGCGTGATGCAGCCGTTCCAGATTTCTCCCCAGAACGGGTGCTCGAAAAGGGCCGAATAACCTTCGAACAGCACCTCTATCTGGTGTTCTCCCGCACTGCGCGACAGCACGAAGGTGCCGACGCCGCGCTTGCGGGCCAGCCGTCCGGCTTCGACCAGCTGGTTGATCGCCTTGTTGATCGTTTTGATGTTGACGCCGAACTCGGCGGCGAGATCCGCTCCGACCGGAAAGCCGGACGTGTAGATTCCGGCATCGAGCCGGCGCTCGAGCTCCGCGACGATATCGCCCTGTTTGTAGACCGCTCCTTTGCTCATGGCGTCACACCGAAAAACAGCCGGCAGCCGTGGGGCGGCACTTCCGCTTCGATCCGGCCGGAATCGGCTTCCAGCAGCTGCCCGCTCCAATGCTCTTTGAATGCCGTTTCCGGGCCGTCGTGCCGGATTGCGAACCGGCGCGGCTCTTCGCCGAAATTGAAGAATCCGTAGACCGGCGCGCCGGTTTCGGCGAAACGGCCGAACCAGACGGAGGGCACGGTGCTGTCGCGGAAATCGAGCGGACGCACGTCGCGGAACGCATCGGTCCGGCGCAGCAGCAGTTTCGAAAGCTCCGCCCGCTCCGGCGCCAGCGATTCGAACCGGTCGCACAGCAGCAGCAGGCCGCCGGCCAGCCAGAGCGCGGAACTCCAGAGCTGGACCTCCTCCTCCGAAAGGCGATTGTTGTCGAGCCGGGCGATATGGACGTCTGGATCGTTGATCCACAACGCCTTGTGCATATATCTCCGGTTGATGACGTTCCGGCAGACATTCGGGACGGTCGGCGCTTCGGCGAAATCCTCGCGGTTGTCCGGGCGCCAGTACGGCGTGATGTCGGTGCTGATCCGCTCGGCATCGACCAGTCCGGCCGAGGCGCCGAGCACGGTCGTGCAGCCGAGGATGAAGCGGTCGTCGCCGAATCCCTCGCGGATCGCGGCAAGCCCGCGCCGCAGCGCCTGCACCCGTGTCGCGCCGGGATCGTGAAAACGGCCGTCCTTCGCTGCGCAGGCGTACATCATGAAGTCGAGTTTCACATATTCGAAGCCGATCTCCGCCAGTGACCGGAAGAGCGTCCGCAGATACGCCTGCGCTCCCGGATGGGTGCCGTCGAGAACCGCGACCCGGCTGCCGCGCCACTCAGTCGTCCAGGCGATGTCTCCTCGGGAATCGTGCACGACATAGTCGGGGTGTTCGACGAGTAAACTCGAACGCTCTTCGACCATGAACGGCGCGAGCCAGAGCCCGGGTTTGATTCCCGCCGCGCGGATCTGTTCCGCCAGAAACCTGAGCCCGTGCGGGAACTTTTCGTTCGTGACCAGCCAGTCGCCGAGCGCAGCCTGGTAACCGTCGTCGATCTGGAGGTATTCGAGCGGCCACTCCGCGCGATGTTCCTTCATGTACGCAAGGTTTTCGAGCACGTCCGCTTCGGTCACCTTCGAGAAGTAGTAATACCAGCTGCACCAGCCGGTCGGCGTGTGGTCCCGGCGGCGCAGCTGCATGCGGTCGCCCCAGATTCCGGCGTATTTCCGCAGCAGCGCCCAGGCGTCGGGACCGGGCAGCAGGAGCAGCTCTTCCGCCCGGAACGTCTCGCCCGGCAGCAGGCGGGCGCGGTCGCCGCACGAAACGGCGTCGAAGCCGGCCGGCGCTGTTTCGCCGAGCTCGATCTCGAACCGGCAGACCCGGTCGGCGGTCGTGACGAAGCCGGCCAGCAGGGAGTCGCCCTCGTCCGGCAGCAGGACGGTCACATACTCCGAGGTGAAGCGATTCGGCTTCGGCGGCTCGAAACGCTCCGGAACCGAAACCGCAAACGGCAGGTAATCGGGGTTGCAGCGGAAATCCGTCTCGCCCCAGCCGACTGTTCCGCAGGCGCTGGCCATGGTCCACCCTTCGCGGTAGACGCGCAGGCGGGGACCCGGGACGGCGAGCGAATCCCGCTCCGGCGACCGCGACCAGCGGAGAAAATCGACTTCGACCGGCGAACCGGTTTCGTTGGTGAATTCCGACTTCAGGAAAAGCCCGCCGTCGTCCGGAGATACGCCGGCCCGGAAGCGGATGCCGCCGTTTTCCGCCTCGAACCGGTCCGGCCCGCAGCTGCGCCAGTTTTTCGCTTCAACTTTTCGCCCGTTGAATCCGGCTGTGAGCCGGAGTTCGGCAATCAGCGGAACGCCGCCGCCGTTTTCGATCCGGAACCCGTCTTTTTCCGCCGTTATTCTCATGCCCGCCCCCGTTGTTTCATACTTCGCCGAAATACTTGCGGCTCATCAGATTCTCCTCGATGCAGCGGATCTGGGTCCGCATAAGTTCCGGAGAATATAGCGCGCGGAGCTCCCGAATGCCGGCCTTCTCCATCGCTTTTTCGAGAAATCCGTTCGCCCGGTACAGGTCGTCGAGCGTTTCGCGGACGTTGAAGCGGCCCGGGGAGGTCGGCAGCGGCGGCCAGCGCGAATCCGACACCCACGCGCTGGTCAGCGCCTTCAGCGCGTCGTCAAGCTCTTTCCGGCCGCCGGTCCGCTTTTTCAGGAGCGCGATGCCGTCGAAGATCGAACGGCAGACCGGGTCGAGCAGCCGCGAATATTCGGTGTTCGCCCACGCCTTCGCCGTGCCGCCGTGCCAGGCGACGCCGTTTTCGATCTGCTCGATGAGATCGTTCTCGATCGGGGGGCCGGCATTCTCGATGACCTCGGAGGGAGTGGAGAGCTCGTAGCCGAGCGATGTCGCCGTGTCGAGCAGCTCGCGGAAGCGCGCCACGCTGGACGGCTCCGGCTCGAAGAAGCGCGCCTGGTTGAACTGCTTGACGTAGAAGTAGGCGGAAGTTCCGATATACTCGGCATCCTCGGCGTACGGCATGATGAAGCTGCCGGAAGCTGCGATGCGCGATTTCCAGTTTTCGAGCATGGCGCGGATTTCGCCGGACGAAACCGGTTCGCTGCGCATCCCCTCGGTCGCTCCCATCAGGTACCAGAGCATCGGGTTGGCCATGCAGTCGGAACGGAAGATCATGTTGAGCCCGTTCGGGGCGGCCGACGGATTCGTCAGGTAGCGCAGGAATTCCGGCTTGTCCCTGATGTACTCCTCGATCTTGAACAGGTGATTCTTGTTGCTGTGCCCCTGCACGTCGTACGAAAGCCCGGTCGCTTCGCGGATCTCGGGGAACGACAGGAAGAAGCTGTCCGCATCCATCACGAGCGATTGGAAACCGGCCTCGCGGTAGAGCTCGGGCAGGAACGACGCCCAGCCGCACTCCGGGTTCCATCCGGCGGCCGGGCGCACGCCGGTGTATTTCTCCCACGCATCGAGGCCGTGCCGGAGCGTGTCGAGCCCGATTTCCGGCGGGATGTTGGCCAGCATGACGTGGATGAAGGGAGAGCCGACCGGCTCGATCCGCCCGGACTGGACGAGTTCGCGCAGCAGGGCGAGCACTTCCGGCGCCTCCTGCGCCATGACCTCGAGCGTGCGGCCGGAGGCTTCGAACGCGATCCGGTATCCGCCGTCGCGCACGAGTTCGAACAGCGGACGGTAGGAGTGCTCGCACACCCACCGCCGCCGCGCCGGGTCGAGCTGGGAGTACTGGATGTTCGCGTGCGGCATAAAGATGATCCGCGGTTTCTTCGGCATGGTTTAACTCCTTGATCCTGTTATTGATTCTGTTTGAGGAAACGCAGCGAGCGCCGCAGCCCGTCCTCCACGTCGGCCGGCAGTTCGTATTCGATCAGCGCGGGGCCGTCGTACTCTTTCAGGACGGCCGGCAGCGCCTTCCAGTCGAGCCGTCCTTCGCCGCAGCCGGCCGGGACGATGCCGCCGGGCACGTCCCGGAAATCCTTCAGGTGAACGAGGACGATCCGGTCCCGGAAGAGCCCGAACCACCGTTCCGGAGCGGCGTCGCCGACCGCCGCGAGGTTGGCCGGGTCGTAGTTCATGCCGATTTCGGCGGCGGGGAGCGATTCGAGCAGTTTCCGCATCGTGTCGATCCGGGTCGTGACGGTGGCGGAGTGGTGGAGCACATCTCCGGTTGCCGCCACGCCGCCGTGCGTCTCGATCGCGAGCCGGACGCCGGTGCCGCGCACGTGTTCCGCCGCGAGCTGCAGCGCCTCAAGCGCGCGGTCGAACCGTTCGCCGTAAACGAGGCTGTCGGACGTGAAGCCGGCGAAGATGCGCAGCACCTTCACTCCCAGCGCGGCCGCGATATCGGCCGCCCGTTTCACGCGGTCGAGCGATTCCCGCACATCCGCTGCCGAACCGGCGGTGAAATCATTGCCGGTCGCGCCGCAGTCCGGACGCACATCGTATTGCGCGAAAAGCGCTTTGACCTGCCGGATCTGCTCCGCCGATGCGTCAGGCTGCAGCACATCCCGGTGATAGTTCGCAATCGACAGCTCGAGCAGATGCAGCCCCATCGCCTGCGTGAGTTTCAGCTGTTCCTCCAGCGGGAGCTCGCGCAGCCCCCATGCCGCGTTTCCGTACTCCATTATTTCACCTCGCGCCAGTCGAGCAGGATTTTGAACACGTTGTAACCCTTCCGGTTCTGGTATTCGAACGCCTCCTTCACCTTCTGCACCGGCCAGATTTCGCAGGGCAGGTGCGACGTGTCGAACTTCCCTTCCGCCATGTACTTCAGAATCTCCGCCTTGCCGCGCGCCTTGATTGCGCAGCTCATGGTGATCGTGCAGTTTTTCGTGAACCAGCGGTGATAGTGGTCGAAAAGCAGCTTTTCGGGGTAGTCGCCCTGCAGGTGGATGTGTCCGGGCTCGTCGTCGTCGCCCCAGCCGCCGTCCTTGAGGTAGCGGTGCAGGATGCCCGGCACCGCCGGGTTGCCGCTGCACTCCATGATCTTGTCGGCTTTTTTTCCGCCGGTCAGGTCGAGCAGCTTCCGCTCGGTCGTGTCGTCGTGCGGCAGGACCACGTCGGCGTAGTGCTGCGCGATCTCGCGGCGGAAACCGTTCTTCTCGATCGCGATGACCCGGATTCCGGGACATTTGATCTTCAGCAGCTGCATGGCCGATATGCCGACCATGCCCGCCCCGACCACGACGACCGTGTCGGTCGGGCGCAGGTCGAATTTCTCGAGTCCCTTGAGCGGCACGCAGGCGAGATAGGCCAGGACGGCGTCCGTATCCGAAACGTTGTCCGGAACCTTGCACATCGGGTCGCCGGCTCCTCCGGCGTTGTCCGAATCCTTGTGAACGAGGCGGGTTCCTCCGCCCCAGGCTGCGCAGACGTCGCCGTATTTGCGGCATTCGTTGATCATGACCCGGTCGCCGGCCTTCAGGTCCGGCGCATACGATCCTTCTTCGAGGATCACGCCCATGTTTTCGTAGCCCGGCACGAGCGGGTAGTAGCACTGTTCGGGGTGCTGTTCCCCGCGGTAGGTCTTCATGTCCGTGCCGGTCGAAATCGCGCTCCACAGCGTTTGGGCGACCACTGTGTCGGCACGTTTCGGGGTCAGAGCGACGGGACGGAACGCCGCTTCAAACGGCCGCTCGATCACCACGGCGGGGGTTCTGATCAGATCCATGGAAAAACCTCTCTTCTGTTGACAGGTGAATGGCTTTACTATGGTTATTTTACGAAAAGACCATACCGGATGCAAGCGCGAAATGGAAAAAAATGCGAATTTTTCCGGTTACGGAGCGCTCAGCCCTTCCGGATTGGCGTGGACACGGGCGAAGGCGCGGGCGTCGCCGTCGTAGGTGATCCAGACGTACCACGGCAGGCGTTCGCCGCGTTTGTCGCGCAGCAGGGCGGCGTCGAAACCGCGGTCCGGCTCCAGCTCGAAGCATTTCTCCTCCCCCGGGGAGAGCGTAAACGCGAGCGGTTCCGACAGCGGTGCCGGAATTCCGTCCACCCGGAGCTGCAGCGTTCCCGCCGCCTGTTCCGGCAGGAAGTTCATGACCCGGACCGCGACCGGTTTGCCTTCGCCGGGCTGCGAAGCGACGGCCAGCAGCGGTCCGGCATTCCGCATCGCGATCAGCACCAGGCTTTTGTCGAGCTGCGGCAGCGTCGTCGACAGCACTCCTTTTTCACAGCGGAACGGAAGTTCTTTGAGCGTTTCGCGGACCGTGTCCATTACAAAGAGCCGCCGGATTTCAAACGGGACATCCGCTTCGAATGCAACCGCATGCCGCTCGTGCGGCCCCCAGTTGGCGATGCCGAAGAGAATGCACTCCGCATTGCCGAAGCGGGAGAGGATCTGGAATGGCGAATCGTCCGTTTCGACATCGTCGGAACCGAGCGCCGGCCGCATCGGCGGACGCACTTCGCAGCGGTCGAGGAATGCGCGGAGCAGCCGGCGGTACGCCGGGTCTCCGACGTTGATGATCTCGTTTCCGCGCGTCGCCGGATTCGGCAGCGTGTTCAGCGTGTAGAAGTAATTCCGGTACGAATTGAAGAAGGTCGCGGCAAAGTAGAGCACCCGCCCTCTGCCGGCCGTCCGTTCGATCGCCGCCGGGGAGCCGTCCGGGAAGCGGGCCGGTATTTCCGCATCGGCGGCGGCGGCGATTCTTTCGGCCCGGTCGATCGGCTCGACGTTCGGGCGGTGCCGCCAGCCGAACGGCGTCTCCTTCGTGATCGGCGCGTAAAGCCTGATCCCTTTGTCATCTCCGGCGTCGAAGCTCTTGAACGCATCGGTCGTGCCGAGCGATTTTCCGCCCAGCAGCCCGCGGAGGGAATCCGTTTCGCGGTGGAACTGGTCGAAGCGCCCGGCCTGGTATTCGGCGATCAGGATTCCGCCGGCCCGGACGAATTCCGCGATTCTCTGCGCCGTCTCCGGCCGCAGGTGGCGGGAGAGCGGCAGCAGCAGGACCCGATACCGGGTCAGCTCTCCGGCCGCAATATTGTGATGGCTGATGATATCGGTCGGGTAGTGAAGCTGGGTCATGAGCTTGTAGGCCCCGCGCATGGCCGATATCGGCGCGACGTTCGGCGTCTGAGAGATCTCCTCCCACGGAAAATAGACTGCCGCCGTCGCCGGCGGAACCCGGCCGGTCATCAGGACCGGGGCGAGCGTCTGGGCGGCCTTCGCAACCTGCGCCGCGCCGCGTCCCTGCGGCGTCAGCACTCCGTCCGGTCCGCACAGCCAGAAGCCGCGGTGATTCTGCGTCCACGCCTGATGCCAGCAGTAGAAATAGACCCCTTTGAGCCCGCGCAGGAAGGCGGGCATATACAGCAGGTGCATATCCGCCGAACTCTTCTCCGTCTGGTTCACGCGGCGGAACTCAAAATTCGATTCCAGAAATTTCAGCGGCCGTTCCCCGACCTGCGTGCGGTGAAAATCCAGGCTCATCGCCGGATCGAGATATCCTTCGCGCTGAAAAGGATAGATGTCGTATCCATAGACATCGCACGCATCGCGCAGCAGCCACGGGTCGGCGGCTGTGCTGACGGCGTAATAATCGAAATTGATCGGCTTGGGCATAATCGGCGTATCCGGCAGGTGCGGCTTGATCAGGCTGTAGGCCTCCCGGAAATATTGTGCGACGCTGTAACGCCGGAACTCCATCCAGTCGAACCAGGCGGCGGACGGGCCCGTGAATTTGCGCGGCGGTTCGATCCCGGAGAAATCGCGGCAGTTTGTGCCGTAGAGCCGGTTCAGGGCAGAGATGTCCCGGTAACGCTCTTTCAGCCAGTCGCGGTAGAGCCGCAGCGTGTGTTTGCTGTAATCGGCCAATCCTCTGACGTGCCAGGTGTGATAGCCGTGTTCGTTGTAGTAGACGATCTCCTCCAGGCCGGGGTGGCCGTTCAGCTCATCGAACACCCCGGCGGTTTCGGCGCCGAGGCGCCGCGGCACATGCATGGCGATGTTCTTCAGCGTCTCGCCGTCGGCGTTGACCATGTAACGGCCGTCTTCGGCGGTTTCGAAGGTCACGCCGCAGTTGCTGCGGCTGAGCGACTGCTCCCGGACGATCGAACTCAGCACCCGGTCCGAGAGCCCGGACGCATCGCTCCAGTCGTGGCGGACGGTGAAGCCGAGCGCGGCCGACTGCGCCGAGCCGTGGGCGGTTCCGACCGACATGCGGTATCGGCTGCGCTTCGGCAGAATCCGGAGCTCACCCGTGGAGTGCGCCGCCAGTTTCGCATCCGATTCGAAGCGCGGAGTCAGGCGGAACGTTTCCGGCTTGGCCGCCGGGAACGACCAGACTCTTTCGCTTTCTCCGGGCGGAACGGCCAGTGCGCTCTCCCATACGCAGGTTTCCCCCGCGAACAGCTTCAGTCTGCCGGAAACGGGGGAAGGAAACGGGTTGTTCAGCTTCACCGTCCCGGAGACTGTTCCGCCGGCCCGGAAAAGCGTCCGTTCCGGCCGGATTTCCGCCTGCAGCCGGCCGGCGAAAACGACGTTCAGCTCCGAGAGCTCCATATGGAGGAAGCCGTGCGGACGGCGCAGCGAGAGCCGGTACTCGGAGAACCCCTCGGCACCGGGATTCAGCTTGATTGCAAACACCTTCGGCGTGTCGTCTTCACCGCGCACGAACCACGGCTTCGCGGCCAGTTTCACGGTTTTCCCGTCCCGCACCCCTTCGAGCGTGACGCCGGAAATCACCCACCACCGGTTGATCGAGCGCGATTTGAGCGCGATCTCCGACAGCGGCTCTCCGCCCGGAATCCGGATCGTCAGCATTACTGTGGAAGGTCTGCCTTCTCCGCCTTTCCAGATGGCCGGCAGCTCCGAAACCGTCCCCGTATCCGGCGCCGGAAGTGCCGACACGCCGATGTTTTCATCCCCGCCGCGGAGCAGCGGCGCGGCGGCCAGCGCCGCCAGGACAAGCCAGTGTTTCAACAGGGTCATCGGTCCGTCCTTTCCTTTCAGAGTCCGAGATAGGGCCAGATCCGGGTGAAGTTCTCGTGCTTCTTGATTTCACCGGCCCGGAGTCCCTCGACATGGCCGTCCAGAAACACCATGTTTGCGATGCCGGAGTGGCGGAAGATCACCCGCTGGGGATCATCCCAGCCCGGATTGATGCAGACATACGGAGCCTGATCCGTGCTCCGGCCGCCCTTCGAGCTGTCCGCCACCAGGAAGACGGTCGATGCGGAGCGTTTCTCCTGCTTCATATTGTACCAGTCCTTCGAACGGAATCCGTAGATTTCGAACGGTTTGTCGTAGGTTCCCGGACGGTAGGCGGCTGCCGGGCAGCGATAGACGACCTGGTCGGAGTTCCTGCCGCTGAAGAGTCTGGCGTCGAGCAGATAGCGGTGCCAGTTCTTCGCATAGTCCGGCCCCATGCCGTCCGGCATCCAGCCGTCGGAGAAATCCGCATAGAGCAGCAGCGCCGTTCCGCACTGCTTGAGGTTCGAGACGCAGCGGCTCGATTTCGCCCGCGCCCGCGCCTGGTTCAGCGCGGGCAGCAGCATCGAGGCGAGGATCGCGATAATCGCAATGACGACTAATAATTCGATCAGCGTAAAATGTTTCCGGGCCATGAGATTATCTCCTTCTTAATGAAAACGGTGAAATACGCGGACAGGGTTACAGCGAATATTCGCAGGGACGGTCGGCGAGCGGACGGAACGGTGCTTCGACCGCGACATCGGGAAGGTGACGGACGCTTTCGCCGGGTTTGAAAACCGGCGGCACCACGGTCTGGTAGCCGCCGGACGGAAGTTCTCCCCCGAGAATTGCGAACGCCCGGTCCAGAATCTCCGGCAGCGGCTGCCGGATTGCGGTCAGTTTCGGGTCGAGTCCGTCCAGAAACGGCAGGCCGTCGAAGCTGATCAGGCTGACGTCCTCCGGAATTCGTCTGCCGGCGTCCTTCAGCGCGTCGAGGGCGCCCCAGCCGCTGTAGTCCGAAACGGCGAAGAGAGCGGTGATGTCGAGTCCCCGGCGCAGTTCCCGCTCCACGGCGCGGTAGGCGCAGTCGTAGCGGTTGGCGTCGCGGTCCACTTCCGCATCGATGATCACCGGCGCAATGCCGGCCAGTTCCAGCATCTCCGAAAATCCGATGGCGCGCTCCACGCACGGCCGGACCCGGGGTTCGCCGAACAGCAGGCCGATCCGGCGGTGGTTCCGCGACAGCAGGAGACTGGCCGCCATCGCGCCGCCGCGGCGGTTGTCGATGGTGACGCTGTGGACCGTGGTATTCAGATAGTCGTTGAACAGGACGAACGGTTTGCCCCGCAGCATCCGCAGCGCCGCGATCTGGTCGAGCGTGAACGGTTCGCTGACCGGAGCGTAGGCGACGGCGTCGCAGCATCCGCCCATCGAGCGCGCGGCGGCGAGAAACTCGTCGTGCGAGGTGACGGTCACGCTCGTGACTTTCCAGCCGCGGCGCGCCGCCTCCGCCTCGAGCCCCGCGGCCAGATACTCGCTGAAGCTGTTGCTCGGCGTACCGAAGTGCGGGCTGCGGAAATAGAGCAGCTTCCGGGCCAGGAACGGCTCCGCCAGCTCTCCGGCCCGTTCCGAAATATAGGTGCCGGAGCCCTGCCGCTGGCGGACGAAGCCCTCCTTTTCCAGCTCCGCCATGACCAGCCGCATCGTGCCGTAGCTGCAGCCGGCCAGCTCCGCGAGCCGCCGCGCGGTCGGGAGTTTCCGCTCCGCCGTTCCGAGTTCCTGCGCGATTCGGCCGACGACGTATCGCTTTGCCGACTCAAACAATTCTTTCCGGTTCATAAGATCCTGATTTTGTCAATAGTGCTAATGCGGATTTGCTCTTTAGCATTAATTATGACAAACTTCATGGGGAATGTCAAGCCTTCTGCTGCAAAAAAAGGGAAATTTATCAGGATGCCGCAGCCGGAAGAACGGAAATCATGATTTACAAAAAATGCGAATTTTTCGGAAACCCTGATTGAAAAACGTCCGTTCTCCATTATATTATTGATCGGAGTAACAGTTCGGAAATCGATATGAATCAGGGAAGCAGATGAGAAATCCGGAATTTGCGCTGATCGGCACCATCAATGCGCTGGGGAAGAAGATCCGCCGCTTCTGCGACCGCAACGCGGCCCGGCTCGGGCTGACCGGCACGCAGGGGCATGTGCTCTGCTTCATCTTCATCGTTTCCCAATGGCAGGATATTTATCAGAGAGACATCGAGGAGGAATTTGAAATCCGCCGTTCGACGGCAACCGGCATTTTGAAGCTGCTCGAGCGGGACGGCTTTATCGAGCGGGTCAGCGTGCCGGCCGACGCGCGGCTCAAGAAGATCGTCCTGACCCCCAAGGCGAAGGAGCTTCAGCCGCTGGTGATCCGGGAGGCGATGGCGGCGAATCAACTGCTCAGAAGCCGGTTGACGGATGAGGAGACGGCGACTTACATCCGCTTGAGCGAGCGGATCTGCGATACGATCACTTAGTCTGCAATCCCAAACCATCGACATTGAAAAGGAGCGGAAACGGAGAATTTGTATTTTCAGAGATATTGTTAGGTTTCTAGCATTCAGGAATCCATAAATAAAACCGAGGTATATTCAAATGAATCTCAGTGTAAGGAAAGCATTGACCGGGATTTTGTTCGGGGCGGCGCTTCTGCCGGCCTCCGGAACGCTCTCCGCCGCCGCGCCGCAGGCGCAGGCGCCGTCGGTCCGGGTTGAGGAAGTGACCATGATCGACCGGAGCGAACCGAAAACCTATGTCGGAACCGTCGCCGCCGCCGATACGGTGAACATTGTGGCCCGGGTCTCCGGCACGATGGAGAAAGCGCCGTTCAAAGAGGGCAGCATGGTCAGGAAAGGCGACCTGCTTTTCGAGATCGAAGATACGATCTATGCGGCCAACGTCCGCTCCGCCAAATCGGTCCTGGCCCAGATGGAGGCCGAATATGCGTTCGCCCAGAAGGAGTACGAACGTTACCAGAAGCTGATCGAGACGCAGGCGACCGCCCAGACGACTTACGACAGCTCGCTGCGCACGCTGAAATCCTACGAGGCGAAAATCGAGGAGGCGAAAGCGGATCTGATCCGCGCGGAAAACGATCTTTCCTATACGAAGATCTACTCGCCGCTCGACGGCCGGATCGGTTCGAACATCTACAGCGAAGGCAATTACATCACGCCGGAAACGGGGACGCTGGCGACGATCGTCCGCTACGATCCGGTGAAGATCAAGTTCTCGATGAGCGAGGCCGACTTCTTCCGCCATTTCGGCAACGGCAACCAGAGCAAATCGGAACTTCAGATCTCCCGCGCCGACGGGCAGCCGTTCAAGCACGAGGCCAGGCTCGACTTCATCGACAACCGGGTCGATTCGAATACCGGCACGCTGATGCTTCAGTTCGAGGCTCCGAATCCGGAGATGGAGCTGATTCCCGGCGGTTACGTCACGGTGAAATTCACCGAGAAGTTCGAGAAGCCGCTCCCGTCGGTCAACGTCGCGGCCCTGATGACCGACGGCAAGGATCATTTCGTCTATGTCGTCGGCAAGGATAACAAGGTCGAAAAGCGCAAGATCGTCACCGGCAGCCAGATCTACGACCGGCAGGCCGTTCTTTCCGGCCTCGCGGCCGGCGAGCGGGTCATCACGGGCGGGCTTCACAAGGCCGCGCCGGGACAGACGGTCAGCCCGGTCGGCTTGGCCGAACCCGGCAAGTAAAGGGGGCACTCCATGTTTTCAGCACTTTTCATCAAACGCCCGAAGTTCGCGATCGTCATTTCGCTGTTCTTCGTGCTGGCCGGATCGGTCTGCATGTTCCGGCTGCCGATTGCGGAGTATCCCGAAGTGTCGCCGCCGACCATCGTGGTCATGGCCACTTATCCCGGCGCGAGCGCGCAGGTCATCGCCGACACGGTCGCGGCGCCGCTGGAAGCCGAAGTCAACGGCATCGAGGATCTGGTCTACTACTCGTCGACCTCGGATAACTCCGGCAACTACTCGCTGACGCTGACCTTCAAGTCGGAGGCCGACGACGATATGGCGTACGTCAACGTCAACAACGCCGTCAAGCGCGCCGAGCACTCGCTGCCGACCGAGGTGGTCAACAACGGATTGACCGTCTACAAACGGTCGAGCGACATCCTCGGCATGGTGGCGGTCACCAGCACGAACCCGGAGCACACGCCGCTCTTCATCAGCAACTACGTCGCAATCCACATGCGCGACCCGATTTCGCGCATCGACGGCGTCGGCCAGGCGATCGTGTTCACCGACATGACGTACAGCATGCGCATCTGGCTGAACCCGAATAAAATGCGTGCGCTCGGAATCACCAATGCCGATATTTCGGAGGCGGTTTCAAGCCAGAACGTGCAGGCCGCGACCGGTTCTGTCGGAACCGAGTTCGCCAGCGACTACATGCAGTTCAAGATCGACACGAAGGGGCGGCTTCAGGAGCCGGCCGAATTCGAGAACATCATCATCAAGACCGGCGATGACGGCCGGATCGTCCGGCTGAAGGACGTGGCCCGGGTCGAGCTCGGCTCCGAGAACTACACCGGCATCGCCCACTTCGACGACAGGCCGACCGTGCCGCTCGCCATCTTCAAGCTCAGCGACGCGAACGCGCTCGAAGTGCTTTCGGCCGTCAAGGCGGAGCTGGAAAACCTCGAGAAGAACTTCCCGGAAGGGATGGAATGGACGCTCGGCTACGACTCGACCAACTTCGTCCGGGTCACGATGGAGGAGATCGTCATGACTCTGGTCATGACCTTCATCCTCGTGGTTGCGATCACCTGGCTCTTTCTGCAGGACTGGCGCGCGACGATCGTGCCTTCGGTCACCATTCCGGTTTCGCTGATCGGCACCTTCATCTTCCTTGACCTGCTCGGCATGAGCATCAACACGTTGTCGATGTTCGCGCTGATCCTGGTCATCGGGTCGGTGGTGGACGATGCGATCTGCGTGACCGAAAGCTGTGTGCGGATGATTCAGGAGGAGCATCTCTCCCCGTTCGACGCTGCGATGAAAACCATGCAGCAGCTCACCGGCGCGCTGATTGCAACCACGCTCGTGGTCGTGGCGGTTTATGCGCCGATCGCATTTTACGGCGGAATGGTCGGCAAGATCTACATGCAGTTCGCGGTCACGATGTGCATCGCGCTGATCCTTTCGACGGTGAACGCCCTGACGCTTTCCCCCGCCCTCTGCGCGCTCGTGCTGCGGCCGCAGAAAGAGCCGCGCGGCCTCTACCGCTGGTTCAACATCGGGCTGAACTGGACCCGGAACGGCTATCTCGGCTTCGCCAAACTGATGGTTCGCCGCATGGCCCTGACGCTCGTGCTCTTCGCGGCGATTCTGTCGGCGAACTACTTCGTCTACCGGGAACTCCCCGGCGCGTTCCTGCCGGATGAGGACAAGGGCGCGCTCTTCTGCGAGGTCGTTCTTCCGCCCGGCGCGTCGCTGCCGCGGACCGAAGCGGCGCTCAGCGAAGTCGCCGAAATCGCCAGGCAGCTGCCGGGCGTGGACCATGTGCTCTCCGTCCCGGGCCGCAGCATGACCGCGGGTCAGGGCGAAAACCTCGGCATGGCGATCGTCACGCTGAAGGATTGGAGCGAACGGAAGGAACCTGCGCTTCAGATCAAGGCGATCCAGAGCGAGCTGACCAAACGCTGCGCGGTGCTGCCCGATGCGCAGGTCACCGCCTTTGCGCCGCCCGCGATCCCGGGGCTCGGCGCCACCGGCGGCGTCTCGTTCGCTTTCCAGGCGACCGGCGACCAGAACTCGCAGGAGCTGTCGCAGGCGACGCAGAATCTGCTCGGCAAAATCATGCAGAGCGGCAAGGCGATCTACGCTTTCACCTCGTTCGATGCGAATACGCCGATGCTGCACCTCGACATCGATCGTGACAAGGCCGAAGCGATGAAGGTTCCGATCAGCGCGATTTTCTCGACGCTGCAGAGCCAGCTCGGTTCGATCTACATCAACGACTTCAACAAATACGGCAAGACCTACAAGGTTAAGATGCAGTCCTCCGAGGATTTCCGCCGGAATTTGAACATCGTGAGCCAGCTCTACGTGCCGAGCTCGACCGGAGCGCTTGTGCCGCTCGACGCACTGGCGACGGTGCGCTGGACGCTCGGACCGCGCCAGACGGAGCGTTTCAACATGTTCCCGTCCGCCAGCGTGAACACGCAGGGTGTGCCGTTCTTCAGTTCCGGGCAGATGATGAACCTCGTGCAGAATATCGTGGATACGGAGTTCTCGCACGACTATCAGCTCAGCTGGACCGATATGAGTTATCAGGAGAGCCAGAACGAGGGTATGATCCTCTATCTGATGGTGCTGGCGCTCACCTTCGCCTATCTGTTCCTCGTGGCGCAGTACGAGAGCTGGACGATGCCGATTTCGGTGATTCTGTCGGTCGGCACGGCGACGCTCGGCGGGCTGCTCGCCCTGTGGATCTTCCAGATGAGCTTCAACATCTACTGCCAGCTCGGGCTCCTGATGCTGATCGGGCTGACCGCCAAGACCGCGATCCTGATGGTCGAATATTCGAAGCAGGAGCGCGACGCCGGGCAGTCGGTCAGCGATGCCGCCCTGAACGGCATGCGGCTCCGGTTCCGTTCGGTCATGATGACCGCGCTTTCGTTCGTGATCGGCGTGTTCCCGATGGTTTTCGCCTCGGGCGCCGGGGCGGGCAGCCGGCAGGCGATCGGTATTACGACCTTCTGGGGCATGCTGGTGGCGACGATCGTCGGCATGATGTTCATCCCGGGCCTCTACGCTGCATTCCAGCGTATTGCGGAGGCAACCGTCCGTTTCTTCGGCAAAAAAGCCTGACGCAGCCGTTTTGACGTGATGCGTCACCAGGCTCGGAGGGGGCATTTCGCCCTTCTCCGGGCCTTCTTTTTTCTCCCGGAAAATGGTCCGCCGCGCTTTTGCGGGAGAAAGGGGGCGTTTTTTTCCGGCGGCCGCCGCGCTTTCTGCGGGGAGGGAGGTGCGTTGTGCTCTTTGCCGGTTTTTTTGTGTGCGCACAGCCGGGAGCGTTTTTTTTGCTGGATTTTCATTTAAATCATGATATACTCTTCCTGTTGTGATAAATCTGTGTGCGGTATTTCGTGAATCTGTGCACATCCGGTATACTATTGGCAGAACGACAGGAAAGCGGCATTGAAATGAAAACTCTGGAACAATCGGAAGAGCTGTACCGCAGGCTGTGCGCCGAGGTGCGGCGTTTTACGCCGGGTGCGCGGTTTCATACCGTCCGGCATATCATCGACAGTTTCGACACGAGCCGGCGTGTCGTAGACGCGGCGCTTGAGCGCATGGAGCGCAAGGGGATCGTCGAACGGCGTTCGCGCAGCGGAATCTTCGTGCGCTCCGGCAGTTCCTGCCGGAAAATCGTCCACTTCTATCCGGACTGGCCGAGCGAGGAGTGCAAGGGGCGTACCGAGCGGTTTCGCGCCGTCTTCGAAAAGCTCGACAACTATGAATTTGCGGGGCTTCCGTTCAATTACCAGCACGAGCTGCTGCCGATCCTGAAAAGGGCCGATGCCGACGCGGTTCTCGTTGACTGGCCGGCGCGTCCGATCCGGCCGGATGAAATCGCGGAGCTCGCGATGTTCCGCAACCTTGTCGTCGTCATGGGGCGCGACCTGCGCGACGCATCGATCAACTGCGTTTTCAGTGATACCGGATACTCGGCGCTGCTCACCGTCAACTGCTTCGTCCGCAACGGACACCGCAAGCTTGCAATGCTTCAGGCCGAGCCGTCGGTCGGCGGCAACGCCTATTATCGTCAGAATCTGCTGCTCTATGCGAAGCTGTGCGGCTGCGAAATCATCGACATCGACTGCCATGCCGTCGACGGCGATTACGCGCCGGAGCAGGCGTATTCGGTTCTTACCGGTTATCTCGACCGGAACGGCTGCCCGTTCACCGGTCTTGTCGTAAACAGCGGCCTGGCCGCGAAGGGGGCGCTTCTGGCTCTGGCCGAGCACGGAATCGACGTCCCCGGAGAGGTCAGCGTCATCGGTGTCGGCAGCGGAGAGGCGGCCAGGCTCTTCAATCCGCCGGTGACGGTGGTGCAGGGATTGCAGGAGGAGAATCGGATTGCGGCGGGAGTGGACCGTCATTTCCGCGACCCGCAGTCCGGCCTCATCGCGATTCCTTCACGCGCCGTTCTCGAACTCCGGAAATCCGTCAGAAACATCAACCGAGAGGAACTCTCATGAAAAGGACATCTTTCTTCACCCTGATCGAACTCCTGGTCGTGATCGCGATCATCGCGATCCTCGCCGCCATGCTGCTGCCCGCGCTGAACCAGGCGCGCGAGCGAGGCCGTTCAGCCTCCTGCATGAACAACCTCAAGCAGATGCACTTCGGCTACGTCATTTACGCCGAAACCTACAACGACCTCATACCGGCGATCCTGACCGGACGAGGCACTTCGGGAGAACGTTACTGGGACAAGGTCATGGCGCCGATTCTCGAACAGGTCGCCGAGGAGGATTACGATTACCACACGCTGAAACGCCGTTACAACTGCCCGTCTGCCGTCCGCAACGCCGACACGATGGGCGGCACGCTCGTACAGGTCAACGTGCCGGGCAATGCGGACCGGTACTGGAAGTACGGCCGGCTGCGCCGCCCGTCGATCCAGCCGCAGAACGGAGACTCGATGGCGCTTCAGGAGGGCAACGTCTGGTATTCGCGCTTTATCTGCACGATCGACAAGCAGGTCCCGGAAGGGCGGCACAACGGCGGAGCGAACATTCTGTTCGCGGACGGCCACACTGATTTCGGCCGCTGCGTCGACGTGCAGACCACCTGGAACGGCACGAGCCTCGGCTGGCCGCGTTTCCGCGAAGTCTCCTGGTACACCGGCGAAGCGGGAGTCGCGCGGTGATCCGGGCCGGGCGTTTTCTTGCGGCGGCGGCCGCATTCTGCGCGCTTTCGCTCTCCGCTTTCGAATGGGAACTGCCGGGCCGGGCGTGGACGAAGGTCGATCCGCCCGGCGTCTGGAGCTTCTGCTCCGCGCCGCGCGGGAAGAGTCCGGCGGAGTGGCGGACGCTTGAACAGAAGGATGTCAATACGTTCGAAAACCGGCTTATGTTTTCCGAAGCGGACGGCGATGCGTGGGGCGTTCCCGCCGTGCGCGTGCAGAAATTCCAGTTGCCGGGCGAGCAGATTCTCGAGCTTCTGACCGGACCGTCATCCGATCCGGCGGTCGTCTACGAGTGCATGGCCGCCGGGGAGCTTGCCTATGAAGTGGCGGTCACCGACCCGGCGCCGGTTCCGGGGCCGGGAGCGGACGGCAACGCGATGTTCCGGGTCTCCCGGATCGACGCCGCCGGAAGGGAGGCCGTGCTTGATGAGTTCACATTTCGCGGCAGCTCCGGCCTGATCCGCTCCGGCGCGCTTGCCGTCCGGCCGGGCGACCGGATCGCGTTCCGCAAGACCGCGACGCTGGCCGACGACTTCGGGCGCCGGGTCTGCCGTGCGGCGGTCCGGGTGGCGTTGAATGGCGTGCCGGGCCGTTCCGGGCTTTGGGGCGCGGCCGTTCCGGCCGGGCGGGTCCTGCTTGAAGAGTACGTCCCGGTCCCGGAGCGGGAGGAAGAGGGGGCGTTCCGCTTCGATTTCGGGCGGACGAAGGAAAAGGCGCTTCCTGCCGCGACGGTCCGGCGGGCGGGCGAGGGGATTTATGAGATCACTGCCCGCGCCGAAAAGAACGGTTCCTGCGCTTACGGTTCCGGGGATATCGTGCTGCTTTATCCGGTCCCCGCCGCCGGGAATTACCGGGTGGCGGTCGAGGCCGCGAACGCCGGACTCGATGTGAAGGGCGGCGACGGCGGCAGCTTGAGCGTTTCGATCCTGCCGCCCGGAGCCGGTTCCGACGCGGCGGCCGTGTTCCGGCTCGCCGTTCCGGCCAGCCGGGAGGGGGAACCGCCGCGCGTTGCGGGGGAACGGATTCTGAAGCTGAAGGCGGACGACCGGGTCGCGCTCCGGCTGAACGCCCGTGTCGACGGTTACGCCGATTTGTTCCGCATCCGGTTCTCGGTCGAACCTGCCGGGGAAGAGGGGGAGGAGCCTCCTGCCGCAACGCCGGAATCGGTGCTGCCGCAGCTGACCGCGGAACGGTGCGCTCCGGGCGTGCCGATGCGGAAGGGGCTGTTCTGGCTCGGCGCGGACGGCGCGTGGGTGGCCGGACCGCACACGAAGGAGGCGATCGACCTTATCTCGAAGTTCATTCCGGAACTTGCGGTGATCGGCGTCACCTCGCGCCCGGACCTGCTGCCGGAGCCGTCGTTTTTCCGGGAACGCGGCATTCCGGCGCTGGTTCAGAATTTCGGCGTCGGCTACGAACCGTACTGGCGGTACATGGGCGCCTTCGAGTGGGACTACAACGGGCGCTGCCATGCGGAAAAAAGCTTTGTCGCTCTCTCCGGAATGGCGCATGCCGCCGCGCTGCCGCATCCGGCGGTGCGGGAGGCGTTCGACCGGCTGGTGCGCGCAAGCGTCCGGCGCGGCTACACCGGCTGCGGTTTCAACGACATGGTCTGGCACTGGGGGCCGGGGCGCGGCGCGAGCGGCTACAATCCGGAGACGCTCCGGGCATTCCGGCAGAGCCTGAAAGGGGAGGACGAGGGATTTCTGCTCGGCTGGGGGAACCGTGCTCCGCGCCGCTGGTTCTTCCGCGACTATGTCCGCTACTATCTCGGCGCCGAGCCCCGGCCGGAGAATTTCGGCTTCAAAAGCTGGGACGGATACCGCCCGCTCCTGAAGCCCGAGGCCGATGCGCGGCGGAAGGCCGGGAAGGATGTCACCGCCGAAGGCATGCTGCTCGATCTGCTGGTTCATTACGAGTGGCTGAAGGCGGCCGACCGGCTCGGGCGCGCCGCGAAGGAGGAGGGCGGCTTCTTCCAGGTGCTGCCGAATCCGGAGGATCTGGCGAACGGCAACGATTTCCTGTTTCTCGCCGGGCTGGCGAATGTCGGCGGGCGGACCGAGGAGTATTTTCAAAGCCCGCTTTTCATGAACGGCGCCTACTTCCGTTTCCCTTATTTCCGTGACCGTACCTCCGGCGATACCGAGACCGGCGTTGTGCTCGAGGCCGGGGCCGGCGGCAACGGCGCGCCGTACTATACCGCCGAAATGAGCCTGAAACTCGCGTATGAAATTACGCTGGCGACCCGCGCCGACCACCTGGAGGGAGATTTCTGGTGGGGGTTCGACCGTTCTCCGGCCGAGTGTGCGCAGGAGGAGCTGGTCCGCAACCGCTACGGCGCGATTCTCGCCTACGGGCTCGGTTTCCGCTATGCGCGGGAGGATGGCCGCTTCGAACGGCTCGCGCCGGATTTCGTTTCGATCACTTCGCGGCGGCTCTTTCGTCCGTGGGGGACAAGGTACTGCCCGTGGAACTGGCGGCTCGATACGGAGTTTTCTCCGGACCGGAGTCTGGCCCGGCTCGGCTACGTGTTTTCCGGGCAGGGAGAGGAGAGTTTGCAGGAGCCGGAATTCCGGGCCGGAACCGTGTTTTTCTCCGCTTCTCCCGCAACGGAGTCGGGGTGGCGGAACTTCATGGCGCTGCTGGAGTCCGGACGCATTGCGAACGGCGTCGTCATGGCCGGGGCGCTGCGGCGCAGGATCGGCGGCTCCATGCGTCCGGAGCCGTTTCTGGAGCTCCGGGAGGTCGGCGCCGCTTCGGGCGCGCTGAAGGATGCGGCCGGCGTGGTGCTGGCGGAGAACGTATCGGTCCGGAAGCTTTATGAACCGCCCGCCGGATATGAGACGGAATTCTCCGTCGGCGGCCGTCCGGTCGTGGTGAGCCGCCGGGCCGGAAAGGGGAAGCTCTGGATGCTGCTGTTCACGCCGGTTCCTGAAACGGCGGAGGGCCGGAGCGGGGACGCGGCGGCGGGCGATGCGGTTTACCGGGCGCTTCCGGCGAAGCTCGGCGTGTCGCCGCACTGGGAGAGCCGGGACCCGGTTGAGGCGCGGCTTTACCGCGCTCCCGATGGAACGCTGCTGGTCTCGGCCATGCGGCACGACCGGTTGGCGGAGACGGCGGACGGCGGCGTCTATCCGGCGGATGCGCCCGGCGGCGCATCGCTGCGGCTCCGGCTCGAACCGGGGCGCGAGTACGGCTTCGTGACCTTCCCGGAGCTTCGGCGCGGCGTCGTGAAGGCCGGAGCGGACGGTATGACCCGGCTCGACCTCGGCCGTTCGTCCTATGAATTGTTCTACGTCGTATCGGCGGAAGGGGCCGATGCGCTGGCGGAAAAATGTGCCGCCCGCGCCGCGGAGTTCCGCCGGGCGATGACGCTCGACGGACAACTGGAAATTCCGGCGCGATGAACCGGCTTTCGGCGGAGTCCGGCTTGAAATCGGTTCCGGTTATGATATACTATAAACCGGAATCGATGCAATGGTCACCGGAATGCAGGGAAGGGCCGAGATGCCGGAACTGAAAATTCTGCTGGGCGGGATTCCGCTCGGCTGCGACAACATCGGCGACGAGGCGATCCTCGGCTGTTTCACCTCACTCGTGAGGCGGCTGGCCCCCCGCGCCGAAATCACCGTCTGCACGGCGGCGGAGGAAGATACCGCCGCGCTGCTCGGCGTGAAGACCGCTCCGCTCTACGGGTTCACCCGCGAGCACCCGGTTTCGTCGTTCGGCCGCTTCGTGCGTAAATTCGACCGTTACATCTGGTGCGGCGCGACCGGACTTTCCGACTATCCCGCCGTGGGAGCCGGGCTGCTCGAGGCGGCGCAGAAACAGCGCGTCGAATGCGTGGTCTGGGGCGTGGGCATGAATTCGGAGCTGAATCCGGCCTTTTTCTCCATTGCCGGAATGCGGCGGAAGCTGCTGCGTGCGGCCGAGCTCCTGACGTTCGGCCGGGTGCCGTTCATCGACCGCTGCGAAGCGCGGCTGGACAGTCGCATGCGGCAGCGTCTCGCCGCGGCCCTGAAGGGATGTTCTCTCGTGGTGGTGCGCGATCCCCAGACTGCGGAGGAACTCCGGCGCAGCGGGTTCGATTCCGCCGTGGTCGGGGCCGATTCGGCGATCCTGCAGCGGACCGGCAAAATTCCGCTGGTGGACAGGGAACAGGTGCGGATCGGCTTTTGCGTTTCGGCGCAGCGCAGCATCGGGCAGCGCGCCGAACTGCTGGCGCTCTGGAACCGGTTGACCGGGCGCGAAAATTACCGGCTGGTGCTGATCCCGATGAATCCGAAGACCGATTCCGCGCTTATGCGCGGCCTCGCTTCCGGTCTTGAACACCCGGAGCGGGCGATCCTGCTCAATGTGACGCGCCCGGCCGAGGCGCAGGCCGCGGCGGCGAGCTGCCGGGTCGTCGTCAGCAGCCGGCTGCATCTGCTGATTCTGGCGGCCAATGTCGGGACGCCGATCATCGGCATCGACCGGGGCAGCAAGATCGCGAATTTCCTCGCGGCATTCGGCCTCGCCCCGGCCGGCAGTGTGGACGACTGCGATTTTTCGGCGGTGGAGCGGGGCGTCGAAGCGTATCTGGCCGACGGCGGCGACGCGTTCCGCCGCGCGGCGGAAGCGGCTCGCGACCGGATGCTGGCCCGGCTTGCCGCCGCCGAGCAGCTTCTTGAGGCGAATCTGACCGGCGGAGCGTGACGCTCCGGCCCGGGGTTCAGGCGATGATCGAATTCGAACCGGCGCGGCGTGGCGGCGCCGCCCCGTCCGGACTGCCGCCCGGTTCGTACACCTGCAGCCGGTCGGCGGTTTCGGAGGGAGAGGCGCGGTATTCGCCCGGCGTCACGCCGTGAAACAGCCGGAAGGCGCGCGTAAAATAATTCGCTTCGCGGAAACCGGTCCTCGCCGCCACCTCCGAGATATTGAAATACGGATTCAGCAGCAGGAGCCGGGCCTGGCGCATCCGCACAGCCGTCAGGTAGTTCAGGGGGCCGACTCCGAAGCTGCGGCGGAACAGGCTGTTCAGGTGGCTCTGGCTGACGCCGGAACGTTCGGCAAGTTCCGACACGGCAATCGGTTCCATATAATGCTTCTCGATATGGGCGACCGCGGCCCGGACGCCGGGGTGGAGAGTGCGCCGGTTGTCGCTCTGCTGCTCAAGCAGCGTCAGCCGGGCCCAGATCGCGGCGAGCAGAGCCGAACCCTGCTCGGCGGAGTACGGAATGTTGAGCTCCAGCAGGTTTGCGAACCACTGCCGGATCAGCGCGTCGTTCCCGGTTTCGACCGTGCGCAGTTCCGTGCTGAATTCGCTGCCGGCCATCTCCATGACGGCGTAAAACGTTTCGCACTCCGGCGAATTGCTCTGCTGATGGGCAAGTTCGGGCGGCGTGACCAGGACGGTTCCGGGGCCGCCCTTCAGCGTGACGCCGTTGTCGAACGCGGTTTCGCAGGAGCCCGCCGTCACCAGCACAAGCTCGGCTCCCCGATGCGAATGGTGCGGATTCGGCAAATTGTCGTGATAGTGCCCGGCATAGGAAAAAACAATTTCGCCATTCATGCTTCCGATTCCCTGCTGCTGATTATGAATCGTCGTTTTGTGCTACTATATCATCATTTTCTTTCGGTGTCAAGGGTTGACTTTTCATTGAATATTCACTATACTTTAAAACAGGCAGCAACCTGAAACGATACAACTTTCGAGGCGGAAAATGAAAGTACGGTACCATTTTTTCACATTGATCGAACTTCTGGTCGTTATTGCGATCATCGCGATTCTGGCGTCGATGCTGATGCCGGCTTTGAACAAGGCGCGTTCCGCCGCACGCAAGACGACCTGTACCGGAAATCTGAAACAGATTTTCACGGGACTGGCGATGTATGCGTCCGACTACACGATGTATCCGGCCGCATGCCCGACGAAACATGCGCAGAGTGCGAACCAGCATTTCTGGTATTTCAAGGTCGCACCGTATGTCGGGGACAGCCGGAAGGTCAGCGGGGAAGACTGGAACATGGCGGCGGCGATCCGCCAGCACGGTGTATTCAACTGCCCGGAGGTCAGGCGGGCGACGATGGATGACAACTCCTATGCCATGAACAACTTCGGGCCGCCGGTCCGGGTGCTGGGCATGAACGGCTTCGTTCTCGGCAGCGGTGTGGATTCGGATACCTCCTGTTACTACGTCCGCCCCGAGTCGCGTTGCTCGCGTGGCGTGGCGGATCAGCCGGCGCCGACCAACTCCCGCATCGCTTTCGTCGCCGAGCTCGGATTTTCGGAGGATTCACCGACACGGATCGTCCGGCAGCCCAACTTCCGTTCCGGTTATGACCTGAACTCCACGGCCGCATGCAATGGCGAGGAGGGGGTCACCGCTGCTTTCCGTCATTCGATGCGGAAGAATGTCCTCTGGCTTGACGGCCATGTGGAAGACGTCGGCCGCGGCCAGATCAACTGGTACACCGTGAACCCGTAAAGGCGAGGAGAGTGAAGAATGAAGCTGACGATCTCAATCCTGCTGCTGGCAGCCTTCGCCGTCCTGCTGCGGGCGGATTCTCCGGCGGTCCAGCCGTGGTCGGCCGGGCTGAACCGGGCCGGCCGGTTCCGCCCGAACACGTCCGGCCGGATGAGCGTGGAGTACGACCGGGAGGCGAAGGCGGTCCGCTGTTCCGCCGAACGGAACGGCGCGGCCGATTTCTGGGTCTACCCGCAGATCGACCTGAAGGCATCCGAATCGTTCGCCCATGCCGGAAAGCTGCGGTTTGAGATTCAGGCGGATGCGGCGACCGTGCGGGACGGAATCAATTGCGCGTTCGTGCAGATCTCCCCGGGGGCCGAGATCCCGTTCCCTGTTCCGGGCACGGAGTGGAGAACGGTCGAAGTCGACTTGTCCGGGCGGACGCTCGATAAAGCGAAGGTGCTGCGGATCGGCATCAACCCGAAAGGCGATCGCGCCGTGTTCCGGCTGCGGAATATCCAGGTCGAGGTTCCGGCCGCGTTTGCGGCGAAAATCGCGGCGTCTCCGGTTCCGGTCGCCTCCGCCGTGGAGGCGGCGGCGCCCGGTACGGTGTTCCATGTCGGCCAGCCGGTCGAGCTTCGGCTGAAGGAGGGTGTTTGCCTTCCGGAAACCTACGAGATCACCTCGATCGACGGTGAAACCGTCGCTTCCGGCAGCTGGCCGGAGAGCGGCGCACTGACCTTGCCGAACCCCGGCATCGGCTATTATGCGCTGACGCTGGCCGGGAACGGAGTCGACTGGCAGGGGCGGCGCACGTTCGCCGTCGTCGCCGATCCGGCCTCATACCGGCGGAATCCGCAGAGCTTCTTTTCGGTGGACAGCGCGCAGAGCTGGCTGGCCGCGCCCGATTATACCGGTCCGCTGCTTTCGGGCGACGCATATGAGACGGTGAGCGAGCTTTGCCGGCTCGGCGGTTTCGGCAGCGTCCGCGAACGGATCTCGTGGGGACAGTGCGAACCGCGTCCCGGCGAGTACGCCTGGGGCAAATATGCGGTCAACGCGAAGCTTCTGGCGGAACGCGGAATCGGCATCGCAAGCACGTTCCACGATGCGCCGGCGCGGACGCGGACGGTTTCGCGGAAACTGCCGGACGATCTTCTGGCGCTCTACCGCTTCTCCGAGGCGCTGGCCCGGGAGTTCGAGGGGAAAATCGGCGCCTGGGAGTTCTGGAACGAGCCGGACGGCGGTTTCGCCTCCGAATCGGCCTGGGATTTCGCGGCCGCCCAGAAGGCGGCTTATCTCGGGTTCAAGGCCGGGGCTCCGTCGGTCAAGGTCATGCAGGGCGGTTTCTGCCTGCATCCGCTGATTCCGTATTACCAGACCTTTTTCGACAACGATGCGGCGGGGTATTTCGACATCCTGAGCTTTCACACCTACCGGCCGGTGGCGAATTACCCGGTCATGGTGCGCGACATCCGAGATATGCTGGCCCGGAACGGAGCCGCCGGGAAACCGCTCTGGTTCACGGAGAGCGGCACCGATTCGGAGGGGAACGGCGAAGAGGCTTCTCCGGTTCCGGGGCTTCGGGCCCATTCGCCGCAGCAGGAGCTGATGGTGGCCGAGTTCATTCCGAAGTCGGCGCTCACGCTGCAGGCCGCCGGGGTGGACCGCAACTTCTTTTTTGTCCTGCCGCCGGTCAACGAGCGCGGCGGCGCGAAGGTGTGGGGGCTGCTGCGCCGCGATTATACGGTGGAGCCGGGATTCCTTGCGATAGCCGCCCTGAATCGTGTGCTCGGGAACGCGGTCTGCCTCGGTTCACTCGATCCGGCTCCGTCGGTCCGCGGCGTCCTGTACCGCCGGCCGGACGGGGAAAAGACATTGGCTTTCTGGGCGGTGTCTCCCCGCGACGGCGAAGCGAAGGCCGCGACTCCGCCCGGAACCATATCGATTCCGGTCCGTTCCGGCAGCTGCACGGTGACCGATATCTGGGGGAGATCGAAGCAGCAGGAGAGCCGGGACGGCCGCCTGGAACTGCCGGTTTCGGCGATGACGGCCTATGTGACCGGCGATCTGGCATTGGAACCGTCCGTTCCCGTGCCGCCGAAAGGGGAATCCTCCGCCGCGTTTGCGGAGCGGGAGCTCGCCGTCGTCCTCAAGGCGGACCTTTCGAACGATTTCCGGCTGCTGCCCGGGAAAAACGCGGCCGACCTGCCCGGAAAGAGCGGCAGGCTGACGTTGCATGTGTTCAATTTGAGCGGCAGGACGAAAAACGGCCGCATCGCCGTGAAGGGCGGAACGCTGACCGGGCTCCCGGAGAGGGTGGAGATTCCGCCCTTCGCATCGGTCTCCTTCGAGGCGGAATATACGCCGGCTTATTCCGACGGCGCCTTCGAATCGGCGCTCGAATTCGGCGGCGTGTTCGACGGCCGGGAGATCACGCGCCTGACTGTTCCGCTGATCTGCAGTTCCCGGCTGGCGGAGGTCGGCGTCGAGCTTGAAATACCGACCGATCCGGCGCGGTGGCGGAGCAACGCCGGCGGTGCGATGACGATCGGTTACGACCGTGCCGAACGCGCCGTGGAGTTCAAAGTCCGCTTTGAACCGCAGGACGGGCGCTGGATCTACCCGGAGCTGCCGCTCGAACTGCCGAGGGAGTCGCTGGCGGGCGCGGCCGGCATCTCGTATGAGATCTGCGCCGTTGCGGACAAGCCCGGTTACGACCTCTCGTACCTGATGGCGGTTACGGAGGATGAGGCGGGCCGGAAGAACGACGTCCATCTGCGCACCGAGCCGCCGGCGGAGAAGTGGGGGACGCGCTTTGTGCCGCTTGACGGCGTTGCGCTCGAGCGGGTCCGCACGCTGCGGATCGGCTTCAACCCGAAGGGGGCGGAAGTCACTTACTGGATTCGCAACGTGAAGATCGTCCGCCGCCCCTGAGCGCTGCGGAGAAACGAGTTGTCGCGTCCGCCCTCTTTACGGCACTTCGGCGAGGGTCTCCGCATGGTCGGGCCAGAGGCAGTTGAAAAGCCTCGGGCTCTCCGCCGGGTCTCCGAAACTGCCGTAGAGGTTCGCTTCGTCTCCCGCAGCGAACTGCTCGGCGGCGACATGGCCGTCCGCGCGGGAGACGTTTGCTTTCCGCGCGTGGCGGAAGCCGACGGTTCCGTAGGTGTTTCCCATGCCTTCGCCGTGCGGACAGAGCTGCGGGCCGGTCGCATTTCTGCTGATCTGGCTGTCGCCGAACATGACCGCCTGCGACGGATTCCGGATCGAACCGGGCCGGGTGATGCCGTTGCTGATCTGCCCGAGGTAATATTTCGCGGTCGAATATCTGCGGCTGGCGTAGCCGTACCCGCCGGAGGAGGCCATGCGCGACAGGTCGCCGGTGTCGAGCCCGGCGGTCAGAGCGAGGGTCGGGCAGATGATGGCGCGCGCGGCCCGGCCGTAATAGGGGTAGAGCGGCCCGGCCGTGTAGTCGTATTTCCTGGCGCCGGGGTCCATTCCGCCCGAGACGTTCGCCCCGTACCAGTAGATGGTCGACGCTTTGTCCGCCCGGATTTTGACGAAAACGCCGAAGTCATTGCTGTACAGTATATTCGCGGCCGTCAATTGCCGGAGGCCGCCGGCGCACGTGGCGGTCCTGCCGCTTTCCCGCGCCCGCGAAAGTGCCGGCAGCAGCATACCGGCCAGGATCGCGATGACCGCGATCGTGACAAGCAGTTCGATGAGTGTGAAAGACCTTTTCATGGAGCGGCAGCAGCTTCCGTACGGTTTTGAAGCAGATAACATACCGCGGAAAGCGGGATTTTTCAAGGCGGATGCGGGAAGAGGAGGGCGGAGACGGCATTTTTCCCGCCGTAGCCGCTTCTTCGGCGCGGTTCTCCGCCGCATGCTTCGGGCCGCTCCGGTATTTTCCGGCGGAGAAACTTGAAAAAAGCCGGATCGGTGTTACTTTAGAAAAGTTGTTTTTGGTTTGGAAACAGGGAAGAAAGGGGTGCCGATGAAGCCGTTTTTCGTATTTTCGGGGCAGGGGGCGCAAGCCGTCGGAATGGGCAAGGACCTGGTGGAAGCATTTCCCGCGGCGAAAGCCCGGTTCGAGGAGGCGGACGCTGTGCTCGGCTATGACCAGAGCTCGATCATCTTCGACGGTCCGGCCGAAAAGCTGACCGAGAGCCGTTACTGCCAGCCCGCGATCTATACGATGAGCTGTGCGGCGCTGGATGCGTTCCGGGAGAAGTTCCCGGAGGTGAAGCCGGTCGCCTGCGCCGGGCTCAGTCTCGGTGAATACGGCGCCCTTTATGCGGGCGGCGCCTTCCGTTTCGCTGAAGGGCTGAAGCTGCTCGCGCAGCGCGCCGAGCTCATGGACCGCGCCTGCCGCTCGACCTCGGGCGGAATGGCCTCGGTGCTCTCCGGCGATCCGGAGGTCATCCGGGAGGTCTGCGCCGCCTGCGGCATCGACGTGGCGAACTTCAACAGCCCCGGCCAGATCGTGATTTCGGGCGAAAAGGAGAAGCTTGCGGAGGCGGTCGAGGAACTGAAGAACCGCGGCATGCGCAAGGTGATCGTCCTCAATGTGGCCGGCGCGTTCCACTCCCGGCTCATGGCTCCGGCCGGCGAGGCGCTGAAACCGGTTCTCGAGGCGGCGCCGATGACGGTTCCGGCTGTTCCGGTCTACCACAATTATACGGCCGCTCCGGCGAAGGACGTCGCGGAGCTCAGGGCGAACCTGGCTGCGCAGGTCGCGGGCTCGGTGCGCTGGGAGGAGTGCGTGCGCGCCATGGTCGCGGCGGGCGGAGACGCCATGATCGAATTCGGCCCCGGCAACGTGCTGACCGGGCTGCTGCGCCGGACGCTGCCCGATGTGCCGTACTTCAATGTCAACAGCGTGGAGTCGCTCGACTCGCTCGCTCTCTGAGGGAACCGGGCCGCGGCGGGCGAACGGCCGCCGCGCGCCTGCGGGAGAATAAATTCAGGCATCAATCCAAAGGAAAGGGATTCATCGATGAGTTGTGAAAAGCGTTTGGAGGGCAAGGTCGCCCTGGTTACCGGCGGTGCCCGCGGCATCGGCAAAGCGATTTCGGCCCGTCTCGCGGCGGAAGGCGCGAAACTGGCGATTGTCGATATCATGCTCGACGTGGCGCAGGCCACGGCCGACGAGTTCAGCGCGCAGGGGATCGAGGCCCGCGCCTATGCGGCGAACGTCGCGAAATTCGAGGACGCTGAAAACACGGTCGCGGCGGTGGTCAGGGACTTCGGCCGCCTCGATATCCTGGTCAACAACGCCGGCATCACGAAGGATACGCTGATGCTGAAGATGACCGAAGATATGTGGGACGCCGTCATCGCGGTGAATTTGAAGGGAACCTTCAATTTCACGAAGGCGGCAGTCCGCCCGATGATGAAGCAGCGCGCCGGCAAGATCGTGAACATCGCGTCGGTTGTCGGTCGCATGGGCAACGTCGGGCAGGCGAACTACTCGGCTTCGAAGGCGGGCGTCATTGCGCTGGCCAAGACCACGGCGAAGGAGTTCGCGACCCGGAACATCCAGGTCAACGCGGTCGCGCCGGGCTTCATCGAAACCGCGATGACCGAGAAGCTTCCGCAGGAGGCGCGCGATGCGTTCCTGACGGTGATCCCGGCCAGGCGCGGCGGCCGGCCGGAGGATGTGGCGAACGTGGTCTACTTCCTCTGCTCGCCCGACTCGGATTACGTGACCGGGCAGGTCATCAATGTCGACGGCGGCATGTTGATGTGATTTTGAGCTGTTTCCCCGCTCTTTTTCGGGTGGGGAAATGCAAAAAATCTGAAATATTTCAAGAATTGAATTTGACATTTGCCGTGCCCGGGGGCATATTAAGCCAATGATATGCTGAGACGAAAATGAATAAACGGCATTGCACGGTAAAGAGAATAACCTAACGAAAAAGGGGATTGAAAATGTCTTCTGTTGCTGACAAAGTGAAGAAAATCGTCGTCGAACAGCTCGGGGTTTCCGAGGATCAGGTTACGCCGGAAGCGAAGTTCATCGAAGACCTCGGCGCCGACTCCCTCGATCAGGTCGAGCTCGTGATGGCGCTGGAAGAAGAATTCGGCTCCGAGATTCCGGATGAAGATGCCGAGAAGCTGACCACCGTCGGCGATGCGATCAAGTACGTCGAAGGCAAGAGCCAGGAGTAAATCCTCTTTGCCCGCACGGTTCCTGAGCTGGAAAGGCCTGGCCGGTGCGTAAGACAGTGCGCAGGCACTCGAAAAACGGGCCACTTTTCGTAATCCATACGCAAGGTGGTCCTGTTTTCTGTTAAGAACATCCGGCGGCCAGATTCCGCGGTGAGTGAAGGAGTAGCAAGGACGATATGAACAACAGACGTGTTGTAGTTACCGGATACGGCGTGATTTCGTGCGTCGGCAACAACGTTCCGGATTTCTGGGACGCTTTGATCAACGGCCGGTGCGGGATCGGGAAGATCACCCGGTTCGACGCCTCGGAATACCGGACGCAGATCGCCGGGGAGGTCAAGGATTTCGATTTCAGCGGATACATGAATCCGAAGGACGCGAAGCGTCTCGACCTCTTCTGCCAGTATGCGATCGCCGCCTCCGACGAAGCCATGGCGACCGCCGGGCTGCCGAAAGACCTGCGGGGCAGCGAAATCGATCCGAACCGCGTCGGCGTGATCGTGTCGAGCGGGATCGGCGGCCTTGCGACCATGAGCGATCAGGACCGGGTGCTGCTCGAACGCGGCCCGGGCCGCATCTCTCCGTTCCTGATTCCGATGATGATCGGCGACATCGCTTCGGGCAACATTTCGATGCGTTACGGCGCGGGCGGCCCGAATATGGGGCTGGTCACCGCCTGCTCGACGGGCACCCATTCGATCGGGGAATCGTTCTGGGCGATCAAGCGTGACGACGCGGACATCATGATCTGCGGCGGAACCGAAGCGACGATCGTTCCGCTCGGCGTGGCCGGGTTCTGCGCGCTGAAGGCGCTGAGCACCCGCAACGACGACCCGCAGCACGCGAGCCGTCCGTTCGACCTGAACCGCGACGGATTCGTCATGAGCGAGGGTGCGGGGGTCATGATCCTCGAAGAGTACGAGCACGCGAAGAAGCGCGGCGCGACGATCCTGGCCGAGCTGGTCGGCTACGGCGCGACCGGCGATGCGCATCATATCACCGCGCCGCATCCGGAAGGCGAGGGCATGGCCCGCGCGCTGCAGGTTGCGCTGCGTCATGCCGGGCTGAATCCGGAGGATATCGATTACATCAACGCCCACGGCACCAGCACCGAGCTGAACGACAAGTTCGAGACGATGGCGCTGAAGTCGGTGCTGAAGGAACATGCCGGCAAGGTGTCGGTCAGCAGCACGAAGGGAGCGACCGGCCACGGCCTCGGCGCGGCCGGCGGCCTCGAGTCGATCGTCTGCGTGAAGACGATCGAGACCGGAATCATCGCCCCGACGATCAATTACGAGACGCCGGACCCGGCCTGCGATCTGGACGTCACACCGAACAAGGCGAAGGAACGCAACGTGAAGGTCGCGGTGAACCAGAACCTCGGGTTCGGCGGCCACAACGGAGTGCTGATCTTCCGCAAATTCGAATAGTCGGCAGCTTCGCAGAAGCAGAAAGCCGTTTCCGCCGGTCCGGCGGGGCGGCTTTTTCCGTTTTTTTTGCGGAAACACTTCCGGCCAGGTTGTTTTTGAGAAAAAATGGGATATATTTTAGAAAAGTGTCTGAAGGCGGTGCCGGCCGGAGAAACGGCAATTGCCGGATCAATGTTTTATACTCGTTTTTTTTGATAGGAGGCGGAGTTATGAAAGCTTTTGCAGTCGGTTTGAGTGGCGCGGTTCTGCTGGCCCTGGCCGCCGGTTGTCAGCCGCAGCTGGCCGAAGTCGAGCTGGGTGATGCGGAAGTGCAGTGGAATGCGATCGTCAGCGAAAGTTATCCGGGGTTCCGTCCGCCCCGCACCGCCCCGCCGGCGATCAAGGACAAGAATACCCCGCTGCAGTCGGTGGTCCCGGTTGTGGAGCAGCCGGCGTCTCCCGCCGTTGAAGAGACGGTCGAGGCGGAAGAGGTGGTGACGGAGATTCCGGCTGCGGGAGAAGCGGCCGAGGACCCGGCCGCCGTCGAAACGGTGAACGACGGGCTCGTGCTTGAACCGGCCGCGGAGGATGCGGAAGGCGCTGTCGCCGTTCCGGCCGCGGACAAAGGCGCCGCACCGGCAAAGACGCCTGCCGCTCCTGCGGTCAAATATACGGAATATGTGGTGAAGCCCGGAGATTCGCTCTCCGTCATCGCGAAGAAATTCTACAAGGACGGACGGCTTTTCGATCGGATCTACGAGGCGAACAAGGACGTGATCAAGAATCCGAACCGGTTGCCGCTGGGGCTGAAAATCCGGATTCCCCAGCTGTAATTGATTCGACAACAGGAAGGGCAGCCTGGCCCTCCGGAACGGCGCGGCCCGGGTACGGTTCCCGTGGCCGCGTTTTTCTGAATAACACGGTTATCGATGGTGGAGAGCAAATATTATTTCGACAATGGTCTCTCCTGGCATGTCGCCTGTGCCGGGGATGAGGTGAAGTCGCTGCGCACGCTCGAAAAGCTGTTCGGGGTGCATCTTGTCGCGCGCGAAAACTGGGTTCAGATCAGCGGGGAGGAGGACGCGGTTGCGCGGGCTTCCGCTTTCTTCGACGAGCTTTCGCATTTTTACCAGATTCGCCGGAAGCAGCTGGAAACGCGTGATTTCGAATTCCTCTGCCGGTCGTTTCGCGACCGCAGCGAGGGGGACATCCGGGAGCTCATGAAGGAGCGGATCGATGTCAGCCCGAAAAAGCGCGAAGTGCTGCCGCGTTCGCGGCGCCAGCTTGAATATGTCCGGGCGATCCGCCGGCTCGATGTCGTGTTCGGCATCGGTCCGGCCGGTACCGGCAAAACCTATCTGGCGATGGCGCTGGCCGTCTCGGAATTCCTGAAAGGCAATGTGAGCCGGATCGTGCTGACGCGGCCGGCGCGTGAGTCGGGCGAGAACCTCGGGTTCCTGCCCGGCAGCCTCGAGGAGAAGATCATGCCGTATCTGCGGCCGCTTTATGACGCGCTTTACGACATGATGAGTTTCGACGAGGTGTCGGCTCTGATCGAGCGCGGCGTGATCGAAGTCGCTCCGCTGGCGTTCATGCGCGGGCGGACGCTGAACAATGCGTTCATCATTCTCGATGAGGCGCAGAACACGACGGTTGAGCAGATGCTGATGTTCCTGACCCGCATGGGGTTCAATTCGCGCTGCGTGATCACCGGCGACCCGTCGCAGTCGGACCTGACCGGGCGGGAGCGCTCCGGGCTGCTTCATGCGATCGACACGCTGCGGAGCGTGGAGGAGATCGGTTTCGTCTTTTTCGATACCCGCGACGTCGTGCGGCATGCGCTGCTCGAAAAGATCATCCTCGCCTACAACGGCACGGGACAGGAGAGCTGACGGATGTTCAAGACCCTGCGTGACTTCTGGGACCGGGTCAGCACCCGGCGCAAGCTTCAGCGCAAGGGACTGGTCGTCTCGCGCCGCAGATTCGATTCGGAGAAGCTGCTCGGCGCGCTGGAGGGTTCTCCCGCGCCCGGCATTTTCATGCTGGTCATGATCTGGACGGTCTCCGCCGTGGTGCTGACCATTTCCGCGCAGCAGCATATCGAGGGCGTGCTGAATCTCGTCGTCGGCCAGCAGGCGCCGCGCACGATTATCGCGACGCTGGATTTTTCGTATCAGGACGCCGAGGGGACCGAGCTGGAGGTCCGGCAGGCGATGGAGAAGATTCCGCTCTATTTCCGGATCGACGCGAAGAGCAACAACACGATCCGGCGCAATTTCAGCACGCTGTTCGAAGCGGTCGGGCGGCGGCTGGCGGATGAGAAGGCGGGGAAGAAGTTCATCCCCGCCGCCGGCAGTCTGCCGGATCAGCTGGCGGCCGAGGCATCGCCGCAGCTGGTGACCGCGCTCGGGGATTTCATGCGCTCCCCGAACGACTACAAGGAGTTCAACACGCACCTGAGCCGGATTCTGGCCCGCGGCATTCTGAACCGGAGCCGCCGGGATGCGCTGAAGGTGAGCCAGACGCTGCGGGTCATCGACCAGGAGCAGCGCAAGTGGCCCGCGAAGAACGTGACCGAGCAGGACGACCCGCATGCGGTGGCCGACAAGCTCGCCGCCGAAATCCTGCATACTTACGGCGGCGGCGCCCGGGAACAGCTCGATGCGGCGCTGGTGAAGATGCTGCTCGCGCTGATCGGCGAAGAGGGCAATCTCGTTGCCGACGAGAAACTTTATCAGGAGGAGCGGCGGCTCGCCGCCGACGAGGTCAAACCGGTGATGGTGGCCGTTTCGAAGGGGGATCTCCTGGTGCGGCGCGATCAGGAGGTCACGCCGGAGGTCAGCGTCAAGCTCAAGGCGTACGAGGCTGCCGACCGCGACAACATGAAGGTCGACAAGGAGATCGCCGCACTGATCCACAATGCGCTCTGGAGTCTGGTGCTGGTCATTTTCGCCGCGTTCTATCTGTATCACCTGCACCCGGAGGTGGTCCGGGTGAACAAGCGGGTCATGCTGCTCGGGCTGGTGGTGATTCTTTCGATGCTGGCGAATTTCGTCGGGTTCCACTTCTTCAATTCGCTGGCGAGCCGGTCGATCGACCTGCCGAACGAACTGGTCGCCGAGGCGATTCCGATCGCGCTCGGCGCGGTTCTGCTGGCGGTGACCATGGGATATCGCGTCGCGCTGTGCGCGGGGTTCTTCATCGCGTCGATCGCGGCGATGATGCTGCTGCCGGAGCGTTCCTTCGATCTCGCGGTCAAGGGAATGGTGATCTGTTCGCTGGCGGCGCTGGCGGTGCGGTCGGCGACGAATTACCGGTCGTATTTCATCCGGATTCTGCTGTCGGTGTTCCCGCTGGTCTGGGTGTTGAATTTGAACCTGCTGAACTACCATTCGCCGAATTTCATCATGCTGCTCGGGCAGTCGGCGGTGATCGCATTTGCGAATGCGGCGGCGACGGCGATTCTGGCGCTGATCCTGATTTTCACATTCGAGATCGTCCTCAACGTCAGCACGAACATGTCGCTGATGGTGCTCTGCGATTACAACCACCCGCTGCTTGAACGGCTGAAGCGCGAGGCTCCCGGGACCTTCTTCCACAGCCTCATGGTCGCCACGCTGGTCGAGGACGCGGCGCGGGCGATCGGGGCGAATCCGCTGAAGGCGAAGGCCGGCGCGCTCTTTCACGATATCGGCAAGCTGTCGATGCCGCAATACTTCACCGAGAACAATCTCGACAGCGCGAACCAGCATCTCGACCTGAATCCGCAGATGAGCAGCATCATCATCCGCGACCATGTGAAAGAGGGGCTGGCGCTGGCCCGGCAGTATCGGATGTGCCGCACCGTGCGCGACGCGATCCGGCAGCACCACGGCAACGACCTGGTGAAATTCTTCTACAACAAGGCGCTCGAGGAGCAGAAGGGGGGCAACAGTGCTCCGGTGCTCGAGTCGCAGTTCCGTTATGACGGGATTCCGCCGCAGGACAAGGAGATGGCGATCATCAGCCTTGCGGATGCGTGCGAAGCGGCCTGCCGGTCGCTTGACAAGCCGTCCGCCTCCAAGATCGAGGCGGTGGTCGACGACATTTTCCGCGGTCGCTTTGAGGGCAGGCAGCTGAACAATGCGAACATCACGCTTGCCGAGCTGGACAAGGTGCGGCAGAGCTTCATCAACACGCTCGTCAGCATGAAGCACGGGCGGATCGCCTATCATCAGGAGAGAAAACGTGATCACAACGAACAGCGCATGGGAGGTTCGCCGCCTTCCCCGTCCCCGGAAAAAGCTTCTAGACCGGCTCGTTGAACGGGCGGCGGCGCTCGCCGGGCTCCCGGCCGATTTCGACTGGGAGCTGGATGTCCGCTTTGTCGGCGACCGCGCCATGGCGCGGGCGAACGCCGAATTCGTCGGGCATGAAGGGACGACCGACGTGATCACCTTCAGTTACTTCGACGATCCGGACTCGCTGTTTCCGGGTGAGGCGGCGGTCGAGCTGATCATCTGCATCGACGCCGCGCTGCGCGAGGGTGCGGCGCGGGAGGATTCGAGCTATTCGCGCGAAATGGTGCTCTATCTTGTGCACGGGCTGCTGCACAGCGCGGGAGAGGACGATCTCTCGCCGGGTCCGCGGCGCCGCATGCGCCGCCGCGAGCGCGAGGTGCTGGCCGGGCTCGAGAAGGAGTTCGACTTCGCGGCGGTTTTCCCGGGAGCCTGACCGGAAGCGGGGAGGGCGATTTCATCCGGCAATGTTCCGAGCCGGGGCGATGTTCCGGCCCTGCGGGGGCGCATGCTTGAGAAGTACGACTTTGCCCGGAGATGCTGCGAACGGCGGGAGATCACCGGTCCGATCGTCGTTTCTCCGGAAGAACCGTTCTTCTTCGGACGAATCGTTGTAAAGTGACCGGAGAAAACGGGTGTTCCCCCTTTTTTCGCCGGGAACTGGAATTCTCCGGATGGCCGGGATATATTCCGGTAACAGGGCTTCAATATTTCAACGAATGGGGGACTATGCCATGAAAATGCTGTTCAGGCAGCGCCTGTTTTCCTGGCTCGACAGTTATGATGTCTACGGCGAGGACGGCTCCGTGCTTTTCGTCGTCAAGGGGGCCCTGGGCTGGAAGCACTGCCTGAAAATCTTCACTCCGGACGGGCGGGAGGCCGGTATGGTCCGGGAGCGCTGGACGTGGTGGAAGCCCCGGTTCGACCTGACTGCCGGCGGCCGGGCGGCCGGCTGCATCACGAAGGAGATCACCTTTCTCCGCCCGCGTTTCACACTCGATTTCCGTCACTGGGAGATTACCGGCGACTGGCTCGGGTGGAACTGCCGCATCATGGACGGCAGCGCTTGCGTTGCCGTCATCACGAAGCGGCTGTGGAAACTGACCGACACCTGGAGATCGATGTCGTCAACCCGGATGACGTGCCGGGAACGCTGATGGGCGTCCTCGCCATCAACGCGGTCAAGTGTTCGCAGCGGCAGTGACGTCCCGGTTCCGGCACCGTTTTTTCTCCGCCAGTTCCGCGAAACGTTCGCAGCAGAGCATTGCATTGCCGAGGAAGGCGCGGATCGCTTCGGGTGTCTGCTCCTGCCGCCCCTTGTCGAAATACGGGGTGTTGCGCATGGCCAGTTCAAAGCTCAATTCGCGCGGATAGGGGGAAGCTGCGAGAATTTCCGCCAGCCGTTCCCAGTCCACCGTCCCGTAAAACGGCGGCTGATGGAGGTCGCTGCTGCCGTCGTTGTCGTGCAGATGCAGCGCGGTGAGCCGTTCCCGGGCCGCATTGAGAAGCTCAAGCTGCCTGAGGCAGTCGGAGTTTCCGTGGCCGGAGTCGTAGGTGATGCCGACCCGTTCGGGCGGATAGGCGTCGAGCAGCGCGTTCAGGAGCTTCCAGTCGTCCCCCCACATATTTTCGAGGGCGAGCGGGACCTGGGCCCGTTCGAGTTCAGGCATCAGTTCGTCGAGCGAGCGGCGCAGCGCGTCGAATTGCAGGAGAACGCGTTGGCGCGCCGCTTCGTCCTGGCCGCATTGAAAGCACGGCACATGCATCATGACCGCCCCGGTGCCGCCGAGCGCCGTGAACATGCCGACACGGTTGGCGACGAGCTCGACGCCGGCCCGGCGCTGGTACTCGACCGTCGAAAACCAGCACTTTTCAACGCCGGCGCTGCCGTGGATGTCGAGCAGCGTCAGCCCGAGTCCGCGGAGCAGGCGGCCGATGGCGTCGATTTCGGCCTTCCCGTAAAGGAAGTCGGTGCACCACTGATGGCACCAGTGGACGTGGGTGAAACCCGCCTCGGCGAGATACCGCAGCGGCATCTCCGGTGAGCCGGTTCCGGAATAGTAATCCGTGTTGAGCGCGATTTTCATGACTGGCAGCCCTCCTTTTCCGTCTACTATACCGGGGGATCGGCCGTTTTCAAGGGCGGGGCGCCGGTAAACGGATGTCGCTTTGTTACGACATGGACGCGACAAAACGTCCGTTGACGGCGGCCGGAACCGGGATTTTGCGGATATGCATTTGTCAGTCGGTGTAGAGGGCACGCATCCGGGCGAGATCCACGCCGAGACGGCGGACCAGAAAGCTGTGAACGCCGCCGAACTCCCGCCCGATCACCTCGAAGGCCGCTTCCAGATACTCGCGGCGCACCGTGAATACGGGACCGTAGCGGGAGTCCGCTTCTACGGCGCTGCGGTATTTCGCCTCCACAAACACGGCGGAGAGCAGATAGTCGTCGAAGATCTCTTCGCGCGAAACACCGAGGGAAGCCAGGAACAGCGCGGCGGCAAAGCCGGTACGGTCCTTGCCGGCGGAGCAGTGAAACAGCAGCGGCGCGTTGCCGGGGTTGGAAAGCAGCCGGAAGAATTCCCAGTACATCTCCTGCGCCGTCCGCGCCAGGGCGCGGTAGAGCTCGCACATGAGCGCCGGCCCGCTCTCGCAGGTCAGGTCCGCCAGCGCAAGGATGCTGCCGGGCTCGATCGGCAGGCGGATCTGCCGGGTTACGGTGGCGGGGAGCCGGTTCGGGGCGAGTTCGACCTCTTCGCCGCCGCGAAAATCAACGACGGTACGGATTCCGCATTCCGCCAGCGCTGCCAGTCCGTCGGGAGCGAGTCCGCTCAGGTCATCCGAACGGAAAACCAGATTCCGCCTGACCCGGCGGCCGTCCTCCGTCTCAAAACCGCCGAGATCGCGAACATTGAATGCTCCCTCCGCCGGAATGCAGCGCCCTGCCGCCTCGGGGCGGACGCTGCGGACCATATTCAGAACCGAAACCGCATCCGACATTCCATCCTCCTGATTACTCATGAAGAGAACCTAACATCGAAACCGACGTTTGTCAAATCCGAACACTTGCAAATGCCGAAATAAAGCGGCCGGGGCGGTCAGGAGACGGAAAACGTTTCGGACCTGAAGTTGCTGTAATACCTGCCGTCGCCGGCGGTAAAACGCAGCACGCAATAATCCGGATCGGTGACGCCCGCCGGATAGTATTGCTCGTCTCCATCCCGCCAGACGAGTTCGCGGCTTTCTGCATCGGTCAGGATTTCCATCCGGCCTCGCAGCATGACGCCGCGGAAAAAGCGGCGGTCGCAGAAATAGACGCCCGCTTTCGGCTCCGCCCGGAACTGCGCGACGCGGAGCGACGAAAGATTCGTCGTGAAATAGAGCTCGCGGATGCCGTTTCTGTGACGCGGCGCGTACATCGCCTTCACATTCGGGAACCCGTCCCCATCGACCGACCCGACCATCGCAATGCCGCAACGGTCGATCAGATTGCCGATTGTGTTCTCCGGATTGCGCATCATCGTTCCGCTCCGTTCCTGAATGCGTTTTCGAACTTGTCCGGAATCGAACAGAGAGTCCCGGCTTCCCGTCCGCCGAGCCGCATGAAAGAAACATGGTGACAGGCGGCAAAAAACGGGCTGATCGCGCCCCGGAGCCAGCTGTCCGGCCGCCGCGCCAGAACAAAAATCAGGATCGGGGCCAGCTGCGTGACATACCGGAGAACGGTATCTTCCTTCCGCGCCGGCGTTCTGGCCTGTACCGGATAACGCTCTTCCTGTTCGGTAAATTCCGGACGTTTCATCGTCCCCCCTTTCGTATTAAAGCATCGACTGCGCGTCGACGTCCACATAGACGTCGATCCCTTTCGGAATCGGGCGGTGCAGCGCGAGAATGCGCAGAGCCTGCTTCATGAGCTTCAGCTTGCGTCCGCGGATCACGAGCATGTAGCGGAACTTCCCCTTGATCCGTTCGATCGGCGCCGGAGACGGCCCGGCCACCTTGATTTCGTCGTGAATGTACGCCTGGATTCCGTTCGTGAACTCCGTGGCGTAGGCGACGAGCTTCGATTCGTCCTCGCCGCGGAAGAACACCGTGATCAGGTGCGTATACGGCGGATAATCGAGCAGTTCCCGGAATTCGAGGTCGAATTTCGAGAAGCCGTCGTAATCCTGGTTCGCCGCGTAGAGGATCGTCTCGTTCTCGGGATTGTGGGTCTGGATGATGACTTCGCCGCGGATGTCGCCGCGCCCGGCGCGGCCGGCGACCTGCGTGATCAGCTGGAACGTCCGCTCGCTGGCCCGGAAGTCCGGCATGGTGAGCCCGAGGTCCGCATTGATGATGCCGACCAGCGTGACGTTTGGAAAGTGCAGCCCCTTCGCGATCATCTGGGTCCCGATCAGGATATCGAGCTCGCCGCGCCGGAACCGCTCGAGAACCACCTCGTAGTCGTCCGCGCCGCGCATCGTGTCGGAATCCATGCGGGCGATCCGGGCCGGGTGGAACACGGCGCCCGCGACCGCCTCGATCTTCTCGGTGCCGAGTCCGGCGTAGCGGATCTTCGGCGAACCGCACTCCGGGCAGGCCGCGTAGGCGGGAATCACGCCGCCGCACAGGTGGCAGCTCAGGACCTCATGCAGCTTCGAATAGGTGTAGGTCACCGAACAATCCGGACAGCGCGCCTCGAAGCCGCACTCCTCGCAGATCATGACCCGCGCATAGCCGCGCCGGTTCAGGAAGAGGATGCTCTGCTCGCCGCGGTTCATCCGGTCCCGCACCGCCTCGACCAGCATCGGGGAGAAAAACGTGCTTTTGCCCGGCTCCGGCGGCCCGTCCCGCCGCTGGTCGACGATGCGGATATGCGGCGGCAGCTTGTTGTCCACCTGCGCCGCCATGCGGGCCAGCAGAAATTTGCCGGTCTCGGCGTTGTATGCGCTCTCGGCGGACGGAGTCGCGGAGCCGAGGATCACGGCCGCTCCCTCGAACTTGCCGCGCATGACCGCCACGTCCCGCGCCGAGTAGCGAGGCGCCTCCGACTGCTTGTAGCTCGACTCGTGCTCCTCGTCGACGATGATGAGCCCGAGGTTCCGGAACGGCGCGAAGAGCGCCGACCGCGCCCCTACCGCGATCTTCACCTCGCCGTCGTTGATCCGGTTCCACTCGTCGAACCGTTCCCCGTCCGACAGGCGGCTGTGCAGGATGCTGAGTTCGTCGCCGAACCGGGCCCGGAAGCGGCGCACGGTCTGCGGCGTCAGCGAAATCTCCGGCACCAGCACGATCGCGGACTTCCCGAGTGCAAGCGCCATCGCGATGGCCTGAAGGTACACCTCGGTTTTGCCGGAGTTGGTCACGCCGAGCAGCAGCAGGACGTGGCTCGGCGTTTCGCCGCGCAGCATTTTGGCGATGAGTTCGAGCGCCTTCTTCTGATCCTTCGACGGTTCGAGCGGTTTGCTCGGAATGACCTTGCTGTCGCCGAAGACATCGCGCCGGACCAGCTCCTCGATTGTTCCGACCATTCCCTTGCGGACCAGCGTCTGCAGTGACGAGTTCGAAAACGCCGGCACCGACGCCTTCAGCGATTCGATCGGCTGCGCGCCGTCGGAGAGCAGTACTTTCAGCAGATCGACCCGCAGCGCGGCGGCGGGCTTCTGCGCGTTGACCGCGACATAGGCCGAAGCCGCCTCGCGGTCGGCGATGCGGTAAAGCTTGCGTTTTTTCGGTTTGACCTTGCCGCTCCGCACGGCGGCGGGCAGCAGCGTCCGGATCGCCTGCTCCTGCGTGCAGCAGTAGTAATCGGCCATCCAGCGGCCGAGCGCCACCAGGTGCTCCGGCACATGGGCGCGGTCGCCGCAGATGCCGAGGATCGGCTTGACCGTCCCGGCGAAGCTGCTTGTTTCGGCGAGGCTCAGAACATACCCCTCGCGCCGCGATTTGCCGAACGGCACACTGACCATTGTGCCGACCTTGACGCGCTCCGCCAGCTCCTCCGGAATCTCATAGTCGAACTCCTTGTCGAGGGCAAGGTCGACGATCACCTTTGCAACAGCCATGCGTATCCTTTCATCCATCACGCCGGATAATATACCGGGGGACACAGCCGAATGCAATACGCCGCCCGGCAAAAAAAAGCCGTTCCCCGGAGGAAACGGCTTTTTTCCGGCAAATGCCCGAAGCGTTACTTCACTGCGTTCGCGGAGATGTTGATCGAGCGGGAGTAGAAAATGAATCCGCCGACCGAATACTGCGACGCGAGGTCGAGCGTCTGGCTCGCCTTGAGTTCCTTGCTCTTCGCGGTGATGACCGGAATCATCGAGTCGACGTTCACGGTGTCCTGCAGCACGGCGATGCTGCCGACTGCATCGGTCGAACCGGTCAGGAGCGGAATCGAGAAGAGGTAGATGCCCCAGTTCTGGGCGTTCAGGTGCGCGACCGGCGTGCCGGAGAGCGAAATGTTCTCGCCGTTCAGGTTCGGGTTCTGGACGGCCTCAACGCTGGCGCATCCGGCGAAAAGCAGCCCGACGGCAGCGACGGAAAGAAGAAACATAATCTTTTTCATGTCAATAAATTCCTGTGTTTAAAGATGATCCGTACCGATGCCGGCTCAGTTGGCCGCATTGCCCGAAACCGTGACCGACTTCCAGTTGAAGATGAACGGAATCGGAACCGGAATGTTGAAGCTGCTGCTGCTGGAGACGAGGTCGACCGTCTTGGCGGCTTTCATCTCTTTGCTCTTGCCGGTGACCATCTTCGTCACGGCAGTGACGTTGCAGGAATCTTCGCCGAAGGTGATGGCGCCCGGGTTCTCGGTCGAACCGACGATCAGCGGAATCCACAGGAGGTAGAGGCCGCTGCTGTAGCCGGAGATGTGCGCCACGCCGTTGCCGGAGGCGGTGATTTTCTGGCCGTTGAACTTCGAGGTCCCGGCAGTCTGCAGCGAGGAGCAGCCCGCGAACAGGAGTGCCGCGCCGGTCAGGGCGAACAGAAACGCGATTTTTTTCTTCATTTCATCGATCCTTATGTTGATTATTTTGAACCGGGAAATGCGTTCGCCGGAGATTCGCACGAAACTGCGCCGAAAGCAATTTCCCCCTCTTCATTCCTGCTGGGAATTCGTTTTTTTAAATATAACATCCCCTCAAAAGAATGCAAGCCGCCTCCGGCGTAAATTTCGGAGAAACGGAGTTCTTGCTCATTTTCCCGCATTCAGATATTTCTTCAGGTATTGTCCGGTATGCGACTTTTTCACCTTCGCCACCTCCTCCGGCGTGCCGCTGGCGATGACCCGGCCGCCGTTGTCGCCGCCTTCGGGACCCATGTCGATGATATGGTCCGCCGTCTTGATCACGTCGAGGTTGTGTTCGATCACGATCACGGTGTTGCCCATGTCGCGCAGCCGGTAGAGCACCCGCAGCAGCTGGTCGATGTCCGCGAGGTGCAGCCCGGTGGTCGGCTCGTCGAGAATGTAGACCGTGTGCCCGCGCGGAATCCGCGCAAGCTCGGCAGCCAGCTTGACCCGCTGCGCCTCGCCGCCCGACAGCGTCGTGGCCGGCTGTCCGAGCGTGATGTATCCGAGCCCGACATCCTGCAGCGTCTTGAACTTGCGCGCCAGCGACGGAATCGCGCTGAAGAAGTCCACCGCCTGGTTCACGGTCATGTCGAGCACGTCGGCGATGTTTTTCTTCTTGTAGGAAACGCCGAGCGTCTCCTTGTTGAACCGCCGGCCGCCGCAGGCCGAGCATTCGACATAGACGTCGGAGAGGAACTGCATCTCGATCTTCTTGATGCCGTCCCCTTTGCACTCCTCGCAGCGGCCGCCCTTCACATTGAAGCTGAACCGGCCGGGGCCGTAGCCGCGCACCTTCGATTCCGGCAGTTCCGAAAAGAGCTTGCGGATGCCGCCGAACGCGTCGGTGTAGGTCGCCGGGTTCGAACGCGGCGTGCGCCCGATCGGGCTCTGGTCGATCACGATCGCCTTGTCCACGTGCTCGAGCCCCTCGATTGCCGTATGCTTCCCGGGGGGCAGGTCCTGAATGCCCTGCTTCGCATTCAGCGCGCGGACCAGAATGCCGTTGATGAGCGAACTTTTGCCGGAGCCGGAGACGCCGGTCACGCAGGTGAAAGTCCCGAGCGGAATTTCGACATCGGCTTTTTTGAGGTTGTTCAGCGCGGCGCCGCGGATTTTCAGCGATTTCCCGTTGCCGGGATTGCGCTTCTCCGGCAGCGCGATTTTCCGGCGCCCGGCCAGATAGTCGCCGGTCAGCGAACGCGGAAAGGACGGAATTTCGGGCGGCGTGCCGTATGCGACGAGTTCGCCGCCGCGCACGCCGGCTCCGGGGCCGAGGTCGAGCACATAGTCCGCCCGCAGGATCGTATCGAGGTCGTGTTCGACCACAAGCACGGTGTTGCCGATGTCGCGCAGCTTTTCCAGCGTGTCGAGCAGCCGGTCGTTGTCGCGCTGGTGCAGTCCGATCGACGGTTCGTCGAGAATGTACAGGACGCCGACCAGCCCGCAGCCGAGCTGGGTCGCCAGCCGGATCCGCTGCGCCTCGCCGCCCGAAAGCGTGCTCGACACCCGGTTCAGCGTCAGATAGTTCAACCCGACGTCGCTCAGAAAGGTCAGGCGGCTCCGGATCTCCTTCAGGATGTCTCCGGCGATCACCGCGTGTTCGCCTTCGAGCTTCAGACCGCAGACGAACTCCTTCGCGGCTTCGACCGAAAGCGCGTTGAATTTGTCGAGGCCGAGACCGCCGACCGTCACCGCGAGGCTGACCGGATTCAGCCGCGCGCCATGGCAGACCGGGCACTCCTGCGGACTCAGGTATTCGCTCAGCCGCTCGCGCACGGAGTCGGATTCGGTCTCTTCCATGCGGCGGCGCAGGTTGTCGAGCACGCCTTCGAACGGCTTGCTCCAGCGGTACTTTTTACCGTGCATCCGGTATTCAAATTCGAGCGGTTCGCTGCCGCTGCCGTACAGGATGGTGCGGCGCACCTTCTCCGGCAGCTTTTCGAACGGCATGGTCAGCATGTCCGGCTCCTTCAGCCACTCGGCCAGCTTGCGCAGCAGCAGATTGTAGTAGATGATCAGATGGCGCGGACCGCGTCGCCAGCCCGGAATCGCCCCGTTTTTGATCGACAGCGACGGGTCGGGCACGACCTTCGCGGGGTCCATGACCTGCTGGATGCCGAGCCCGTTGCAGTGCGGACACGCCCCGTACGGCGAATTGAATGAGAAATTGCGCGGCAGAAGTTCGCCGTAGGAGACGCCGCAGTGGACGCAGGCGAGATTTTCGCTGAACGACTCCTCGCGGAATTCGGGTTCTTCCCCCTCCGGCGCATCGAGCAGGACGGTCAATGTGCCGCTGCCGTGGCGCAGGGCGAGCTCGACCGAATCGGTCAGGCGCGACGGTTCGAGCTTTCCGGTGATCAGGCGGTCCACCACCGCTTCCACGGTATGCCGCTTCGTCTTTTCGAGCACCGGCAAATCTTCTCCGTCGAGCGGGACGATCTTCCCGTCGATGCGGGCGCGGACGAATCCTTCGTTGCGGATCGTATCGAGCACGTCGCGGTGCTCGCCCTTTTTGCCGCTGACGAACGGGGACAGGATCACCATCTTCCTTCCCGGCTTCAGGGCGAGCAGCTGCTTCGCGATCGCCTCGGCCGACTGCGACTCGAGCTTCCGCCCGCAGTGCGGACAGTGCGGAATCCCGACATGCGCATACAGCAGGCGCAGATAATCATAAATTTCGGTCACGGTGGCGACCGTCGACCGCGGCGTGCCGCCGGCCGTTCGCTGTTCGATCGCGATTGCCGGCGAGAGGCCCTCGATATGTTCGACCTTCGGCTTCTGCATCCGGTCGAGGAACTGCCGGGCGTAGGCGGAGAGGCTTTCGACGTAACGCCGCTGTCCTTCCGCATAAAGCGTGTCGAACGCGAGCGACGATTTCCCGGAGCCCGAGAGCCCGGTGACGACGACGAACTGATTGCGGGGAATCGTCACATCGACGTTTTTCAGATTATGCTGCGACGCCCCGCGTATCTGTATCTTTTCAAACATTGAACTGCAATCCTTTCTTCAATCTCATTAATATATAATGAAATCGGAAAAAATATACTCGGGTTTCGAAAAAAATACGCGAAGGCGCGATTGCCGCATGGGGCGTATCTGCCCGGCCGGGGGCAGGGCCTTCCTGTCCTGGCGCGGAGGGGGCGAAGCGCCCCGGCCGCCGGAGGCAGCCTGCGTGCGTACCGACCAGCTCACAAATCCGGTCAATCGTTGTTGACCGGAACTGCAAGGCGGCAGAGCCGCCGTCGGCACCGGCACCCTGCCGGTCTGGGGTTCGGGGGCGAAGCGCCCCGGCCGCCGGAGGCAGCCTGCGTGCGTACCGACCAGCTCACAAACCGAATCGGAGATTCGGACGGGGAGCCCGCACGGTCTGTTGCGCGGATGCGCAAAAAGACCGCGCCCCGGAAGGGGCGCGCATCCCCCTGTCTACAACCTTGACAGCTCGCATTCAAGCAATGTTTGCGGCTCCGGTCGATCGTAGTTGACCGGATTTGCAACGCGGCAGACCCTTTGACCGCTCCGCGGCGTTCGCCGCGTCGCTCACACCGTGCAAAGCACCGCAACTTTGTTGCGGATTTTTGCGCAGGGGCTTTGCCCGGGGCAGCTTGAGGCGCTGCCTCAAACTCCGCCAAGGGGCTCCGCGCCCCTTGGAACCTCGCCAGGGCCGAATGGCCCTGAACCCGGTCGCGCAAGCGCTCCCAACCGGCGTGTTGTGGCATCAAGGGTCTGCACCCTGCCGGTCAGGGTGCATGGAACGGCTGCACGGCATCCGGTTATTTCTGCCGGGCGAGCTGCAGCCGGCGCAGGGATTCCTCCCTGCCGAGAATGGTCATGATTTCGGAGGGGCCTCCCGGAGTGACGGCCAGCCCCGACACTCCGATCCGGATCGCCCACATCGGCTGGCCGATCTTCACCCCCTGCGCTTCGGCGTAACGGGTCATGACTGCATTCAGAGACTCGACGTCCCAGGCCTCAAGCGCTTCAAATTCGGGGATGAGCGCCTCCAGCGCCGCTTTTGCGGTTTCAGGCGTGGCTTTGCTTTTCTTGTTGCGGAAAAGCTCGGCGGAATAGTCCGGCTGTTCCGACAGGAACCCGATCTTCTCCGGAATATCGGTCAGCTTCTCGACTCTCTGCTGCAGGAGCGGCGCAATGAGCGGCCATTTCTCCTCAAGAGCCGTTCCCGCCAGCTTCGAAAACGGGAACGCCAGCGCGGCGAACGCCTCCGGCGAAAGCGCCTTGATGTATTCGCCGTTCATCCAGGTCAGCTTGTCGTAGTCGAACACGGCGGCGGATTTATTGAGGCCGTTCACATTGAAGATCTGTTCGAGTTCGGCGAGCGAGAAAATTTCGCGGTCGTTCTTCGGCGACCAGCCGAGCAGCGCGATATAATTGATGACCGCTGCCGGCAGATAACCTTCGGCGACGAGCCCTTCGAAGCTCACGGAACCGTGCCGCTTTGACAGCTTCGAGACATTTCCCTCCGCGTCGCGGCCCATGATGAGCGGCAGGTGCACATATTCCGGAACCTCCCAGCCGAAGGCCCGGTAGAGCAGATTATACTTCGGCGTGCTCGAAAGATACTCGCAGCCACGCACGACGTGGGTGATGCCCATGGTGTGGTCGTCGATCACATTTGCGAAGTTATAGGTCGGCATGCCGTCCCGCTTGATCAGGATCTGGTCGTCGAGAACCTTGTTCTCGATGGTGATTTCGCCGTAAACAGCGTCGTGATAGGTTGAAACGCCGTCCTTGTCGATCTTCTGCCGGATCACATACGGTTTCCCGGCGGCCAGGTTCGCGGCGACGGTCTCCGGGTCGAGATTCCGGCAGCGGCCGTCATAGCCGGAGACGGCCGGGTCGCCCTCCGGGGCGGGATCGGCGGCCTCCTGCTTGTCGCAGAAGCAGTAATAGGCGGCGCCCTTTTTCACGAGCTCCTCGGCATAGGGGAGATAGAGTTTCTTGCGTTCACTCTGGATATACGGTCCGAAATCGCCGCCGACGTCAGGCCCTTCGTCATGGGTGATCCCGGCGGATTCGAGCGTCTTGTAGATCACATCGACCGCTCCCTCCACATAGCGTGCCTGATCGGTATCTTCGATGCGGAGGATGAATTTTCCGTTCTGCGAACGCGCGAGCAGAAACGCATAGAGCGCGGTCCGAAGGTTGCCGACATGCATGAATCCGGTCGGACTCGGAGCAAATCTGGTTCTGACTGTTTTACCGGGCATTTTCATTTACTCTGGGTTGCTGCGGAACCGTGGCCGTCCGCATGGTTAACTGCCGATACGATCTGATTAATGTACAGCGAAATCGCCCGGATTACAACTCCGGCCCTCTCTCAAACCGCTTTTCTCCCGGTAAAAAACAGATTTTTTTTGCAATCCGGTTTGACATTTCTCCCGGGCCGGTTATATTAAATGATGTCTCAAGGGCATGTCTCCATCGTCTAGTGGCCTAGGACACCGGGTTCTCATCCCGGCAACATGGGTTCGACTCCCATTGGAGATGCCATTCCTGTCCTTTGGCTGTCAAATAGTTACATTTGCCGATGATGATAACGCTGATTTCCTTGCCGGCTCTCAAATTCCTGTCTTCTATATGTAATCCTGTATGTAACATTCTTCTTCCTCATGAGAAAAAGAATTCCCGGAGTTGATACCGGGGGCGGTGTTTTATCGCCGGTAGGGGCGGCGGCCGGGGCGGAGCCGCGCAAAGAAGCGGCGTGACCGGACGGAAAACTCCCGCAGCGCGCCCGTCAGATATCGGGGCGGAAGCCGTTGTCGCGCAGCGCCTCGGGAGACCAGCCGAGACGGCGCTTGAAGGTCCGGTAAAAGATCGAGTATTCGGAGAAGCCGCAGCGCGCGGCGATCTCCTTTGCGGTCAGCCGGGTCTGCAGGAGCAGGTCGACCGCCATCCGGAGACGGATTCGCGTGACGTAGTCGTGGAGTGTGCTGCCGGTCTGTTCGCGGAAGGTGCGCGACAGATGTTCGCGGGAGATGCGGAACCGCCTGGCAAGCGACTCCGCATCGAGCCGTTCGGCGGTTTCGGCGGCGATGACGGTCTGCACGTCGCGGATCAGAGAGCTGCGCGGCGATTCGCGCAGCTCGCTCTCTTTCGAAGCGCACAGCATGCCGATCGCATCGAGCGCGAGCGTCCCGGCTTCGAGCGGGGAAAGCACCTGGATTTCGTTCTGGTAATTCTTGAACGACATGAGTTTCGCAACCAGCGGGGAATTCAGCGGCACGTCGAAGAGATAGCCGTATTTGCGGTTGATTTCCGCAATCAGCGTCTTCACATAGTCGCCGTCGAAAGCCATCCAGAGAAAGTTCCACACTTCGGTTCCGTCCGACGGATAGTAATAGCAGACGTCGCGGTCGCCGTGGTTGTGCAGGAACGCCCGGCCCGGCGTCAGCGGGTGATCGACTCCGGCGATGCGGATGCCGCCGCGGCCGCCGAGCGTGATCGAAAGCTGCCCGCCGGAATCACCGCGCAGCCGGCCGTCCAGCCGGTAAAGGGGCGAAGAGCGCTCTTCCTCGACGACGATGTCGGGCAGCGGCAGCGTGGCGAACGGCCGGTGCACTTCAAACTGCACCTGCCATTTGCGCACTTTCGCGTAATCGTTCATCTCCGGCATTGGTCCGCATCTCCGTTTCCGTTATATAGTACCCTCTTCCGGCATTTTTTCAAGCAGAACTCACAAAAGGTTTTTGAATATCACAAAATGCAATCACATGGCGACTTGTTTTTTGCGGAAAAAACGGCTATACTTATAGCAAAGTCGAATCCCTTAACAGAAATCAAGGAGTTTGCGATGAGCAAGATCAATGTCACAATCTGGAATGAATTCCGTCACGAAAAGCAGAATGAAGGAATCAAGGCGATTTACCCCGAAGGGCTTCATGCCGCCATCGCCAGGGGCATCGCGGCCGATGACCTCAACATCCGGCTCGCCTCGCTCGACGAACCGGAGCACGGCCTCACCGACGAAGTCATTCAGTCCACCGACGTGCTGATCTGGTGGGGCCATTGCGCCCACGCCGAGGTGCGCGACGACATCGTGGCGAAAGTCCTGAAACGCATTCACGAGGGGATGGGCCTCATCGTGCTGCATTCGGGCCATTTCTCGAAGATTTTCAAGGCGGTCACCGGCTGCTCCGGCTCGCTCAAGTGGCGTGAGGCCGGCGAGAAGGAGCGTCTCTGGAACATCGCGCCGTGGCACCCGATCACGCAGGGAATCGGCGAATACTTCGAGCTGGCGCACGAGGAGATGTACGGCGAGCGCTTCGACATTCCGCGCGATGCCGAGATCATCTTCCTCTCCTGGTTCGAGGGCGGCAACGTCATGCGCAGCGGCTTCACGCTCGAACGCGGCTACGGCAAGGTTTTCTACTTCCAGCCCGGCCATGAATCGTACCCGAATTTCTATGACGAAAACGTCCTCAGGGTCATCGGCAACGCGGTCCGCTGGGCGAAGCCGGTCTTCTTCCGCGAAATGTGCGCGCCCTGTTATCCGGCCCTCGAGGAGATCCGCTCGGTTGATACCGCGCCGAAGGCGGCCGTTCTGCAGAACGCCGACGGAACCAACAAGTAATCCGGACAGAAGAAAGACTATCGTATGGCAAAGCTGAAAGCAGGCGTTATCGGTCTCGGCATGGGGTGGGGGCATCTCGCCGGCTACATGGAACACCCCGATGTCGAGGTCGTCGCCGTCGCCGACCGCATCGAGGCGAAGCGGGAAAACGCGAAGAAGGAGTTCAATCTCCCGAAAGTCTATGCCGAGGGCATCGACATGATCCGGAACGAAAAGCTCGACATCCTGTCGGTCGCCGTACCGAACAACCAGCACAGGGAACTGACCATCGCCGGGCTCGAAGCCGGGGCGAACGTCCTCTGCGAAAAGCCGATGGCGATGAATACCGCCGAGGCGCAGGAGATGCTCGACACGGCCGCACGGCTCGGCCTGAAGCTCGGCATCGACTTCAGTTACCGCTTCAACCCGCAGTCCCGCGCCATGAAGGATCTGGTCGATGCGGGCCGTCTCGGCGAGATCTACTATGGACGCAGCGTCTGGCTGCGCCGTCGCGGCGTGCCGGGCCTCGGCTCCGGTTTCAACACCAAGGGCGGCGGCGCCGGAAGCTGGTTTTTCGACAAGAGCCAGTCGGGCGGCGGCCCGCTGATCGACCTCGGCGTGCATCGGCTCGACCTTGCGCTCTGGCTCATGGGCTACCCCGAACCGGCCTGGGTCATGGGCAGCACCTACTGCAAGATCGCCGGAAAGCTCGCGGCTGAACGCGGACTCGACTACACGGTCGAAGACCTCGCCTGCGCGATGATCAAGTTCAAGAACGGCGCCACGCTCGAACTCGACGCGGCCTGGGCTTCGAACATCAAAGAGAACGAACAGATGTCGACCCGCATTCTCGGCGACAAGGGCGGGCTCTACCAGTATAACCTGAATGAAGGCTATACCTGGGATGCCGAATATTATCAGGATATGGAAGGCAGGCAGTTCGACAGCAAACTCCATTCGTCGCCGGAAGTCCGCAACGCATTCTGGCTTTTCGCCGACGCAGTGCGGGACGACACTCCGTTCCTCGTCCAGCCAGAGGAAGGCGTGGTCGTCATGCGTCTGCTCGACGCGATCTACGAGTCGGCCCGGACCGGCGAGCCGGTCAAGTTCTGACGGCAAACGCAGGGGGAACGCCGGGCGGAGCCAGAGGCAGAACCTCAAGTCGGCCCGCGCGAAGCTCCCTGCGCCAGGGGCCGCGGCGGAGTCGCGGCGTTCCGCCCGGTGTGAACGCCGCGGTCGAAGAGACTGTCCGACAAGCTGTTGACTGGCCGGAGCCGCCGGCGTGGTTAAAATGCGGGGCCGTATTGTTGCCGGTGAGTTTGCGCGCCCTTTCCGGGGTCTCGCGCAACAGGCCGTGCAGGGTCTCCGCCGGAATTTCCGATTCGGCTTGTGAACCGGGAGGTGTCCGAATGCAGGCTGCCCGGCGGCCGGATACGTCCCGGCCGTCTTTATGCCCCGGATGCGCGGTTCATCGAGCCGGTACGGTACAGCGCGATCTCAACGGTTTCAAAGCCGAGCGGGGCAAGCAGCGTTTCGAGGCTCCCGCGTTCGGCCTCCGCCCGTTCCAGATCGTCCGCCCGGAACTCGAGCCGGGCCGTTTCCGGCCCGATCCTGCGTACCCGGAAGCCGGTGTATCCCCGTGCCGCGACCGCGTTCTCCCCGGCTTCGACCGTCGCAAGCGCTTCCCGGTCCAGCGGCGTTCCGGCCGGAATCCTGCTTGCGAGACAGGCCGCCGCCGGGAGGTTCCAGACCGGCAGCTTCCACTCCCGCGCCAGATCACGGATCGCCTGCTTCGGCAGTTCCCGGAGCGGATGTGCCACGCCGAGCTCATCGGCCGCCTTCGCGCCGGGCCGGTAATCCCCCCGGTCGTCGAAATTCGCTCCGTCTGCAAGTACCGCAAAACCGAGGCTGCGCGCCCGTTCGCCGAGCGCGGTGAAAATCCGCTTCTTGCAGTAATAGCAGCGCAGCGGACCGTTAGCCCGCACGGCCTCGTCCGCCAGCGGGTCCAGCGGAACGGTTTCGAGCCGGAGTCCTGCCGCCGCCGCCAGCGTCCGCGCCTGTTCTGCCTCGCGGCGCGGCAGCAGAACCGAGTCGGCCAGCAGCAGAAGCACATTGCCGCCGCCGAGCACACGCCGCGCCGCCTCGGCCAGCAACGTGCTGTCGCAGCCGCCCGAGAAGGCGACGGCAAGCTTTCCGTACGGCCGGAGCTCAGCTTCGAGTTTTGTGCGCCAGAAGCTCACGGTATTCCCTTTTCAGAATATCGGCCATGCGCGGCCAGTCGAATTGTTCGATGACGCGTTTCCGCCCGGTCTCCCCCATCCGGCGGGCGAGAGCGGGATCGTTCCAGATCTTCCGGGTCGCTTCGATGACTTCGCCGACCTGCTGCGGCGCGACGCAGTAGCCGGTTTCCCCGTCGCGGATCACCTCCGGGGTGCCGTCGAGGCGGTAGCCGATCGCCGGGATGCCGGTCGCCAGCGCCTGCACCACCGAGCGCGGCAGCCCTTCGCGCAGCGACAAATGCCAGAGCAGGTCGGCCTGCGCGAGATAGCGATGTACTTGGGCCGGAGGCACGAGTCCGGCAAAGTGGAAGTGGTCCGTCAGTCCGAGCGCGGCGATCTGCGCATCGAGTTCGTCGCGCATCGGCCCGTCGCCGATCAGGAGCAGGTGCGTATCCGGATACTCCCGGATCAGCTCGGCCGCCGCCGGGACGACGTATTCGTAACCTTTCATCGGAAAGAGCCGGGCGAGGGTTGCGATGACCCGCGCCTTTTCCGGAAGTCCAAGCTCGTTCCGCAGCTCCGGTTCCCGCACCGCGTTCGCAAACGCGGACGTCTCCATGCCGCTGTAAACGACCATGTATTTTTCGCGCGGGGCGATGCGGGCCTCGACGCACTGATCGATCATGGCTTGGGCGACGGCGTAGATTTTGTCGCAGTAACGGGCGGCGATCCGTTCCGACTCCTTGTAGAGCGCATTTTTCCAGCCGGTTTCGTAAGGATGGAACGCCTGACCGTGGACGGTGTGAACCACGACCGGCACGCCGGCGCGCCGGGCCGCGATCCGGCCGATGACGCCGGCCTTCGAGCTGTGGGTGTGGACGATGTCGAATTTCCGCTCCCGGAAGAACTTTTTCAGAGCGAAATACGCCTTCAGGTCGTTGGCCGGGTCGAGCTCGCGGACCAGGCTCGGCAGCTCGACCGTTTCGAACGGCGGAAAATCGACGTTCTGCAGCAGTTTCCCCTCCCGCCCCGGTGACGGGCCGGTGACCAGGACGACCTCGTGCCCCCTGCGCAGATGGCCGAGAATCGTGTACAGCGTGTTCTCCTGCGCGCCGCCGACGATCATGCGGGTGATGACGTGGCAGATCTTCATTTTTTTACCGGAACTCATGTTCCCAAACCTCCGGGACGCTGCTGTTCGGTATAAGTGTGCCCGTCGCCTCCCGTCCCGGCTGCCGCAGCGTGATGGCACAGCCGGAATCGGTCGTAACAAGCGAAAGGCGCCATTCAAAGGCGGCGGAAGGATCCGAATAAGCCAATTCGAATCCGTTCTCGTTCGGGGTGACCGCAAGCGGTCCGTAGCTGCCGCCGTCGGCCGGGGTGGTCAGGCGGCAGCCGGGCAGCGTCTCCGCGAGTTTTGCGGTGAACACGCGGGAATAACGGTCGAGCTCCGGCACCGAAAGCTCCGAAACCGGCAGCCGGGTGACGAGCAGCGGCAGCGCCGACAGGTTCCCGGTCCGCGCCGCCGAAAAGGCGAGGCGGTCGATGTGCGTCGCGCCGCGTTTCAGGAGAAAATCAGCCGCTGCCGGCACGGTGCCGTAGCCGTCGGCATTGACGGCGGCCGTATACGCCGTGCCGGGATGATGAAAGACGACCATCGGCGTCGAGCCGCCGCCGGCGACGACGAGGAGCGACGGCTTCCGGAATTCAGCCCGGAACAGCCAGGCGGACGGCAGCAGGACAAGCAGGGCCGCCGCCGGAAACAGCACCGCCCGCCGCCGTCCCGCGATCAACAGAAAGAGCGCTGCGTAAAAAAGGACGATCTCCGGCAGGGACGGCCGGACCGCGGGCAGCCGCTCGAGCCCGGTCGCGGCGATTCGCGTAACCGTCTCCATGAAACCGAAGCAGAACTCGAGCAGCCGGGCGCCGAACCAGTCGAACCCGCTCCAGAAGAGTCCGCCGCCGAGCTTGAAAAAGAGGATCGGGAACAACAGTCCCACCACCGGCATGAGCGCGAGGTTCGCGAGCACCGACCCCGGCAGCAGCAGCCCCTGCGTGTGAAGCGAGATGCCTGCGCCGCCGAGAAATGCCGCAAAGCATGCGCCTGCCGCGAACAGCAGCGCCCAGCCGCGCCGGAGCCGTTTTTCACGCCGCCGTTTGAAGCGCGAATTCGGCATGCAGCGGAACTCTTCGCCGAGCAGCTCCGCCGCCCGGTCGAACCGGCCGCTCGCCAGAATCAGGATCGCGGTGATCAGGAACGAATACTGGAACCCCATGTCGAGCATGAGTCCCGGTGAAACGAGAATCAGGATTCCCCCCGCCAGCAGCAGCGCGTGAAACGGCGGGATGTAGAGCAGTGAAGCGCGGAGCACGCACCAGAGTCCGATCATGTAAAAGGCGCGCATCGCCGGGGCGTTCGCGCCGGTCGAAAGAACGTAGAGCAGCACAAGCGCCGCGAGCGTCAGGTAGCGGCTCCGGAACGGCAGCGGGCGCAGCAGCCAGAGCAGAACCGCCGCGAGCATCGCGACATGCATGCCGGAGACCGAATAGAGGTGGATCGTGCCGGATTCGATGAGCCGCAGCCGGTTGGCCGGGTCGACTCCGCCCGAGGTTCCGAAAAAGAGCGCCGCGGCCAAATTGCGGATGCGCGCGGAGCCGATCCCGCTGACGGCCCGTTCGAGCAGCCGGTCGCGGACGAGGCAGATCCGGCCGAGCATGCCCGGACTCCGGCCGGTGACCGCCGCTTCGCGGGCCCGGAAGGTCCGGCTTGCGCCGCGCCCGGCCAGATAAGTCGAGAAATCGCGCATCGGCGTGATCCGGGTCGCGGTCCCGCCATGCTCCCGCCGGAATACGCCGCCGGGTTCCGGCAGCACGAAGACTCCCTCGGCGGTCAGCAGATCTCCGCAGCGGACCGCCGGCGGTGATTCGGCCGGGAGTTTCAGATAAATCACTCCCGATGCGTTCCGGAAGCCGGTTTCTCCGGTGAGGCGGATGCGCCGGACCTGCGCGCGGATCAGCGACGGCGGCGTGATGCCCGGCACCGACGAGACGCGCGGGTCGGCGATCCGGAGCTCGGCCGTCCCTCCGCAGCTGCGCGGCGGCAGCAGGGTTTCATACGCTCCGGGCCGCTGCTCCCACAGCGCATGCAGCCCGATGCTCGCTGTTCCCAGCCCGATTCCGGCGAGCGCGACCGCGGCGCAGCGGCGTTCGAGCAGGAGAAGGGCCGCCGCTGCCGCCGCAACGGCGACGACCGCGCCCCACGGCAGGAACCGGCCGTCCAGCGTCGCCGGGAGCGCTCCGGCGAGAATGCCCGGAAAAAGCGCGCCCGGCGCCGTCAGGCGGCAGCGGATTCGGCGGAACGGTACGTGCATCATTGGATTGACGGAGCTCTTTTCTGATCTATACCCGTTTCAGTGGAAAACTTTAAATCCGCGCCGGGAGCCGGTTCCGCATCTTTTCAAGTTTTCGCTGTCTTATGTGTATAATGTAGATGAAAACAGCGCGATTTGCAATCATTTCGATTTGATATTCCGGAATTCCGGCGTATAGTTATCTTAGAATTACTTAGGAGGTCTGAAATGAAACATTATTTGCCTCTGTTGCTGTGCTGGTGCCTGGGCGGTTTTCTGCCGCTGGGCGCCGAAGAGCCGCCGCGGGCTCCGAATTCCGAGCCTGCCGTTGAAGAGGCGGCGGCTCCCGTGCCGGAGGCGGAAGCCGCCGGGGAGGAGGCGGGCGGCGGGGAAGAACCGGTCATGGACATCAGGACCGCCGGCGGGAAGGTCTACAAGGATGCGACCGTCGAACGGGTTACGCCGAGCGGCATCGACATCGGCTACCTGCGTGAAGACGGCAGTTATGCAATGATCGGCGTGCCGCTGGCCCAGCTCACGCCGGAATTGCAGAAGCATTTCGGCTACGATCCCGAACAGGCGAAGAAGTTTGAAGAGCAATTGCAGGCCGCCGGAAAGCGCACGCTTGAGGAGACCGCCGAGAGTGAGGCCGACCGCATGGCCCGCGTGACCCGCGAGATCAAGGCGCGGCTTTCGGGCGACGAAGTGAAGATCAAGCCGGCCGACCTGCGGTTCGCGATTTACGCGCGCCGCCGCCCGGTGGCGGTGGTTCCGGTCGAACGGGTGCGTTCCGGCACGGTGGTCGCGGTCATCGACGACACGAGCGAACTGCCGCAGCTGCCGACGCTTGTTCTGATCGACGGACTTGAGCTGCCTGAGGGAACCGGCCGCTGGAGCGGTTTTCTGTATCCGACCGGTATGCACGCGCGCTACCGCGATATCGAACGGATTCCGGTTTTTTCGGATTCGCTCGACGAGGCCCAGCTGCTGCTTGAGCGCTATCTCGACATTTACAGCGAGTTCGCCGCCGCGCAGAAGGAGAATGCCGAAACCGCCGCTCCGCCCGAAACGCAGGACGCTCCCCCGGATCAGGCCGAAGTCGCCGGGCTGGACAACAAAGGCGGCAGCGTCTCGAACAACAGCCGGAACGACAACCTCGGCACGGAACGTTACTATTATTATCCGTATTATATCGGCAGCACCTACTGGCCGGTGATCTGGTGGTCGAACAACTGCTGGAACGACTGGCCGCGCCCGCGCCCGCCCCGTCCGTGGCCGGGACCGGGACCGCGCCCGCCTCGCCCGCCCAGGCCCGATCCGGGACCGCATCCGCCGCGGCCGCCGCGGCCGCCGAAGCCCGACCCGGGGCCGAAGCCGCCGACCGACAATCTGCGTCCGCTGCCGGGAGCGGACCGGCCGCTCGTGCCGCGTCCCGACCGCCCGAGCCGGCCGAATCCCGACGCGAACCGCCCGGCGCCCGGAAAGAACAATGTCGTTCCGTCGCTTTCCGGCGCTGACAAGCTGCCGGTTCGTCCGTCCGGAACCGGTTCCGGCATCAGCGGCCCGGCGGTGAACCGGCCCGGCCGAGGTTATCAGATGGAACGGAACGGCGGATTCCGGCGAGTCGTCCCGAGCCCGGCGCCGGCCCGGCCGTCGACTTCACCCGGCACGAATGTCCGCCCGTCCGGAATCCGGCCGACGCCGGCGCGCCCCGCGACGTGGTCCGGTCCCTCGACGCCGTTCAACCCGCCCCGCCCGGCCGGAGGACACGGCCGCCGCTGAGCGGAACTGAAAAGAAGCGGCGATCCGGCCCGGAGAAACGGTTTCTCCGGGCCGGCCGTTTACAGGGACCCGACGCTCTCGCGTTCGATGAGGCTGTACGGAACGGTGATGTCTCCGGCCGGAGTCTCCCCCCGGATCAGCTGTTCGAGCAGCTCAAGGGCGTGAAACGCGAGTTCGCTGTAGTTCTGGACCAGGGTGGTCTGGGCCGGCAGCAGCGCCTGCGAGATTCGGACGTACTCCATGCCGAGCAGTGAAAAATCCTCCGGGATGCGCAGTTTCTGCAGGTGAATGCCGCGGGCGACGAAAACGCCGGTCATCTCTCCGGCGCAGACGAACGCGGTGATCCCCTGTTTTTTGAGCGCGACGAAATCCGGCAGCTCATGCCAGGCGAAGAAATGCATGAACCGGTGCGGGTCGGACCAGCCGAGCCGCCGCATGGCGGCGATGAAGCCGTCGTACCGGCGCGAGCAGAGCCTCCGGTCGCGCTCTTCGGCCACGTCGGACAGATAGGCGATGCGCCGGTGTCCGCGGGCGGCCAGATATTCGACGGCGAGATCCATCGCCTGAATTCCGTCCGAGCGCACGCAGTAGATCCGGTTCAGGTGGTTGCCGGTCTGGTTTACCTTCACGAGCGGCAGGGTTTTCAGTTCCTCCCACGCCTCCTGATCGTTGTCGATGGCCAGCGAAATTCCGCCGGAGATGACCCGGTCGTTCAGAATGTCGATGTCGGAGGGGGAGACCAGTTCGGTATGGTAGCCGCGGCTGCTGATCTCGGCCCGGATCTGCATGAGCATATGTCCCATGTAGCCGCCCGCGACCGCGTTCGGCAGGATCAGGGCGATCGTCTTGCGGCCGCCGCCGCTTTCGAGCCGGTAGCCGAGCTGCTGGGCCGCCCGGATCACCGCAAGCCGGGTGGACGGGTGGACGCGCGGGTCGTTGTTCAATACCCGCGAAACGGTTGCATGCGACACTCCCGCCGCCGCTCCGACCATTCTGACTGTCACTTTTTTCATCCCGCGCTCTCCTTCCCGCATTACCATACATGCCCGGGAACGGTTTTACAAGGCTCTGGTACATTTTGTTACACGGGAAATTTCGCAAAATCGTTGCTTTCCAGTTTTTTTTGCTTATAATATTTAAGGAAGAATGCGACGAATTCTTTTTGGGGAAAGGAACAGCGGTGAGAATCAAAGGGTATCTGGCAATGGCTGCATTGCTTTCCGGCCTGCTTGCGCCGGGGGCGGAGCTGGTGTGGAACTATTCCGGGACGGAATCCATGCCGAAGGAACAGAACGGCGCTTTTGCGCGGCTGAGCGACGTGAAAACGCCGGACGGCAAAAACGCGCTGCGCGTCTGGGCGAAGTATGACTCGGAGGAGCTCAAATACCAGCCGGTCATCACTTTCATGGCTCCGGCCGGCGTTCTTGAAAATGCGGAGACGGTGGAAATCAGTTTTTACTGCCGCGCCGACTTTGACGGAACGCTTGAGCTCAGAAGCACACCGCGCAGCAATACCGCGTTTCACCTGACCGATACGGTTCCGGTGAAATTCGGCACCCGGTGGAAGCGGCTGACCTGCACGTTGAAGGTGCGGCCCGCCCGGGGCGGGGAGCCGGTGATCCAGCTGCCGCGCATCCTGCTTTCGACCGTGAAGGCGAATCAGATGATCTATTTCGGCCCGATTACGGTTACGGTTCCGGCAGGGAAGGAGGGCGCAGAATGAAATTGCTGAAACGGTTCGTCCCTGTCTTGTTCTGCGGCGTTCTGTTTGCGGCGGCTGCCGCGGAGACGGAGCTGAAGCTCTGGAGCTTCGGCAAAACCGATCCGGAGGTGACGCTCCGCAACGGCGGAACGCTCGCCTTCGATCCGCTGCGCGATTCGTCCGGCAATCCGGTGCTCGAAATCGCGTTGCCGGAGAAGCCGGGGAATTATCCGGTCGTTGCGGCATTCCGCTCGAAAACGGTTCCGGCGCGGAAGCAGAAGCTCGCCGTCGAGTTCGAAGTCCGCGGCTCCGTGCCGTGCCGTGCCGAAATCCTGATTGCGAACGGCGAAGCGCCCTACAACTATCTTTCGGCGGTGCAGAGCTTCGATATTCCGGCGAGCTGGAAGCGCCACCGCATCGTGCTCGCCGTCACCGCCGATGCCGGCGGAATCGGGACGGCGGCGCTGCCGCAGTTCATTTTCCGGAACGCTCCGGCCGGGGCGAAGATCGATTTCGGGCCGATCCGGGTCACGGATGCAACCTCGGCCGCTGCCGTTCCGGCAATCCGCGAAATCCGGGAGGGGAAAGAGTGGAAGGCGGTCGATCTCTCCGACCTCGTCGTCCGGGCTGGTTCGGCGCTCGATCTCTCCGGCATCACCGACCGTGCGCCGGCCGGGACCTACGGGCGGGTGACCGTCAACGCCGCCGGACAGCTGGTTTTCGAGAAACGGCCGGATGAGGAGCTGCGCTTCTTCTCGCTGCAGCTTCTGCCCGGGCAGGCCGGCATGCAGTACATGAGCAAGGCCGAACTCGAGGCATACGTCGATACGATCGTCCGGCAGGGGTACAACATGGTGCGCATCCACGGTCCCGGCCGTTTCCTGGTCGGCCCGAACCGCGGCGCGGTGTTGAAGAATCAGGAGCGGTTCGAGCTGCCGCAGACTCCGGACGAGCTTGAGTTCGATCCGGAGATTCAGGACCGGTTCGACTACTTCATCTATCTGCTGAAAAAGAACGGCGTTTACGTCAATCTGGACGGACTGGTCTCCTTCGTCGGATTTTCCAGCGACCTCAATCTGTCGATTGCGCCGCGCCATCCGAACAGCTCGAAGGTGCAGATGTTCGTCAATCCGGCCCGGCGGCGGAACTGGGTCGCCGGCGTGTCGAAGATCCTGACTCATGTGAATCCGTACACGAAAACCGCTCTGCGGGATGACCCGGTGCTCGCGCTGTTCCAGTACTACAACGAGCAGGATATCCGGCTCGACCTGCGCGAATATTCGAAGGCGTTCCAGCCGCTCTGGGTCGCGTTCCTGAAGAACCGCTACGGCAGTTACGGAAAGCTTTACGCCGCATGGGGCGGCAAATGCGGCGACGTGCTTCTGCCGGAGAACGGCACATTCGAACAGGTTCCCGAAATCAGCTTCAAGGTAGCCCGCACCGATACGCCGGCCGGAATCGACATGGCGCTCTTCCAGTCCGAACGCGAAGTCGAAATGACGAAGTTCTACGAGGAGGAAACGGCGAAGATCGGTTACCGCGGGCTCACGACGCAGTGGGATATGATCACCCGCCTCGTGCATTTGCCGGCCCGGGAGCGGATGCCGGTCATCACCATGCACGGCTATCACGCGCATCCGTCCGGTTACGGCGGCTCGAAGGGCATCACGCTGAACCAGAAGAGCCCGCTGGCCGAAAACGGCAGCGCGGTCAAGCGCCAGAGCACGGCGCGCTGGCTCGACCGCCCCTACCTGATCACGGAGTTCGGCTTCGTCTTCTGGAACCGGTTCCGTCACGAGCAGGGGCTGGTCTACGCCGCCTGCGCCGCGCTGCAGAACTGGAACGGCGTCGCCTGCCACTGCAATCAGGCCGTCCTGTACGGCGACCCGCTGGCGAGCTTCATGGTCGGGGTCGATCCGGTCGGCCGGGCTTCGGAACTGGTGACCGCGATGGGCTTCCTGCGGCGCGACATCGAAACGTCGCCGCACACGATTGAGATTCCGGTATCGCGGAAGTTCGCGTTCGACGGCCGGGCGATGGGGGCGATTCCGGACGAGATTTCACGCATGTGGATCTGGAGCAAGGTCGGCATCAGCTTCGACGGCCGCCGCCGCGCTCCGGTCAGGGCCGATCTCACGGTATCGCCGGACGGCGTCGCTCAATCCGGCGGCGGCGACATGTTTGAAGAGATTCTGGCGACCGGCGAAACCTCCAGACTTGAGCGGATCTGCGCGATCCTGAAGAAGAAGGGCATACTCGGACGGGAGAACCGCAGCGATCCGGCCCGCGGAATTTTCGAGAGCGACACGGCGCAGGTCTATATGGATGTCAGCCGGGCCGAAATGACCGTGAAGACTCCGCGGCTCGAGGGGGCGGTCGTCAAACAGGACCGGCCGGTTGTGCTCGGCGCGCTCTCGGTGCTCGGCTGTTCGGTTCCGGCTTCGGTTACGGTCGTGTCGCTGGAAAAGGAGGCGACGCTGGCGACGGCGAAGCGGCTGCTTGCGGTCATCGCAACCGACGCGCGCAACAGCGGCATGAAGTTCTCCGATGCGAATGAAACGGTGCTCGAGGAGATCGGCAGTCTGCCGGCCCTGGTGCGCACGGGAAAGTTCCGGCTTGCGATCGCCCGTCCGGACGGAGAACGCTTCAGGGCGTATGCGCTGAAGCTGAACGGCGAACGCGCGTCGGAGCTGCCGGTGAAAAACGAAGCGGGCCGGCTCGTCCTCGACATCGACACGGCTGCGCTGCCGGACGGACCGGCCGTCTTTTTTGAACTCATTCACCAATAACATAACCCGAAGGAGGATTGTTCCATGAAAAAAACATTTACCCTGATCGAGCTCCTGGTCGTCATCGCCATCATCGCGATTCTGGCTTCGATGCTGCTGCCGGCGCTGAACCAGGCGCGCGGCCGGGCACATACGGCAACCTGTTCGGGCAATTTGAAGCAGCTCGGCAGCGGTGCCGCGCAGTATGCGGCCGATTACGATGATTTTCTGGTGGCCGACTTCACCGACGACACGACTGACCTCTATGCGTGGCAGACCAACCTCGCTCCGTATGTCGGGCTGTCGGGTACGCGGGAGGAGATGAAGTTCCGGATCCGTGATTATACCAGTGTGTTCACCTGCCCGACGCATTTCGGCGAGCACCGTTCGAATATGGCCCACCGGACCTACGCCAAGTCGGCTTACGCGGGGGAGATCACGAAGAATAACCGCAGCAGCAATTACCGGAAGAAGCTTTCGACGATCAGCCGCCCGAGCGGCATGATGCATTTCATGGACGGGCTCTGGGTGGAGTCGCTCTCCGGCTTCAACAAAGTGCTTGCCTATACGCAGATGCCGGACAATGTGCATAACAACAACGTGAACATCTGCTGGATTGACGGCCATGTGGCGCTGCACAACCGCAATGCGATTCCGGGTTCCGTCGGAGAGAACGCGCAGAAGGGCGGCGTTTACGGCCGCACCTTCTGGTTCGGTAAAGCGCCCTCCGGCGAATAAAGACCTCTCGGCGGAAAGAGTGCGGGCAACCGCACTTCTTTGCGGAGAGCAGGGCGCGGAACTTCCTGCGGCGTGAGAGCCGCGCCCCCCGCCGGGAACAGCGGGAGCGAGGCGATGGACGGCGCAGTGCGGACCGGAGGCTGCCGCATTGTCCCCGGCAGAATTGTCGCGCGGGCCGGCGTGCTGCGGTTTCTACGGAACGATCGCCCGATTCGCTTCAAGCAGCCTGCGCAGTTCCGGCATCGGAATTTCTTCGGCGGGAACTCCGAGCCGGACCGAGAGCGCCGCGAGCGCTCCCGCCGCCTGCCCGGTCGCCATACATGTGGCCTGCACCCGCAGCGCCGAATTCGCCAGCCGGTCGCTGGACAGAATCCGCCCGGCTGCAAGCAGATGGCGCGTATTGCGCGGAATCAGCGCACCGCGCGGCACCGTCGGAACAATTCCGGGCGCCAGATTCCGCTTATCCAGACCGACCTTCGCATCGTGGAGGTCGATCGGGTAGAATGCATGCGAAACCGCGTCTTTGTACTTCTTCCCCGCCGCATACTCCTCCGCCGTGACGGTCTCAAGCCCGACGATGGTGCGCGTCTCGCGCACGCCGCACTCGGCGGCGTTGAGCTTGAATTCGAGCTTCTCAAGCCCCGGCTGCTTTTTCAGGAAGCGGTAAAGCCGCAGCAGCGATGCGCGGCCCGCAATTTCGATCCGGGTCCGGCCGGCCGAATCGGCCGCGTTGATCCCGGAGATGTGGTTCGAATTGTTTCCGCGCGAAAAGAGGAAATGCGGGTTGAAGCCGTTGCTCCAGCCCGTATCCTCGCAGCTGACCTCGCCGCGCGCGGCAGCTTCCTCGAACGCCGTGCGGAGCGCATCGATATCGAGCTTCTCCGGGTCGTAGCCGGTCGCATACACGCAGAGCGTGCCGGGCTGACAGGGGTCGGAGGTGCGGAGCTCGGCGCCGAGCAGCTTCGAAAGATTCGCGTCCCCGGTGCAGTCGATCACCCGCCGGGCGAAAACCGGATAAAGACCGTCCTTGCCGCAGAGCGTCAGCCCGACACCGTCCGCGGCCGTCTCCGCCGCGCCGATCATCGTATGGTATTTGACCGTCACTCCGGCCTTTTCAAACTCTTCGTCGCAGAGGGCCGCGAAGATGACCGGATCGATCTGAACCTGGTACCGCCAATGCTCGTTGAGATTCGTGTCGCAGAGATTCGGCAGCGGATCGCGGCTCTCCTGCCGGGTGCGCTCCACAAGCTCCCAGCCGATGCCGGCGATGACCTGCTTCCCCCAGGCGTGGAAGATGCCGGGGTAGGCGATTCCCGCGGCCGTGATGGTTCCGCCCGGGATCCCGTTTTTTTCGACCAGACAGACCGAAGCTCCCGCCCGCGCGGCCTGGATCGCCGCGCAGACGCCGGCGGTTCCGGCCCCGGCGACCAGGATATCGAAACTCTCTTTTGATGCGGTTTGGCTCATTTTCGTCATCTCCGATAAGATTTCAGTGATTCGGATCGTCTCAAGAAACAAAGCCGGATGAACGATTCCGGATTTATTTTTTGGGTCCGGACTTGCATTCCGGCGTTTTTTAATATAACTTGCATGAAGGAATAAACAACCCTTAATTGCAGAGGATTTTATGATTCAACGTATCTTTTTGCCCGGTCTCGCGGCCGGCGCGCTGCTGTTCGCCGGCTGCGCCGCTCAGAACGCAGCTCCGGCGCCGGGGTTCCAGCAGATTGTGTCGGAGGCGGGCGGCAAGGTGTTCCCGGCCGTCGTCTACATTCAGGTCGTGACCGGCAATCTCAAAAGCGGCCGGGCCCAGAACGATGTGGTTTCCGGTTCCGGCGTCCTCATCACGCCGGACGGGGAGCTGCTTTCGAACTGGCATGTGGTCGACAAGGCGCAGAGCATCCGCTGCCTGCTGAATGACGGCCGGGCATTCACGGCTAAAGTGGTCGGGCTCGACAAGGACCTCGACCTGTCGCTGCTGAAACTCGATCTGCCGGAAGGCACGCCGCCGCTGCCGTATGCCGCGATCGATTACGAAGACCGTCTGACCGAAGGGGACTTCGTTATGGCGATGGGAGCGCCGTGGGGGCTCAACCGTTCGGTTTCGATCGGCATCGTTTCGTGCGCCTCGCGCTATCTGCCGGAGGGAACCTACAGCCTCTGGTATCAGACCGACGCTTCGATTTCGCCCGGCAATTCCGGCGGTCCGCTGGTCAACACCGACGGAAAGGTGGTCGGCATCAACACGCTCGGCATGCTGATGGGCGGCACGGTCGGTTTCTCGATTCCGGCGCCGACCATCCGCGACGCTCTGCCCCGGCTGCGCGAATACGGCAAGGTCAACTGGGCCTGGCTCGGTTTTCAGCTTCAGCCGCTGCGCGATTTCAACCGGGACATTTACTTCGATTTTCCGGACGGCGTCATCGTTTCCGGCACCGAACCCGGCAGCCCGGCCCGGAAGGCCGGTTTTCTGCCGAACGACCGCATCGTGGCGATCGACGGCAAGCCGGTCACGGTCGGCACCAACGAGGAGATGCCGGGATTCCGCCGCATGCTCGGTCTCCTGCCGTTCGGCAAGCCGGTCGCCTTCACCGTCGTCCGCGAGGGGGAAACGGTTGTGATCGACGCCGCCCCGGTCGCCAAAGGCGAGGTTGAAGGCGAAGAGGTCTCCTGCCCGCGCTGGGGATTCACCGCCAAGGCGATCAACCGTTTCGACACGCCGAATCTCCATTACTACCGTAATTCCGGCGTCTATATCTACGGCGTTTCGGATTTCGGCAATGCGGCGCAGGCCGAGCTGCGGCCGAACGACATTCTCGTTTCGATCGACGGGGAACCGGTCAATACCCCCGCCGAACTCGAAACGCTCTACAGGAAAGCGATGGAGCGGCTCGATACGAATCCGAAGGCGACGTTCGCCGTGCTTCGCAACGGACGCATGATCCAGCGCGTCATGGACTTTTCCAACGATTACGAGAAGGAGTGAGGAAATGAAAAAAAGCCGAAATGTGTTCCTGGCGATCCTGCTTTCCGGCGCATTCGCCGCCGCCGCCGCCGAAACGGAAAAAGCTCCCGACGCGGCGGAGCTGCGGGAGCTGAGCGTAAAACTGCTCGACAAGCTCTCTGCGTCCCTGGTCGACGTGGAATATTTCTTCCGGCCGGACGAGAACGGCAAACGACCTGAATTCACGGTCCAATACTATTGTCCGGGCTGCCGGAGCATGCACTCCGGTTCGGCCGACAGCCTGATCGAAGACCAGCGGCCGTTCAAGGTGCCGGGTTACGCCGTCGCGCCGGACGAGTTCATCTCGTCGGATATCGGCGCGCTCCCCGAATGGATCGAGTCGCTCGACCTCGTATTCGGCGGCAAGCGTTATCCGGCGAAGGTCGTCGCCTACTATCCGGCTCAGAAGAGCGTACTGCTGAAAACGGCATCGCCGGTTCCGGGCGTCGTTCCGCTGGCGTTCAACCCGAAAGCGGAAGGGAAACGGTTCGGCTTCTCCCGCAGCGAAGAGTCCGGAGTCGAGCATGCGTTTACCGCTCCGTGGGCTCCGGCGACGGTCGTCCGCAACCTCGGGAACGGAGAAACTTACGTCAAAACGGCTGCCAACGTGCTCGTCGTCAACGAGAAGGGCGAAGTCGCCGCGCTGTCGATGAATGACAGGCTCGATGTCGGAACCGCTCCGGCCGAGGCGGTTCCGTCGGCCTGGAAGCAGGTCTCCGCCGCCGAACACGGCAGAAAGCTGGCGGAATTCAAAGCCATGCTGGAGAAGAACCTCTACCCGGTCCGCATCCGGCTCAAGCCGCAGAAGCCGCTGACCGGATTCGCCGCACATTATCAGAGAAGGAGCGAGAACCGCAATGAGGCGGACGGCATCGCAATCCGCATGAAAGACGGCAAGGTGCTGATCGCCGCTTCGCTTTCCCCGGCGGAAACGGCCCGGCTGTCGCGCATCGTGCTGACGGTGGACGGCAAGGAGATTCCGGCCCGGTTCGTCGGTTCGCTGCAGTTTTTCGGCGCCCTCGTCGCGGAACCCGAACAGCCGCTGCCGGGCGGCGGCATCGCGTTTTACCGGGGAGACGCCGGGAAGCTCAGCGGAGCGTCGGTCTACGACGCGCAGTTGAAAAGTTTCGGCGACAAACTCGAACTGCGTGTGTTTCCCCAGAAGCTCGAGAGCTTCGACGTCGGCTTCCGCGGCATGATCGTTCCGGCCGGCCGGCTGCTGCGGCAGGGATACGTATTCACCGAGAACGGCGAGCTTGTGTCGCTGCCGCTCGAAAGGCGCAAGCTCGACCGCGATTACGCCTCGACCGAGGCGGTCGCCGCATCGATGGTGCTGGCGCTTGCCGGAAACTTCGACCCCGCCAACGTGCCGCAGGAGGGAGAGGAAAAGATCGCCTGGCTCGGCATTGAATTCCAGCAGCTCGGCCCCGAGCTCGCCCGGGCGAACAAAGCCGCCGAATTCACCGAAGACGGCAAGAATGGACTGCTCGTCACTTACGTCTATCCGGATTCTCCTGCCGCGCGGCTCGGCATCAAGACCGGTGATATCCTGCTGTCGGTCACGCCGGACGGCAGCGCCGCCCCGGTCAAATTCGAAGGCTATCAGTTCGGCTCGGAAATGGATCAATTCCCGTGGGACCGCTACGATCAGGTTCCGCCCCAGTACTATGACCAGATTCCGGCTCCGTGGGGCACTACCCGGAACGCCCTCAACAGGCTGCTCGGCGGCATCGGCATCGGCGGCAAAGCAAAGCTGGCGGTCGTATCGGACGGCAGGATCCATGAGTATCCGTTCACGGTGACCGCCGCGCCGGAAAGTTTCGAAACCGCTGAGAAATTCAATGACTCCAAGCTCGGCATGAGCGTCTGCGACCTGACCTACGAGGTCCGCAACTACTTCCAGCTCAAGCCGGAGGATACCGGCGTCCTGGTTGCGAAGGTCAAGGCGGGCGGCCGTGCCGCCGTGGCCGGCATCAAGCCGTATGAGATCGTCACCACTGTTGACGGCGAACCCGTGAAGAACCTCGAAAGTTTCAGGAAACTGGTCGAAGGCAGAAGTGAATTGCGGATCGGCGTGCGCCGTCTCGCCGTAACCCGCATCGTCACCATCGCCGCTCCGGTCGGTCCGGTTGCCTCTGCCGCTCCGGCGGAAGAAGAGTGACCCTCTTCCCGCTGCCGTGCCGCGGGGGTGAGGGAGGGTGAAGCGTCCGGAAGCGCTGAAGCCGAAGACGCCGTGTGCAGGTTTCCGTAATCGCGGACGGTTTGCCGTCCGCGATCTTCAGGGGCTTCGGCTTGGAAACTTGTTGAGGCGTAATACCACCTTTCCTGAATCTCCGGGCCGGATACGGAACTCGCCGAAACGCGAGGCTCCGCCTCGCACTCCGCGTATGGAATGGGGAGCCGCACGCATCCGGCCGTTCCGCCGGAAAATCGATGATTTTTCTCATGCTCTCTTGACAAATCGAATTTTTTACACCATAATATTTTTTATGGAAATGAAACATTTGGTCTTCTGACGATTTCCCGGTTGAATTTTATCGAAGCGATGAGTTGTTCAGATATTTCCGGGCGGATATGAGGAATGCGAATTCCGATCACAAAGGAGATGGTATGTTAATACCATCGAAATATTAACCGTGCCTTTCTCTTCAAAGAGCGGGGCCCCCGGGAAGTACCATCCGCCGCGCAAGCGTTGTGGATGATAAGCCCGACTTGTCCTCCGCAGCCTCGGCGAAGGAGGAAGGACGGCAACTTTTTTGGGAACACAGGAGGCTGAAAAATGGACGGGGTGAGAAGGTTTACCTTGGTGGAACTGCTGGTGGTGATTGCGATCATCGCGATTCTGGCTTCGATGCTGTTGCCGGCGCTGAACCAGGCGCGTGCCAGGGCGCAGGCTTCCAGCTGCGTCAACAATCTCAAGCAGATCGGCAGCGCATTCGCCCTTTATGCAAACGATTATCAGGACATGGTGCCGCCCGCCCTGCCGAATTACACAACGCCGCTCTGGACGGATGCTCTGCTGGGGACGACCCGGAATACGGGCCGGCCGGACAAAGCACAGGGCGGTTACCTCACCGTTGCCCAATTCCGCTGTCCTTCACAGCCGGAAGCCAATACCTCCATCAACTGGTGGGAGTATACACCGCATTACGGCATCAATAATCATTGCGTCTCCGATCTGGGCGGCCTCAAGCTGACCAGGCTGAAAAAGGCTTCCACCAAAATCGCGGTCGTGGATACCTGGGGAACGGACACCGGCAAAAAGCAGCCCGATATCACCAAGGGTTTTTTCCGCTTCGCCCCCCACTCTGTCTACAACGGCAATTACACGAATAAAGATTACGGCTGTCCCGCCGGCCGGCACAATCTCACGGTCAACACGCTTTGGTTCGACTGGCATGTTTCGGGGTTGAAAGTCCGTTCGGACCTGATGCCGCATACGACCTGCCCCGAGTTCGATGCCTCCACCGGTTATGGTTGGGAACATCTCTCCAAAGATTGACCGTCGAAGGGAATGTTATATGAAATACCTTCTGCTCCTTTTGCTTACGGCGTCTGCAACGGTAATTTGCGCCCCGGTCTGGCAGCTCGGCGTGGAAGACGGTTCCAGCCGGGAGTTTCTTCCTTATTCCAGCCTGGAGTTTCAGACCTCCCGACAGTTATTGAATTCACCCGGCTACAAGGACGGCTGTTTCACCTGCCGCATCTCCGGCGGGGGAAAGCAGGACGCCTCCGCCATTCCTCCGGGCCTCACAGGGGGAACCGCGGGAAACCGGACGCCGATACGTAAGCTGCGGCTGCTCTGGACCGAGAAGGAGGCCGGATTCCGGGAGTTTGAATTTCGCATCCTTTACGCCGCCGACCGCGATTACAGATCACATCGAATCACCCCGAATGAGAATATGGATCTGGACTCGACGGACTGGGCTCCCTGCGGCGTCAGGATCGCGGCTCCGGGCAGGCGGATGGCGTTCCAATACGTCCCCTATGATGTGGAACGTTACCTCGAAAAAAACAATGGACCGCTGGTCGTAAAAATCGCCTTCCCGGTAAAAGCGGGAGAGAACTCCATTGAGCTGTCCGAAACGAGCGGCAATTCCTACGGGCGTGTGTTTCATTTCGATTATCTGAAGCTGACGGCGCTCGACTCCGACCGCCGTCCGGTTCCCTATGCTGAGTTCGGAGGCCACCGGAATTTTGCTGCTCCCGCAGTCTACCGGGTGGGAGACCGGGCGAAGGCCGGAGTCGCATTCCACAATCTGGAACCGGGCCGCCCCGTGAAAGCGAGGGTTGACTTCATCGATTATCTCGGGAAAACCGTGCTGTCGCGTCCTCTGGAGCTGCATCCGGACCGGGACGGATTCGCCCGGACCGAGGTCGATGTGCCGGAAAACCGGAGCGGCCATTTCCGTTTGCGCGCCTTTCTGGAAGAGCGGAAAGAGAAACTGGCGGAGACCCGCATAGCCGGAATCCGGGAGATTGCCCCGTTGAACGACCGGGAGGTGGAACAGAGCTTCATCGGCCTCTCCGGCATAGATCCGTCTTCCCTCTTCGAACCGGAAAACACGGAAAAATTCGAGAGATACGCCCGTTTGCAGAAGCTTCTCCAGTTCCGCCACGAACGGATTCACTCTCTCCCCTGGCAGTTCGTCGAGCCCGCCGAGCATCAGTACCATTGGGAAACCTGGGACCGGATGATCGAACTCCTGAAAGAGAATGACATCCATATCCAGCTGACGCTGCTGGGCACCCCTCGCTGGCTGCTGGACCGCCACTTTCCCGGTAAAGAGTACCGGCACCTTTACGACAGCATTTTCGCCCCTGTGCCGGATATGGAGAAATGGCGCGAATATTGCACTCTGGTGGCCCGGCGCTACGGGGATTCGGTCAAGGAGTTCGAAATATGGAACGAAGTATCGGAACAATCCATTTTCTGGCCGGAAGGCAATGCAGAACAGTTTTTCGAGCTGGTGAAAAACGCATCGGAGGCGATCAAGGCGGTGCATCCCGAAGCGAAAATCGTGGCGGAAACCCTGTGGCCGCGGCAGAATGACTTCATCCACGAGATTTTCCGGCTCGGAATCGCCGGATACGTCGATATTCACGCCGACCACTATATGAATGACCTGCGCATTGCCCAATCCAGGGAAATGCTGGAGAAATATGTACCCGGCGGCATCCTGATCGACAATGAAACCCATACGGAAGCCGCCGGCAATCCGCTCGGCCAGGTGGATGACGCCTCGCGCATCCGGGCGGCGCAGATGATGGTGCGCAACTATTTTCACCACAATGCACAGGGGGTCAGGCGCATCTACAACTTCCTGCTTTTCGGCGCCACCTGGCGGAAGTGGGGGCTGATGGGGCCGGACGAAACGCCGAAATTCACCTTCTCCGTATTCAAAACGCTGATCAACCGCACCGCCGGGGCGGAATTCGACTCTTACAGCCGCCTTTCCGGAAGCCTGGAGCTCTTCCTCTACCGCTACACTTCTCCGGAACGGGCCCGGACGAACGGCGGCGAGTATCTGGCCATCCTCTGCAGCAGCGGCGCGGAATCGGAGACGCTGATGCTCCCCTCGCTTGCGGAAAGCTGTCGCCGGATCGACATCATGGACAACGAAATGAGCCTCGCGGCTCCCGGACGCATCGTCACGGTCGATGTCGGCGCGGAGCCGGTGATGCTGGCCGGAATCGACCGCGCGGCGCTTGCGGCGCTTTCAAAGCTGAAAATCTCGGGCGGCAAAGGCTCGCTGCGTCCCGGGGAAGCCATTGAGGTGGAACTCTCTTTGCCGGAAGAGGCGGCGGAGGGCCGTTTCACCCTGAACTGCTCCGACGGCCGGGAGGAAAGCGTGCGCCTTGCCGGCGGCGAGCGGCACACTGTCCGGATGCCGGTGGGACGGGAGCTGTCGCACTCCGTCGTCACGCTGAAAATTTCGGGAGAGATCGAGACCGGCGAACGCAAACTCCCGGTTACCCGATTCTGTGAATACGTTGTGGAGGAGAAGGCTCCCGGCAGCAACCTCCTTGCTCCGTTCCATGTGCAGAACTGGATGCATTGGGGAAAAGGCAATGCGAGTTATCCGGAAGGGCGTGCCGTGGTAAGCATCGACTCCGCCGAAGGTGCAGGAGCGATCACCACCCGGAATCCCGTCGATGTGATTCCCGGTTGCCGTTATCTGCTTGATTTCAGCGCCAGAGGTTCCGGAACTCTCCGGGTGATGCTGGTCGGCACGGACCGTGCCGGGAAGCCGCGGGAGCTGACGCACAATCTGCTTTCCGAAAAGCTGTCGGCAGGCTTTAAAACGTTCCGGCGTGAATGGGTTTGTCCCGACGACATCGTTAAGCTGGGATTTCATTTCTATGAATTCAACACAATCGGAAACTTTGAGATTCTCAACAGCTCCTTTCTCCGGCTGCACAACGATTTGCCTCTGAACCGGCAGCTCTGCAAGGTGGAAGCATCGGCGGGGAAACCGGTATTTGACGGCGAGTTGACCGGTTTCCGGAAAGAGCTGTACCGTGACGTGATCGACCGGACCATGCTTTCCGGGCCGGAGGAGCTGCGGGCCTCCTTCGCGGTAGCGGCTGACCCGGGAACCATTTACATCGGCGTGAAAGTTCACGATCCCATCCATGCCGGAGGAAACCCGGATGAGCTTTACACGGGAGACAGCATCCAGGTCGATTTTGATCTGGGAGACGGTACCGTGAAGAGCCCCACTGCGCAATTCGGTTTCGCTCTGATCGACGGCAAGGCGATCACCTTTCGCCATTCGGTGATTCCGGCGGCGGATATCGTCAGTACCTACAAACTCGGGCCATCCCCGGCGGGCGTAAGCTGCAAGATCACCCGGAAGGGGGAAGAGACGATCTATGAAGCTGCCATTCCGGTCGAAACGATTCATCCGCAGTTGATTCTGAAACCGGGAATGAAACTCGGCTTTTCGCTCCTGGTCAATCAGAACAGCGGCAGCGGCCGTCAGGGGTTCCTGCAATGGAGTTCGGGAATCGGCCGCGAACGTGATTCCACCCAGTTCGGGGAATTGACCTTGCCGGACCCTTTGTAAACCGGCATTGGCCGCTGAGCCGGCTCTGCCGCACTGCAAACTGATTGCCCGTGTGGCGCTGCCGGCGATTCCATCGCTTTTATGCGTGTGCGGGCGTGTTCGCTTTGCAGTAGGCGATGAACGTTTCCGCGAACTTGAGTTCCCCGCCCGGCAGGTAGATGAAATTCATCCGGCGGACAATTTCCCCTTCCGTGAATCTCCCTGTCGCCAACGTTCCCGCCGCGAGCTCGTCCCCGATCGCCAGCTTCGAGATGACCGTGATGCCGAGTCCCTGCCGGACGAACCGTTTCAAGGCATCGAAGCTGTTCACTTCCAGTATATTGCGCGGGGGTGGCTCCGGCAGTTTGCGCGTTTGCAGAAAACGGTCGAAGTAGTACCTGGTCCCCGAGCCGCGCTCCCGCAGGATCAGCCGTCCCCCGCATCGAATGTACTCCTCCAGTGAAAACGCCTCCGCGCAATGCCCCGGGGCGAACGCCGGAAGCAGTTCGTCGGGAATGAACGGTTCCGACAGGAAGTATTTCTGTTCGAACGGTCCTTCGACCAGAGCCACATCGAGCTTCCGCGCCGAAATCATCTCCTCGATTCCATTTGTATTGGCCACTTTCAGCTCCAGAATCCGGTCCGGATGGCGCTTCATATAGGAGCCCGCCAGGTCCGGCAGCAGATATCCCCCGGCCGTCAGGGTCCCGCCGATATGAAAAACCTTCATCTCTGCGGCGGCGCACTGCACCGAACGGACGATCCGCGCCGAATCTGCGAAAAGCCGGCCGCACTCCGCTTCAAGTGCCTTCCCCGCCGCCGTCAGGACGACCCGCCGTCCGTCGCGGAGGAACAGCCGCACTCCGAGCTCCTCCTCGAGCCGGGCGAGCTGGTGCGTCACGTTCGGCTGGGTCATGCCGAGCGCGGCGGCGGTTTCCGTGAAGTTCCGCAGCGCCGCCGCCGTGCGGAAAATCGTCAGTTTCCGGTCGATCATGTTTTGCTTCCTTCCCGGAGTGTTGGGATATGGTTATAATTATAATTTATCAATCGATAATCTACAATAATTTTTATTTTATTCAAGCCGGATTTATATTAATCCAGCTTTTCAACAACCGAAAGGGAATGGAATATGGAACTGAATCCGACCGTCGAAGCCGCTCCGGCCATCGGGACAATGCGTGTGAAACAGGTGATTTTTCTTGTGCTCGCCGCCGCGTTTTTTCTGCTGCCGTGGATTTTTCCGGCAGTGCGCAACCACGCGCCGGGAGTTGCTGTGCTCTGCGGCGTCGCGTTTGCGGTTCTCTGGGGGAATCCGTATGAGGCGGTGACGGCGAAGCTGACTTCCCCGCTGCTCGGCGCGGCGATCGTCGGCATGGGGTTCGGCATGAACCTCGCCGAAGTGCTGCGGGCCGGCGCGCACGGCATGATCTATACGCTGGCCGGAATCTCGCTCGGCCTCGGGCTCGGCATCGTTCTCGGCAGACGGCTCGGACTTCAGAAGAATACGATGTACCTGATCAGCATCGGCACCTCGATCTGCGGCGGCAGTGCGATTGCGGCCGCGGCGCCGGTCCTGAAAGCGAAGGCGCACGATATTGCGATCGCTTCGGCGGTGGTGTTCACGCTGAACGCGGTTGCGCTGCTGGTTTTTCCGGCGGTCGGCCACGCGCTCGGCATGAGCCAGTACCAGTTCGGTTACTGGTCGGCGCTCGGCATTCACGACACGAGCTCCGTGGTCGGTGCGACAATGGCCTTCGGGCCGGAGGCGCTTGAGGTCGGGACGACCGTGAAGCTGGCCCGCGCGCTCTGGATTGTGCCGGTCACGCTGTTTCTGTCGATGTGCGTGGCTCCGGCCGGGGAGGGGGAAAAGCGGAAAATCCGGTTCCGGATTCCGTGGTTCATTCCGGGATTCCTGGCGGCTTCGGCGCTGGTCACCTGGGTGCCGGTGACGGCGGAACCGGGTTCCTTCCTGAAAGAGCTCTCGAAATACCTGATGATCGTGACGCTGTTCCTGATCGGAGCGAACCTGAACCGGGGCAAGCTGAAGGAGCTCGGCGTGAAGCCGGTGGTCCACGGGGTGATCCTCTGGGTGATCCTGGCCGGAATCTGGTGCGGGGCGATCCACTTCGGCATCGTCCGCTGAAAGGAGGCCGGAGTCTCTGCACGTGCGTAACAGCGGCGGAATTGCCGCCGGTGCCGTCCTCCCTGCCGGTTCGGGGAAAGGAACGCCGGCCGGAAAAAAGAGCGCGGGAACTCCGCAAAGCAGGAGCGGGCGGGAACCGTGAAGTGGTTCTTCCGGTGACGGGCTGCCGGACCTCTGTCCCGGTCTCCGTATAACCGCAGCGGCCGAAAATCCCTGCATCCGCCCGGCCGGGGCGGGAGAGGCAAAATCGGGTTATTTTCGGCGGACGAATTGCAATCGGAACGGAGGAACGATATATTATATGCAATGTTGTGAAACCGTTTCTTTTCTAACGCGATAGTGAGGGATTGTCAATGGCAGGGAAAATTCGGGTCGGAATCTGGGGGCTCGGCCGCGCCGGGAATGGCATGCACATTCATGAGCTCGGGCTGTATCCGGACATGTTTGAAATCGTCGCCGGCTGCGACTGGGATCCGGCGCGGCGGGAAGCCGCGGCGAAGAAGCTGCCGGGCCGGCCGGTTTATGAAAAGGGCGAGGAGCTGCTGAAGGATCCGAACGTCGAGCTCGTTTCGGTTGCGACCCGCTCCCCCGACCATGTGAAGCATGCGATCCAGGCGGTCGAAGCCGGCAAGATGGTCATGGTCGAAAAGCCGATGGCCTGCCGCATCGAGGATGCGCTCGAGCTGCAGAAGGTCGCCGACGCGAATCCCGGCCGGGTTTTCGTGCGCCACAACCGCCGTTTTGAGGCGGCCTTCTCGCATATCCGCGAAATCATCAGGTCCGGCAAGCTCGGCCACATTTTCGAAATCAAGCTCTGCCGTCACAATTACCAGTGGCGCGCTGACTGGCAGACCATCCTCGACTGCGGCGGCGGCCAGCTGCTGAACTGGGGGCCGCACCTTGTCGACCATGCGCTGCAGTTTCTCGAATGCCCGGTTAAGGAGCTCTGGAGCGACCTGGCGATCGTCGCTTCCCGCGGCGATGCCGAAGACCATGTCAAGATCGTGTTCAAAGGTGAAAACGGCCGGGTGGTGGATGTTGAAATTTCCGGCGGCGCTTCGCTCGGCGACCCGGTCTATGCGGTCCGCGGCAGCCGCGGCACGCTGATGAGCTGGGATGAGAAGCGGCTGAAGCTCAAGTATCTCGCACCGGGCTATCCGGAGTGCGACACTCCCGCTTCGCCCGGCAACCCGCCGCTCGAAGGCGGATTCGGCGGCCAGGTCAGCCCGGTCTGGGTCGAAGACGATCTCGGCGTCGCCCCGTCGAACGGCGACCAGCCGGAGAAGATCTGGAAATATCTGTACAAGGCGATCCGCTGCGGTGAACCGTATCCGATCACGATGGCCGAGGCCGTCGAAGTGGTCCGGGTCATCGACCGGGTCAAAAAGACGCCGATTCGCGACGTCCGTTAACGATAAGGAAACAGAACCATGAAAGCTCCGGACAGTCAGATTGCAGTGACCCTCTACAACCTGCGCGATTACTGCAAAACCGAAAGCGACCTCGACAAGACGCTCGACAAGGTCTGCGATATCGGTTACCGCGCGGTTCAGGTCTCCGGGACGCCGCTCCCGGCCGATGTGATCAGAAAACAGCTCGACAGCCATAACCTCTACTGCTGTGCAACCCATGAGGGGCTCGACACGCTCAAAGGCGATCCCGCCGCGCTGATCGACCGGCTCCAGACGCTCGAATGCGATTTCACCGCGCTCGGCGCGCCCCCGCCGGAGTACCGGCAGGACGTGAAGATGGTCGATGAACTGATCCGCATTTTCGAAACGATGGGCGGCAAGCTGCGCGAAAAGGGAATCCGTCTCGGCTACCATAACCACCATTTCGAGTTCGAGCGGCTGCCCGGCACCCGGCAGATCATGCTCGACTACTTCTATGAGAACAGCAATCCGGAGCTTGTGGCGGCCGAGATCGACGTTCACTGGGTCACGCGCGGCGGCCAGAATCCCGTGAACTGGATTCACAAGGTCGGCAAGCGCATGCCGGTGATCCACTTCAAGGATTTCGCGATCATCGACGGCGGCACTCCGGTCTTCTGCGAGATCGGCGAAGGCAACCTCGACTGGCCGGCGATCATCCAGGCCTGCCGCGAAGAGGGGGTGCGCTGGTATTCGATCGAACAGGATTCGCTGTTCCGCGACCGCGACATTTTCGAGTCGATCAAAATCTCCTTCGACAACCTGAAGGCGATGGGCGTGAAGTAATTCCGTCCGGTCTACGGGAGAAAGGCGGGCGTGCGGTTTGCATGCCCGCTTTTTTGTGTGTCCGGGCGGCGCTTTTTCCGGCCTCCGGCTTGAAAGCCGCTTCCGGGCGTGGTATTTTAAAGCATTTGCACACAGGAAAGGTTTACGGATGGTCTGGGAGCTTTTGTCGAACCCGGTGCTGGTTTCGGTCGCGGTGCTGCTCGCGCTCGCCGCGCTGCGCATGAATGTCGTATTCGCACTGATTTCGGCTGCGGCGGTCGGCGGCATGCTGGGAGGACTCGACGGCGAGGCGTTCGCGCTGCTCGGCAGCGGCGAATTCACGGAGTTCTGGAAGAGCGCCGTTTCGGTGTTCGGTTCGACGATGAAATCGTTCCAGAGCAGCCTCGACAACGGCGCGGTGCTCGCGATCAACTATGTCATGCTCGGAACCTTCTCGATCGCGATTTCGCGCTCCGGCGTCACGGAACTCATCGCGCGGAAGCTCTTTCAGTGGATCGGCTGTGAAATGACCGCGAAGAAGCTGTTCTGTTTCAAATACGCGCTGCTCGGCATCCTCACGCTCACGGCGGTTTCGTCGCAGAATCTGATTCCGATGCACATCGCTTTCATTCCGGTCCTGATTCCGCCGCTGCTGCCGGTGTTCGACCGGCTCCGGCTCGACCGGCGCGCGGTGGCCTGCGTGCTGACCTTCGGGCTTATCACACCGTACATGGTGCTGCCGGTCGGCTTCGGGAAAATTTATCTCAACACGATTCTGCTCGACAATATCCGGCGCAACGGCATGGAGGTGGCCGCCGCGCAGGCCTCCCCGGCCATGTTGATTCCGGCGCTCGGCATGGTGGCGGGGCTGCTGATCGCGGTGTTCCTGAGCTATCGCCGTCCGCGTGCGTATAATCCGGTCAAAACCGAGCTCATGGTGGAAGCGACTGAGCCGGTCGAGATCAGGCCGTTCAATGTGGCGGTCGGCGTTGCGGCGATCCTGATGGCGCTTTTCGTGCAGATATTTCTCGATTCGCTGCTGATCGGTTCGCTGCTCGCGGTCATGGTGTTTGTCGCGGCGCGGGTCATCCGCCTGCGCGACACGCAGGATGTTTTCGTGCAGGGCGTTCACCTGATGGGCGGAATCGGCATCGTCATGATCGCCGCCGCCGGGTTTGCGAACGTGATGAAGGACACCGGCGGCGTGGCTGAGCTGGTCGAGCTCGTGAAGGGCGTCGCCGTTCACTACAGGGGGGTGACGGTCTTTGCGATGCTGCTGATCGGGCTGATTATCACGATGGGAATCGGTTCTTCCTTCTCGACGGTGCCGCTGATCGCCGCAATCTATGTGCCGCTCTGTGCGGCGCTCGGCATCTCTCCGCTGGCGACGATCGCGATCGTCGGCTCGGCCGGAGCGCTCGGAGACGCCGGCTCCCCGGTGTCCGAATCGGTGCTCGGTCCGACCGCCGGGCTCAACGCCGACGGGCAGCACGATCATATTTACGACTCGACGATTCCGACCTTTCTGCACTACAATCTGCCGCTTCTGGCGGCCGGGTGGATCGCCGGAATGATTCTGTAATTCGGAGGAAGGAGCACGACATCATGTTTGGATTTTATCGTCTTGCGGCGGCGGTCCCGAAGCTGAAGGTGGCCGATGCGGCGTTCAATACGGAGGAGCTTCGGCGCTGTTTCCGGCAGGCCGCGGAGAACGGCGCCGACGCGGTTGTCTTCCCTGAGCTCTGCGTGACCGGTTACTCCTGCGGCGATCTGTTTTTCCAGGAACGGCTGCTGGCGGCGGCCGAAGCTGCCGCCGTTGATTTTGCGGCGCGGACGGCCGGCAGCCGGACGGTCGCCGTCATCGGCCTGCCGTTCCGCCGCGGCGACGTGCTTTTCAACGCCGCCGCCGTCGCCGCGGACGGAGCGATCCGCGGAATCGTGCCGAAGTGCGTGCTGCCGAACTACCGGGAATTTTACGAGAAGCGGCATTTCCACTCCGGGCGCGGCATAACGGACGCGACTGCGTGCATCGGCGGCCGGGAGGTGCCGTTCGGCGCCGACCTCATTTTCGACGGCGGTGCCGGGTTCCGTTTCGGCGTTGAAATCTGCGAAGACCTCTGGTGCGTGCTGCCGCCGTCGCTGTACCTGGCGCTCGGCGGGGCCCGGGCGGTGTTCAACCTTTCCGCTGGCAACGAACTGGCGGGCAAGGCCGATTACCGCCGGGAACTGGTGACGCAGCAGAGCGCCCGCTGCCTCGCGGCTTATGTGCTGGCCGGGGCCGGAGTCCATGAGTCGACGACCGACCTGGTGTTCGGCGGACACGCGATCATCGCTGACAACGGCCGCCTGGCGGCGGAAAACCGCCGTTTCGACCGGGAGTCGAGCCTGACGTACGCCGACGTTGATTTCGAACGGCTCGGCGCGGCGCGGCTCTCGGAGAGCTCGTTCAACGACAATCCGCTGCCGGAGGGAATGCGTTTCCGCCGGGTCCGGCTGCCGGAGGCGGCAGGTTCTCCGGATCTCCGGCACGCCTCGATTCCGCGTCATCCGTTTGTGCCGGAGAACGCAGCCGGCCGCCGGGAGCGCTGCCGGGAAATCTTCGATATCCAGTGTGCGGGGCTCGCCAAGCGGATCGAGCATACGCGGGCGAAGACGATGGTGATCGGAATTTCGGGCGGGCTCGATTCGACGCTTGCGCTGCTGGTCGCGGCCGAATGCTGCCGCCTGCTCGGCCGCCCCGCCTCCGATATCATCGCTTTCACGCTGCCGGGGTTCGGCACGACCGGAAGGACCTACAACAACGCCGTGACCCTCTGCCGGCTGCTTGGAACGACCTTCCGCGAAGTCGATATCAAAGCCGCCTGCCTGCAGCATTTCAGCGACATCGGGCACGATCCGGCGATCTGCGATACGGCATATGAGAATGTGCAGGCGCGCGAGCGCACCCAGATTCTGATGGATGTCGCGAACAAGACCGGCGGGCTGGTGGTCGGCACCGGCGACCTTTCCGAAATCGCGCTCGGGTGGAGCACCTACAACGGCGACCACATGTCGATGTATGCCGTGAACTGTTCAATCCCGAAGACGCTGATCCGCTTTCTGATCGAAACCACGGCGGAGCGGGAGACGCCGGAACTGGCGGCGGTCCTGCGCGATGTGATCGATACTCCGGTCAGTCCCGAGCTTCTGCCGGCGGACGGCGACGGCGCGATCAACCAGAAGACCGAGGAGCTGATCGGTCCCTACGAGCTGCACGATTTCTTCCTCTATCACTTCATCAAATACGGCGCGGAGCCGGAGAAGATCCGTTGTCTGGCCGAAAACGCGTTCGCCGGAACTTATCCGCCCGACGTGATCGGCCGCTGGTTTGCGTTGTTCGTGCGGAGATTTTTCCGCCAGCAGTTCAAGCGCAGCTGCGTGCCGGACGGTCCGAAGGTCGGTACGATCGCGCTTTCGCCGCGCGGCGACTGGCGCATGCCGAGCGACGCGAGCGACGCGGCCTGGAACTGCTGAGAAGCGGCCTGTTCCCGTTCAGAACGGACCGTCGCAGACGCTTTCTCCTTCGCAGAGGGTCATCGGCAGAAGGGTGACCGCGTTGCCGCCCGCTTTCGGGTGACGCATGACGTCGAGCAGCGCCCGCATGGCGAGCTGACCGAGCCGCCGGTTGTCGAGCGCCATCGTGGTCAGGGCCGGGCGGCAGAGTTCGGTCACGCGCGAGTCGTTGCCGATGCCGATGACGGAAAGCTGCTCGGGGATGCGGATCTTGTTCTCCTGAAACACCTGAATCGCTCCGAGCGCCATATTGTCGTTCAGCGCCAGCAGCGCGGTGGCGCCGTTGAGGCCCTTGCGCAGCAGGGAGGCCGCCGCGGCGGCCCCGCCGGAGACGGTGTCGGCGTCCCACCCGGCCTCTTCGACGAAGGCGATTTCGGAGAGCAGTCCATGCCGGTGCATTTCGGCATGGAATCCGGCCCAGCGTTCGTTCAGCCGCATTTTGCGGGGACGGACCGAGATCATGCCGATCCGGCGATGGCCGCGCTCGATCAGGTAGCGCACCGCCCGGGCAGCGCCGGAGAGGTTGTCCTTGCTGACGCAGGTTACGCCGGGCAGGTCGGTCACGTTGTCGACGAGGACGACCGGAACCTGGCACTTCTCGATGAATTTTTCGGCGATGAAATCCGGGGTCGGGCCGACCAGCATCGCGCCGGCGATGCCGCGGGTGCGGAAGGCGAGGCGCGACAGCGAAAAACGTTTTTCGTCCGCCTCCCACGGCAGCGTCAGGCAGACCGGGCGGATGCCGCTGCCGGGACCGGCGGCCGACTCCGCGCCGAACAGGATTTCGGCGAAGAGCGGGGAGATGATGCCGCGTTCGATCCAGCGCGGCATGACGAAGGCGACCGGCAGGTCGGTCACGGGACCGAGCAGTTTTTCGGCCTGCTCGACGTTGCAGACCCGGAAGCCGCCGCGCGGAACGGCAGTGAGCACTTCGGCGTCGACCAGTTCGCGCAGCGCCAGATGGACGGTCTGGCGGCTGCACCCGGTCGTCTGTTCGAAGGTCCGGATCGAGGGCAGGTACTGCCGCTCCGGCGTCCCCCGGTCGACGATATGGCGCAGGATCTTCTGCCGCACCTCATGAACTTTGTTTCTCAAAACAGATATTTCTCCGTGTCGTCAATATACCGTTTTCGTCATATAAATGCAAGCAGACCCGTTATTCAAACACTACGAGCGGATATTGCTCCGGTGTTTTGGATTCTCCGATGCCGGGAACAATGTGAATCCAATTTTCGCGTCCTTCGCCGTCGTTGTCGTTAATCAGGAGATTGAACCGGAATCCTTGCCGCAGCAGCTTCGGCGACAGCTTGAGCGCAGTAAGGGGGATCGATACCTGATAGGAGGTTCGGTTGCCGTCCCGCTCAGTCTTCAGAACCGCGGTTTTCATTACTGGCGCCGGATCAAGTCCATCCGGAGTACTCCAGCAGAATACTTCGTTTTTTCCGTCGTCACGCCGGGTCAGACCGATTTCCCACAGGCCGGAATGTTCCGGAACAGCGATGGCAAACTGTACACAGTCTCCCTGCCAGACGCCGGAACCGGAGAACGGCTGGCAATGGCGGTCGTCAGTCACATCCACGGCCAGGATGAAGTTCTGTCCATCTTGGCTCAGGCGGGCGGTCGCGCTCAGGTCTTCCGGCCCCTTCCAGTTCAGATGTTCCCTGCTCGGATCGGCGCCGATCAGGCTGTGAACTTGCTCACGCCGGTTCAGCAGAAAATCCGGCGCGCCGTCGTTCCGCTTCGCGGGAATCACGGTCGCGGACAATACGGGCAGTTTAAAACAGCCAGTCCAGCCGGAATTGATTCCGTGCCATTCCACTTTGATGAAATCTCGGACGCCGGATGGCAGGCGGAATTTTGCGTCGACCTGAGCCTCAATTGGAATGCACCGCGATTCCCCGGCGGCGAGAGAGATGCGGAGTTCCGGGCAGATGAGGCGGATGCCGGGAGGGGGCGAAAATCGAAGAACAAAATTCTCCGGTTTCGGCAGGGGATTGTTTGCTGTGAACTGAAAAGCGAATGTTTTCCCTGCGACTGCCGCTCCGGAAAAGACGGCTTTGAATAGTTGGCCAGCCGGTTCGATATCTGTCGAGACCGGAAGTTCAACCGCGACAGGATACTCGGAGGCTTCAAGCGGGAAACAGCCGCCAACTGTCGGAATCGGTCTCCGGTTTCCCATCAGGTCGACAAGCTCCGGGACCGTTCCTGCGGCACTCGTCTGAAAGAGCAGCGTTGCGGGGGGCGTATCGACCTCACTCCATGCTGCCAGCAGCCGTTTCTGATGATCGGCGAATTCAAACAGCCAGATTCCGTCAGGTGCGGGAAGCTGCCGGAGGAATTTTTTCGTACGGAAAAGCCCGGTCAGCGTGTTATACGCGACATAGACCGGTTTGGGCTGAAAATCGTTGGTGAGCAATCCGTAATTGTGTTCGCCGTTATCCGGGTCGAATCCGTCGTTCCTGAGATCGTACCAGTTGTAGCCGACCGCGCCGCGGCTCCAGGCGAATAATAGTTTTTTCCAGAGAGCGGCCGCCTGACGCTTTTCACGGCCCCCGGCCGCAGTGAGTGCGGTCTCATTCGCATACCACGGGGCAGCTATGCCGAGCCGGCGTCGCATCGGCAGAAATTGTTCGTCGATGATCCGGCAATACGCTTCGAAAGGACCGTGCTCGTGATGCGCATGAATGTCGAACGTGCCGTTGGTTCCCGCCAACGCTTTTTCGATATAACCGGGAGCGTGGGAGCTCGCCACCTGCAGCATCGTGGCAAAGCCGCCGGTCAGGATCACGGCGGCCGGATCAGCCTTGCGTAGCTCTTCCGCTCCGGCACGGAAAAGCTCGATGTAATCCTCTGCTCCGAAGTTGTAGAAGGCAGCAAGGTCCGGTTCGTTGAACTGCTCGTAGAAGCGGATTTTGCCGCGATAGCGCTCGGCGACTCGGCGGATATATTCCCGGTAAAGGGCGGTCTGCGGTCGAATCTCACCCCTGATGTCGGAACGCACCGGTACGTATCCCGGAGTTACAGCCCAGCGTGGCGGCGCACCGAGCAGAGCTTCGAATTCGATTCCATGCGATTCGTAGAGACGCAGCACGGAATCGGGATAGCTGAAGTCCCAGTCTCCACCCGGTTGCGGCTGGAGTGCGCGCCAGTGAATATCGAGCCGCAGAACCTTGATGCCAGCCAAGCCGGCGGCCCGCGCTTCAAGCTCGCGGTCCTGTTTACTCCAGCGGTAGGGATGCGAATGGACACCGAACAGGAAACCGGAAGTACGATTCGGAGTTGGTCCGGATGGTTCCAGGCTGGCGAATTGCAGGGTTCCGCCGTGCTCCGCTCCTTCCTTATTTCCCTGTACTGTCCAGAAAATCTGCCAATGTCCCGGCGCGGGAAGCGGACGGTTAAGCGGCAGGCGCATCGTTCCTCCCGGTGGCAGTGATAATGACCGTTCAAGTCGGAAATGTCGGCCGTAGAAGTCTTCAAAGCGACAGGAGGCTCTTCCGTCGAATTCACGGTCGCCGCAGTTGGTGAAAACAACGGCGAGTTTCGACTCTTCGCCGGGACGGATCAGGTACAGCGGATCTCCGGTGTCGACTTTCGCTTCAATGGCTGCGAGTGAAAATTTTTCGATACGTCCTATTGTGAACTCGCCGCGTTTTCCCGTACCACGGAATCCGATGGCGAATCCGGTGATTGTGACTTCTCCATCGATGCGTCCGTTTTTGTCACCGCCCCAGAAATCACGGATTTTTTCCTGTGTGATTTCAAATTCGACACTGTCGTGAAAACCGCGTTTCCGGGTATCGAACTGAAACGTTTCGCCAGATGAGTCGGTGAGACGAATTCGAATCCGGTCGAAGTTTTCTGTCAATTTCCCATGCAGGGCGGCTCGTAGCACACACGGTTCGAAACGACCGAGCCGGATTGGTTTCGTAAAGACGAATTCCCCATACGGAGTATTGCCGGATTCCCAGCAGAACCGGATTCCCGGAGAACCGTCCGGCAAAGTCGCGCTGATCGCCGAATGGCGGCGGCTTTTTGCCTGAACTGCCGAAGCTGACCAATGGACCGGCAATGGAGCGGCGGCAGTTATGGATATCAATGCAAACGATATGCAGAAAAGTGACAGTTTCATGGCAATCATTCCTGCGTCGCGACAGGAACGCCGTTCCTGACGACCTGTTCGATGGTGGCGGACGACCGATATAGTTCCTTCTTGCCCAGCGAGGCGACATGGCCGTCTGCAAATGCGGTATTTGCACGGTTGTTGTGCCGGATCGACGCGCCCCCTTCGCCATCAACATTCGGTTGGAAGAACCAGAGCATCTTCCCCGCGTTCGAGTGAGTTCCGCGGTATTCGGTATCCATCACCAGAAGAATCTGCGATGGAGTTTTCATTTTCTTGAAGGAATAGCCGTTGTTATTGTTGTCGAACTTGTGAAAATACGGCCCAGTTTCCTTGATCTTCGCCTCGTAGCGGGTGGTATCGCTTCCGTTGTAGCGATTGTCGAAGGCTCCGTAGGTCTGATACAGAAAATAATCTTTTCCGGCCGATAGACTCGAAGGACAGACCAGCAGCTTATTTTGTCTGGTGTCCGGCAGATAGGCATTACCCCCGGTGCGGCCGATTATGAATTCGGACCACGATTTGTTGCCGGCCGCCTTCGAATAGCGCATGACGATTCCGTCGTAATCGTCCGCGTAGAATTGAAAACCGGTCATGATTTGCTTCAGATTTCCGGTACACGATGTGGAGCGGGCGCGTTCTCTTGCCTGATTCAGCGCGGGCAGCAGCATCGAGGCGAGGATCGCGATGATCGCAATAACGACAAGAAGTTCGATCAAGGTGAAATTCCGTTTCATGGCATTGTCTCCGTTGGGTTGGTTGAGCATCTGTTTAAATTATACCGGAGAACGGCGGCCATGTCAATAACCCGCAATCTTTTTCCGGAATCATTCATGACAGAATCATGACAGACGGCTAGGACAGGGCGGCGGTCACAGCGAAATGACGAGGATGCCGGAGAGAACCGCGAGGAATGCCGCCGCCGCCGCGAAACCGGCCTTTTCCCGCAGAATCGCGCGGCTGTAAATCAGGAATCCTGCAATGCAGGAGCCCATGGCGACCGGGTAGCCGATCGAGCCGCAGCCGAGGGACGCGAGGATATTGAGTCCGCGGTAAAAAAGGAAGAACAGCGAAACGATGTTTACGCAGCCGAGCGTGACCAGCGGCAGCAGTGTGCCGCGTGCTCTCCACCGGCTCCGGGCCAACCCGGCGTTCACGCCGAACGAGGCGAGCACGCCGAGCTGGACCAGCAGTGCCCGGCGCGTGCTCGGCATGTCGCCGGCGCCGAGGTAAGAGGGCAGATTCGCGCAGCATTGCGAGATTCCGGCAAAAAAAAAAGCGCCGAGCGTCGGAAGGAGCCAGTTGCCCGAAGTTCCCGGTTTTTTCTCCTTCGAGAAGCTGAAAAGAACGATCGCCGCCAGGATCAGCGCCAGCCCGGCCAGGCGGCTGACGGTCGGGGCGACGCCGAAGAACAGCATTCCCATCGTGAACGGAAAGACGAGCGCGCTCTGGGTGATTCCCCAGACCGCACCGTTGTGACCGCGCGCCATCCCGGCATTCATAAGCTTGATCATCAGGTAGTTGCCGACTCCGGCGCCGAATACGGCCAGCTGGAGCGGAAGGGGGATCGTGGCGCTTCTCTGGAACAGGAGCGCGCCTCCCGCCGCGGCGGCGGTCAGCAGCGCGGCGCCGGCCTGGATGAAGTCGAGGTCGAGCCGCCGCCGCGCGGCCGTGCTGATCACAACCGCGATCAGCACCCAGCAGAGGCCGGTTGCGACGAGAAGCAGGGTGCCGTGAATCATGCGTATGTGATCTCCACGCGCTCCTGCGGTATGACCGCGTCGACGACCGCGTAGCGGCCGGCGCCGACCCGCTCTTCACGGAAATCGGCCGGTTCTCCGTTTCGGGAGACCCTGAGTTCTCCGGCCTCTTCCGGCACGAACAGCCGCAGCTTCGCATGATCGTGCCGTGAGAGCAGTTCGAAACCGAGTTGTTTCTTATCGTAATCGGCGGTGAAATGATATTCGGCCGCCGCGCCCGAGGCGGCGTATTCGAGCCGCACGTGCGCCTCCGGCTCCCGGGCCGCGGCGAAGCGCGGCGAGAGGGTGACGTCGCGGAAAAGCCTGTCGTTGTCAACCACGCCGGCGAGCCCGGCGCATTCGGCATGCATAATCTCCGCTCCGCACCAGCAGCGCGGACCGCCGCCGATGTCGCGCCCCTCCCAGTCGTAGAGGAAGGCGATCTTGCCGTCGCGGAGCATCTTGCGGCCCATGCGCTTGAGGATGTCCACGCCGTACTCCTCCATGCCGGTTTCGAAAGCGCCGAGCGCAAGCTGTCCGGCGACGAAGGGAGCGATCGCGCCGTTGACGTAAGCCCCCGGTTTCATCCCCTTGAAGCAGGGGTAGGGGGGCTCGAGATTGCGGAAGTCGTCGAGTTCGCCCCGGTATTTCTCCCGCATCGCCCGATAGGCGTCGATGACGCTCCGGCGTTCGTCGAAGTTCAGGATATTGCGGTTCAGCGCGTAGGCGTTCGAAAGGCTCATCTGGCACGTTTCGTCCACGCCGTAATTCACCGGGTCCAGCGGCAGGAAATGGCGGAAAAAGCTGCCGTTCCAGAGATGCTTCATGATCCGTTCGCGCAGCGCGGCGGCCTCCTCCTCATGGCGTGCGGCGGCGGCCTCGTCGTTCAGATGGCGGTACAGCTTCGCCAGCAGCAGCTTGGCGTTGTAAAGCCCGGTGTTGTCACCGTGGAAGATGCCCATCGGGTCGTCCGGACGCACGGCCCGGTCCCAGCTGGAGTCCTCCCGGTCGAGAAAGTCCCAGGTGTCGAGCGTGCGCGGACGCTTGGCCAGCTGATGCTCCGCATCCCAGCGCAGCGGATCGGTCATGATGTAGCGGAGGCCCTTTTCGACACGGGGCAGGTTGCGTTGGAGCCATTCGTCGTCGCCGGTCGCCTGCCAGATCATGTGGACGCCTTCGGCCATCAGGTACTCGATGTCGGCCTCGAGTTCGAGGCGGCAGAGGCCGAAGCGCGAACCCGGCTCCCGCAGCGCGCACTCTTCGGAAGTGATCCGGTACTCCCGGCCGTCGTGCCGGAACGGAGCGCCGGAGTGCATATCGGTCAGCGGGGCGACGATTTCGTAGAAAAAGCCTTTTTCGTGCTGGCGCTCGAGCAGCAGGTCCGGAAACGAGCGGATGTCGCGCTCGGTGTAGCGGAATCCCTTGAGCGTCAGGATATAATCGCGTATCCAGTTCAGGTTGACCCGGACCGGTTCGTCGTGCCGGTAGAGGAACACGCGGTTGTTGAACTCCATTGCCCCGGCGCACATGCCGAAGAGCAGCGAGAGCGGCTCCCCGTGAAAGGCCGTGGCGGCATCGGGAATGTTGGCTGTGGCGATGAAACTGCCTTCGATCCGGCTGAACACTGGAATTTCCTCCTGGATTGGTTTCGTACACTGCTCTTTATTATAGCCGGTTCCGGCTTGAAACACAAGAGCGGAACTGTTATATTACTTCTTGAATCGTCACCTTTTGAAAAACGGAGGAGCCGGATGGGACCGGTCGGCCGGGAACTCGGACTTGAACATCTGTCGCGGGAAGGATTCCTGCGGCTTGTCGATTTTGTGCTGGAACAGATTCCGCCGGCGCGGGTTCATGCGGGCAGGCGGATGCCGCCGCCGCCGTCTGGCGTGTCGGTCGAGCTCTACGCTTATCCGGTCTTCGATGTGCCGCTCACCGGCGGCAAACACCTGCGCTGCGGCGACGGAGACGGCGTTGCGGAGCTGGAACTTCATCCCGGCGAAGTTCTGTTTTCGGAGCCTTTCGCCTGGAAGCTGCCGCTGTGGGACCGGCCGCACGAGCTCTGCTGCCTCGTTTTCCGGCCGGAGTGCATCCGGATCACCTACGTTGATGCCGGTTCCGGCGGGCGCCCGGTCTGCGGCTGCTTTTTCCATACGGCGCTGCCGCCCTCCGACACGGTCCGCAAGGTTGCCGGCTGTCTCGCTGCGGCGCCGGACGAGGCGAGGTGCGACCTGGTCCGCGCCCTGTTCCGGATGAGCCGGGCGGCGCTGGCCGAAGACCAGGCGGAGCCCCCCGGCAAGGCGCGAATCACCTATGAGAAAATCCGCCTCCATCTCGAAGAAAATTTCGGTGTGGAGACGGACCGGGCGCGGGTCGCGCGGCTGTTCGGCCTGAATCCCGGTTATCTTTCGCGCCTCTTCGCAGAGCACGGAGAGCGCGGTTTTTCGGAGACGCTGCTCGAGATCCGCATGGCGTATGCCGCGATGCTGCTGCGCGAAACGGAGCTTCTCGTCGATGAAGTCGCATTCCGCTGCGGCTACCGCAGCACGACTTTCTTCTCCGCGGTATTCCGGAACTGCCACGGCATGCCGCCGGGGCGGTTCCGACGCCGGTTCCGGTGATCCCGGGCTCGCTGCTCAGGCGGTCGCGCCCGGATCTTCCGCGCTCTCGTCGATGCGGAGATAGCGGAGCTCGATGCCGCGTTCCCGGCAGAACGTTTCGAGGCGGCTCATCCGTTCGCGGTTCCCGGTATGCGCCGTGACCAGGAGCTTGCCGAACGGGTGCCGCGCATGGATCTGCTCGAGGCGGTCGCTTCCGCCGAACACGCGGAAGCCGTAGATGTGCAGCCCGTGCAGCGCGGGGTCGTCATCGATGATCCCGACGATCCGCTCGGGATTGTCCGCCTTTTTGGCGCAGTAGAGGCAGTTGATGTATACCCGGCATTTCAGGCCGCCGCCGTAAATGACGAGTTTCCGCTGCAGTTCCGGCGGCTGGCGCTGCACGTACAGCTCGTGAAACCAGAACCAGCCCGCGTAGTGGATGATGAGCCGCTCCGAGACGATCAGCAGCGTGGCGAGCGTGATGAAGAGCAGGCTTCCCGTGACGAACTGCCGGATGCCGACCCCGAAGGAATCGGCGATGTACTCGTAGCTGCCGCAGAACAGCAGCAGACTCGAAAGGATGGTCCCGGACAGGATAAGCAGGGCGAGTCGGCAGTAGTCGTTCACGCCGGCGCGGAGCCAGTAGACCCGGTAGATTCCCGAAAAACAGAGCACCAGCGCGAGCGGACAGAAGCAGTAAACGAAGATTTTGAGGTTGCCGATTTCTTCGGTCGCACACCAGTGGGCGGTCAGGAAGGCAATGCCGATCAGCGCAAAGTCGATGAACGGGTGTACGAGGTTGATCAGCAGCCCGCGGCGCGGTTTCGACAGGCCGTTCTGGATCAGGCGCGCCGAATCGCTGAGTTCGACGCCCGCCAGCTGGCGGATGGCCAGCAGCACCGCGAGCAGCAGGATGATGTACGCGATCGCCGCCGCAGTGCGGAAGACCAGCAGCAGCAGAACGCCGGCCGCGAATCCGCAGCCGAGCAGGTACATGATGAGCGCCGTCGTCGCCTGCTTGTGCGTCTTTTTGAACAGGCGATGGTGCAGGTGGTCCTGGTCGCCGTCCATGATTCCGCCGGCATGCGGGTCGAGCAGCTTGCGCATGCTGCGCCGCCAGATCGCGAGGATCACGTCGAAAAGCGGCACGCCGATGGCCAGCAGCGGCAGCAGCAGCGAGGTCGCGGTCACGGCATGGTCGATCGTCGAGAGGCCGATGACCGCGAAGATCAGTCCGAGAAACGTGCTGCCGGTGTCGCCGAGAAAAATCCGGGCCGGATAGAAGTTGTAACGCAGGAATCCGAGGCAGGCGCCGGCCAGAACCAGCATGGTGACCGCCTCCGCGTCGTGTCCGCCGATCAGCAGGAACCAGATCGTCATGCAGCCGCCTGAGACGATCGCGAGTCCCGAAGCGAGTCCGTCGAGCCCGTCGATCAGGTTGAATGAGTTCAGAATAATGATGATCCAGACCGCCGTGAAGGTGAGCGACAGATACCAGGGGACCGGCCAGCCGAACACGCTGTAGGTCTGCGCCCCCATGCTCCAGACGATCAGCGCCACGAGAAGCTGGACGAAAAGCTTGATCCAGGAACTCAGCTCGAAACGGTCGTCGACCATGCCGAGGCCGCCGAGCAGGAGCGAAGGCGGCAGCAGCCGCTTCCAGAGTTCCGCCACCGGCCCGGACTGCTCCAGCGCCAGGATGCCGAGCACGAGGAAAAAGGAGAGGATGATCGCGATCCCGCCGCCGCGGGGCACGATCCGCTGATGGATATGGCGGCCGCCGGGCTTGTCCACATAGCCGAGGCGCGGCAGCAGGCGGATCGCAAAAAACGTGAAGAACGCGGAGAACACCGCCGCCGCTCCCGGATACACGATCCAATTCGCATAGTATTGAAGAAATTCCAGCATCGTCAGACACTCGCTTTCCGCTGAGGCCTCCGGCCTTTCAGCAGCCGGAGAAGCCAGTTGCCGTTCTCCTCGGGCCGGAGGCTCACCGGCGGGAGGTTTTTCAACAGCCGTTCGGGATTCGTATCCATGATCGTTCCGGCGTACGCCTTCCCGCAGCGCTGCTCGAGATGGGCGCGACAGCGGCTCAGGCGGAAGGTCCGGTGCCTGCCGTGGGCGTCCGACGCGACGTAGTGGCAGCAGCCGCTGCGGATCAGGCGCGCGGCCATGCGGCGGCAGCGCGGGCCGTTGCCGCCGAGGATGCTGTCGGCGTTGAGCTGGAAAAAGGCGCCGAGCCGCGACAGCTCCAGGGCGGACTCCACTTCCGTCAGGTACCGCTCCGGGTGGGCGATGATGATCTGCATATTGTTCCGGCCCAGAAGAAAAAACAGCTCCTCGATGGACGGAGGCAGGTTCGGAACGCCCAGATCGATCAGGACAAATGAGCTTTCTCCGAGCGGCCGCAGATTTTCGATCTCCGCATCGAGCCGGGCGAACGAATACTCCATACCCGGCAGCAGACGGATGCCCGCGGCTTTTGCGCTGCCGGCAAGCTTCTCAAGGACCCGGGGGCAGTCACGGTACGCCTTCGGCGAATAGTGCGGAGTGCAGATCAGCGTGTCGATACCGTCTTCTGCCGCCGTCTGCAGCATCTGCTCCGCAGTTTTGAAATCCGATGCACCGTCATCCATCCCCGGAAGGATGTGGCAGTGAATATCGACCATCAGGCCTCTTCCTTCTTCTCTTTCGCTTTTTCTTTCCGGGAACTCTTGCTTTCGCCGTATCCGTAACCGTAGCCGTAGCCGTATCCGTAACCATACCCGTATCCGGCGGTCTGGGCCGAATAACGGTTGAGGACGACGCCGAGGATATTCACATCGAATTTGCGCAGCTGGTCGACGACCTGCCGGACCGCATCGACCGGTGTGCGCCTGCTGTTGACCACGAGAATCGTTCCGTCGGCCAGCTTGCTCAGCAGCAGCGGATCGGCCATGTTCATGCAGGGCGGCGAGTCGAGAATGATATAGTCGTACCGGGTCGCCAGCTCATCCAGAATGCCGGAGGTCTGGAAGATTTCAAGCAGCCGCGTCGGGTTCGGCGGAATCGGGCCGCTGCGGATCACCGAGAGCGGGGTCCCGAGCACGTTCTTGTGGATGACCTCGTCGATCTTCTTTTCACCCAGCAGGAAGTTCACGAGTCCCGGCTGGCGCGGCAGATCCAGATAGTCGTACTCCGCCTTGCGCAGATCGCAGTTGATCAGCAGCACGCGCTTCGAGTTGCCGCACAGCGTCAGGGCCAGATTCAGCGAGGTGAAGCTTTTGCCGTCCTTCGGAAACGCGCTGGTGAGGACCAGAATCTGCGCCCTGTTCTTTTTCGGCAGGGAGTATTGCAGATTGGTCTGCAGCAGCAGGAAATCTTCGAGGATATGATTGAAGCAGTAGCTGTCGCTTTTTTCCGTCAGGCAGGCGAGATTCGCATTCTGCTTTTCGGAGCAGGTTCCGATCATGCCGATGGTCGGCAGGTCGAGCTCCGCCTTGACGATATCCGAGTTGCGCAGCGTGTACCGGAAGAAATCGTACAGACAGAAGAGCCCGAAGACGAAACCGGCGCCGAGCAGGAACGCGATCACGGTGACGCGCGCCGTTTTCGGACTCACCTTGCCGAGCACCTGCGGGGAATCCACGACCTGCACCCGCTTGATCTTCATGAACTTTTCGACGGACTCGGAAAATACCTCGGCGATGACCTGCGCCGCTTTCTCGGCTTTGACCGTCGACTGGCTGAAGACGGAGACCTTGATGAACCGCGTCTTGTTCAGAACCAGCGCCTCGAACCGGTACGGCACCTCGGCCAGCTCCGGATATTCCAGATTGAGCCGCCGGCGCGCTTCATTGCTCACGTTGCGGCTGCCGAGCAGTTCCTTGTAGTCGTTCACGAGCAGATTGCCGAATATGATATCCTGCTGGGTCAGTTCGCGCGGTTTCCGGGCGTCGTCGGCATCGTCTGCCGCCGGTCCGGCGGACGGCAGCAGATGGTTCTCGTTTTCATATTTCGGATTGCCGCCCCAGGCGAAAAGAGAGATTTCGGCCTTATAGGTGGGAGGAACCAGGTAACGGCAGACCAGATAGGCGGAGACGCCGCAGAGGACGCCCGCCAGCACGATCCACAGATAATGTTTCCGCAGGTTTCTCCAAAAGAAAAAGAAATCGATTTCCTCCATCCGTCTCATCAATCAATACTCCTCCGCGGGATAATGCTGTTTCTGTCGTCCATTCATCCGGGTTTCTTCGAAAATTGCAGGTACTATCATCATACTATACACCCGGATTTAACTTTTTACTGCCTTGAAAAACAAAATTTCTCGTGTTTTTCAGACTTTGCCGGGTATCCGGCCCGTTTCATTCCTCAGGGGAAAATGGCCCGCCCTCCGGGGCGCGGCGCAATTTCTCTGAATCCGGCAGCGGGGGCCGCTGCGGAGCTCCTGAAACGCGAGGCTCCGCCGGAACCGTTCAGTCCAGCCGGGGCCGGTCGGTCAGCGTGACCGACGGAGCGTTCAGCTTGTGCAGTTCAAGGACGACAATCTCATTTTTCCCTTTGCGCAGCAGCGGCGCGGGGATGTAGAGCGTATTGCCGGGGCCGATGTTCCAGTAACGGCCGATGTTGAAGCCGTTGATCCAGACCACGCCCTTGACGCCCGGGAATTCGAGGAAGGTCTCGGCCGTCTCGGTGACATCGAAGCTGCCGCGATGGAAGGCCGGCCGGTTCTCTTCCGCCGAAAACGGTCCGTAAACGAGGCCGCTCAGGTCGTCGAGCTCAAGGTTCCACACTTCGAAGTTGCTCAGCATCTGCCAGGTTATGCCGACGCCGAGCGGCAGTCCCTTGCAGTCCCGCCCGACGAGCGGTCCGTAGTTGATGCGTCCGGTGTTCTCGACGAGCAGATCGAGCACCGCTCCCGCCGGCCCGGTTCTGACCGGCAGGAAACGGTCGGCGTCGTTGCGGTAGACGGTCCCGAGATAGCTCCCGTCCGCCCAGGCCATGACCCGGTCGCGCACTTCCGGAAAGTAGAGCCGGTTGTCGAACGGGCCGGAGAGTTTCGTGCGGTAATGGATGAAGCCGAAGTTCTGGCCGCACGCCTCCATGGTCGGCGGCCGCACCGATTCATGCTTTGCGGCGAGCCGGTCGAGCGCTTCGAGCAGCGGGGCGCTTTCGGTCAGCTCCGCCTTGCCGTAGGCGGCTTTGCGGACCGGGGAGGGAGTGCCGAACGGCGCGTCGGGGCGGTATTTGCGGATGACCTCCTGGCAGGCGAAGAATTTCGGTGTCGGGTCGCCCCATTCGGTGAGCGGGCCGTCGTAATCGTAGCTGGTCACGGTCGGGGCGTAGTCGCCGGGCCGGTCGCCGTTGCCGTTGGCGCCGGCGGTGAAGCCGAAATTGGTTCCGCCGCAGAACACGAAGAAATTGACCGAGGCGCCGGTTTTCAGCATCGCGTCGAGCTCCTGTGCCACATCATCGGCGGCGCGGGTGTGGTGCTCTTCTCCCCAGTGGTCGAACCAGCCGTTCCAGAACTCCATGCAGAAATCCGGCCCTTCCGGCCGGTATTTGCGGCTCTGGGCGAACGCTTCGGCGGAACGGCTGCCGAAGTTCACGGTCTGGAAGCATTCGGGGATCGTGCCGCCCTGGAGCATCCAGTCGTCCGGCCCGTCTGAAGTGAAGAGCGGCACGTCGATTCCATTGTCGAGGCAGATTTGCCGGACATGCCTGAGATAGGCTTTGTCGTTGCCGTAACTGCCGTATTCGTTTTCGATCTGCAGCATGATGACCGGGCCGCCCGCCGTGTACAGGTGCTTTTTCACGAGCGGCAGAACCGTGTTCAGATACCGGTCGTTCGCGGCGAGAAAAGCAGGGTTCATGCAGCGGAACTCGACGCCGGGCCGGGCGGAGAGCCAGGCCGGCAGCCCGCCGTTCTCCCACTCGGCGCAGATGTACGGGCCGGGACGGACGATCGCATAGAGTCCGGCCCGGTGGATTTCGTCGAGAAACGCTTCGAGATCCAGCATGCCGGCGAAGTCGAACTGCCCCGGTTTCGGTTCGTGCAGATTGTGACAGACATAGGTTTCGACCGCGTTGAGGCCCATCATCTTCGCTTTGGCGATGCGGTCGCGCCACTGCTCGGGACGGATGCGGAAATAGTGAATGGTTCCCGAGATGATCTGCGTCGGCTTTCCGGCGATCCGGATCGCGCCGCCTGAGATTTCGACTCCGGCCATGTGTTACCTCTTTCGTTATTGGTCGATGAAAAATTGAACGTTCGCTTTTTTGAGTTCGCCGCGCAGAATCGTTTCGAGCGCCTTTGCGGTTTTTTCGGACCGGAGCTGGAGCCGCAGGTACGGGGCGGCGTCTTTGAGCGGAATGTAGCGTCCGGGCGTTTTCGATTTGACCTTGATCAGAAAATAGGCCTCCTGATTTTCAAGGAGTCTGCTGACGCTGCCGGCCGGCAGAGCCGGGTCACCCTGCTTCAGGAGTCCGAGCAGGTCCGTTTCGGAGAGCTCCGCTCCGGACGGGTTGGTCTCGGCTGCGACCCGGTCGAAATCCTCGCCCTGCCGCAGGCGGGCGCGGACCGTTTCGGCCGCCTCCCGGGCGTCGGCCCGGCTCTTCGGAATGCGGATCACGCCGAACTGGTATTGCTCCGGCAGCCGGAACTGATCCTGATTCAGCCGGTAGACCTGTTCGATTTCGGCGTCGCTGACCGCGATGACCTCGGGAGCGGCCCGGCGCAGGAACTCCTGCAGCGCGACGTTCCAGCGGTAGTTTTCGGAGGCGGCGATGCGGGCCTTTTCCCCGCTTTCGCGAGTCGGCAGCCCGTGCGGAAGCAGCCGCTCGAGCTCTGCGAGATGCCGTGCCGCGGCTTCCTCCGACGGCGTGATGTTTTCGGTCGCCAGCAGCCGGCCGAGCAGGAAAAAGTAGACCTCCGTCTCCGCCGCCTGCCGCGCCGCGGCCCGCATGGCGGCGGGACCACCCTCCGGTGAAAGTTTTCCGGAGTTTTTCAGGCGCGCGACGACCGCGTCGCGGGTCACGGCATGGCCGTCGACGGTTGCGACGATGGCAGGGAGCGTATCGAATTCCGCAGCCGGGAGCAGAATGCCGGCCATTGTCAGCAGCATGACGGGCAGAAACCGCATTTTTCGGCCGGCTCCTATTTTTCCGGGGCCGGGGGCGTTGCCGCCGGGTTCACGGTCGGTTCGGGAGTGGCGGTCCTGGCCGCCTCTTCCCGGGCGGTTTCATCGATTTTGAGCTTGTAACTGTTGAAATAGGCCTGAAGCTTCGGCGTCATGTTCGCGGAGAGCCCGGTCGAGGCGGCGGTCAGCGCCGCCGACATGGCCGCGGAGTTTTTCGCCTCCTTCATCTCATTCAGCAGCATCTTCGCGTTGCGGAGCTGGCGGACCCGGCCGCGCTGGCGGGACAGATCGCGGTTGCCCGGATACGTCTTGACCCCTTCATTCAGAATTTCCAGCGCCTTGTCGATGTTGCCGGCGTTGATTTCACCCTGGGCGCGCTGCAGGTAGGCGTTGCTCTGCTGGATCGTGACCAGCTTGATGATGTAATCGTTGGCATTGTCCATCTGCCGAAGCTTTTCGCCCTGTTCCGAAGCGGCTGCGGCATCCGCCGTCGTCATGCTGTTGAAGAAGCGCAGAATCAGGGAATTGCGCTCAACGGGCGGCGCAGGATGGGCTTTGCCGCACCCCGTGACGCCTCCGGCCAGGCAGAGAACTGCTGCGATTGTAAGCAAATGTTGTCTGTTCATATCCTATAAGATAGCCCGCCTTTCTGCGTTTTGCAAAGTTTCGGCATAAAAAAAGCCGAACCTGAGTTCGGCCTGGCGGATTCCGGTCTGTCTCTCCTTACGGTTCGAGGCGGAGATCGTCGATGATGAACTTCACGGGGGCGCCGGAGGCGTTGTACAGGAAAATTTCGCCGCGCAGCTCCTCCGGCTTCATGCCGTTCCTGCCGAACTTGAAGTCCCGTTCGAATTCAAGCCTGACAGTGCGCCATCCGGCGGCGTTCCCGTCGAGCGGAAGCACGGCTTCGGCGCGGCGCGTCCAGTCGCGGTTCGGGAGCGCGATCCGCAGGGAACCCGGCGTTTCGGCCTTGTACCGGAAGCTGACCGCCGTGCACTTCTTCCGGGCGGCCGCGGCCGCATCGAACCGCGTGAAGGCGGCCGGCGACTCGCTGCCGGCCGGCGCGGCGAGCTCGATCCGGGTCGAAACGGCGCCGTCCGCGACGTTCTCCGGCTCGTCGGCGGCGCGAACGGTCCGGACCTTCGAGGCGGAGGCGGCGTTTTTCGGACCGGCGGTTTCCCATTGGAAGGTTCCGGCCCGTTCATCGCCGAACGGGAGCTGTCCGGCGCGCCGGTCTTCGGCGGCGCTTTCGCGGAGCAGGTCGAGCAGGATCACCATCGCGGGCGTCTCCCAGTCGGCCAGCCCGGCGCCGAGCGCGTTCGCCGAACAGCCCGGCATGGTGAAGGTGCGGTAGAGCATGCGTTCGAGATCGGCGCGGTCGCGCGGAGACTTCAGGTAGGCGTTGCCGGCGGTCCGGCTGTACAGATAGGGCGCTTTGGCGGCGTATGCGGCGTCGCGGAAGGCGGCTTCGTACTTCCGCAGCGGTTCCGCCAGCGCCTCGTTCGAGCGGTAGAAGGCCAGCAGCTCGACCGGAACGCCCTTGCTCGTGCTGTAAAAGTCCTTGCCGTCGATGAAGTGGTTCAGCAGCCCCTTCGAGATCGAAGTCGGCCAGAGCGAGGGCCATCCTTCGCCGTAGCCCTGTGAGACGCCGAGCGGCAGGTAGGCGTCCTTGCGTCCGGCCTGTTCAACGTCGGCCATCTCGTGGATAACCGGCGCCAGGTGCGGCGGAATCGGGAAGTTCAGCGAGTTATAGAATTCGCTCATCAGCAGCCGGGCCCCGGTCGATGCGCCGGCTTTGGCGGCCATGTAACGGCCGAAGTCGGCCTCGTCCGGCTTGCCGAGGAACTCCTTGATCCGGACCATCCCGGCCCAGCCGGAAAGCTCGGCGTTCAGCATGTCGATGTTGTTGCCCATGCCCCATTCGACCGCATTCGAGGCCATCCAGGACCAGTCGTGCGAAACCAGGAGATTGCTCATGAAGAGGTCGATGTACGGTTCGTTCGACGCGAAGAATACCGGGTCGCCCATGATGCGGCTGTAAAGGCCGAGCGTCTGGAGGAAGATGCCGGCCGTCTCATTCATGTCGTGGAACATCCAGTAGCCGTCGTTGAAGCGGACCGGGGCGATGAACGCCATCAGGTACCAGGCGCCGGTGAACGGCTCCTGCCGGTAACGCAGGAAGGTCTTGTACTGGAAGAATTCGATGTCGCGCCGGATATTCCGGGCGATCTTCGCGTTGAGCCGGGCGCGGGTGTCGCCGTATCCCCTGATGCCGTCGAGATACGGCTTGAACATGAGGTTGCCGGCCACGCCGCCGAGCGTGCGGTGCAGGTCGATGTAGTTCCATTCCGCCGCTTCGGGGCCGGGTTTCATGGAGGTCGCTTCGCGCAGTTCGCGTTCCGGGTAGACCGTTTTTTCCCGGCGTTCCACAATGCCGTAGTCGGAGGGGATATAGGAGAGCCCCGGCTCCGCTAGGTGTTCGGTGATCCGTTCGAACAGCGCTTTGTTCACCGGCAGTTCGAGGTGCGGATCGGCAGCCGTCACCGGCAGCGGATAATCGACTTCCGGAATCGCGAGCGTGTATTCGGAACGTTTGCCGGAAACTCCGTGCAGCGGCCCCTGAAAAGTCGCGTAGTCGAGGTCGGCGGTTCCGTCGGCGAACTTCACGTTGCCGGACTTCGCATAGAGCGGCAGCAGCGGCGGAACCGGAGCGACGTATTCGGGCTCGACGCCCCAGTCGTTCGGAATGACCAGATAGTCGAAGTCGTTGCGGATCAGGACGGTGCCGTTCTTCTTGTCGAGCTTGTAGCGTTCGGTGCAGCCGACTGTCCGCGCGGCCTGAATCCGGCTCCAGCGGGCGCAGCGGGCGGCGATGTCCGCCGGGAGCGCCTGTTCCCAGCCGACGGTTTCGGCGGGCGTGTAGTGCTTGATGCCGGCCAGCGGCATGACGGCGAGATCGACGCCGCGTTTCGCGAAATCGATTTCAAGGTGTTTGCCGTTCATCCGGGCAGCGGAGATTTTACGGCTGAAGGTGAAGAGCAGCGGCCACGCATCGTATTTGTCCGTCCGCTTCCAGACCAGGAACCAGTTGGAGGAGAGTCCCTTGAGATCGACCATCGCGCCCGGTTCCAGCGAAATCGCGCGGGTCCCGCCTTTGACCGGATAGGCCAGCGTCGCCGACATCGGGCTCTCGATCGAAACTTTATCCGCATCGGGGTTGCGCAGCAGGACGCCGGGCGTGCCGAGCCCCCAGACGATTTCGGTGCCCTGTCCCCAGCGGCCGCCGGTCCCGAGCATGGATTTGCCGAGCCAGCTGGTTTTGAGTGCCGCGAGTTTGCCCGGCGTGTGGCTGCCGGAGAAGCTCACGCCGAAGTAATCCTGATCGACGTCCCACATCCGGAAGGTCTGTTCCGGACGGATGCTGATGGCGTTGATCCGGTCGTCGTTCAGCCAGCCGAACCGCCCGAAGTTGTTGCGGCTGATCCCTTCGCGAAAGCCGTCGGCGTCGGGCGCGGCGGCGCGGAACACGGCCGGGGCCTGACGTTCGGCCTTGAGTCCGAGACCGTACGGATAGATCATTCCATCGTAACCGGCGCCCGGCTTCAGCGCTCCGGCGTAGGCGATGACGCGGCCGGAGCCGAACCGCTTTTCGGCGATTTCGGGAGAACCGTCGGAAGCGGCCTGCAGCAGCTTTGCATCTTCGGCCGTCGAGGCGTTGAGCAGGTAGGCGGGATTGCCCGCATGGTCGCGCTTCGGCGCGGCGGGATACAGGGAGCCGCGGTTCAGCTTGAGCGGGTTCAGCTCGTCAAGCTGGGGATGGTTGACGCCGAAGAAAAGAGCGGTTCCGCCGTTTGCGACGTACGATTTCAGTGCTTCGAATTTCGATTCCGGCAGCGGGGCATAGCTTGAGACCACGACGCAGTCCGGCTTGCCCTGCTCCGGGAAATCGCGGAGCGGCTCGATCAGGTTGCCGTCTCCATTGATCCAGAAAGCGAATCCCTCCGGCGTGACGCTGTCGAGCAGATAGACGACCCGATGGGCGAATTTGCCGCTGCGGACATAAAATTTCATCCGGAAATAAGCCGCCTGTTTGTCGGCTGCCGGCTTGATTTCAAGCGTATGCCAGCCGCTCTTGAGCGCGGAAACCTGCTTCGGCGTCAGCAGCCGGTAGACGGCCAGTCTGCCCTGTTTTTCGAAGGCGCGGGCGACACCGGCGGCAAGCTGCCGGTTGGCGAGGTCGAAAATCCGGTAGTCGACTCCTTCGCGCAGCGCGCTGTCGTCACCGTCCTGGAACCGGTAGGTGAAGCTGAGCGATTCGGAGGGGGTCAGGAAATGGTCGTTCTTTTCAAAATGGAATCCGTCCGGAACCATAGCCCCGGAGGCGGCGAGCACAAACAGTGCCGAAATACCGGCGAACAGTCGTTTCATGGCATACCTTTTGTTTATCGTTCGATCAGTAAAGTTGGAATTTCGGTCCGGCAGGGAGCGCCGGTGCGGTCGGCGGTCCGGCGCCGGATCAGGTCACAGACCCGGTCGGTCAGCTTCGCGTAATCGACGCAGCTGGTGACGATCGCGGGGTGCCAATGCTGGAATTCGCGGTAGTCGCCTTCGCCGGAAAGGGCGATGTCCTTTCCGGGAACGCGGCCGAGCTCGATCACGGTCGACGCCGCGCCCTGCGCGACGATGTCGTTGTGACAGATCACTGCGTCGGCTCCCGCCAGCGCCTCGCGTTCGCGGGTCAGCAGCTCGCGGGTCAGCATGAATTCGCGGAACATGTTGAAGTCCCCGGCATTGCGCGGGGAGAGCACGAGTCCGGAGGCGTCCGGGTGCGCTGCCAGCGCCCGCTTGAAGCCTTCGAGCTTCATTTCGGCGTCGTATCCGTAATAATCGGGCCGGAGCGCTTTGATGTTGCAGCTCGACACGAAGATGAAGTTCCGTCTGCCGGCCCGGTGGAAGTGTTCGAACAGCAGTTCGATCTGCCGGTCGTTCCGCCAGTACAGGAAATCGTACTCCTCCTCCACGCCGGTGAAATCGCCGTGGCGGCGGAGGCTTTCGGCCGAATAGACCTCGATCATCGGCAGGTTGCGCCGGGAGAGCGAATCGCAGAGCAGGTTGTTGACCTGCCCGAAGTTGATGACGCAGTCGAGGTCGAGCAGCCGCGCGTTCCATTCGGCGCGGGAGTCCTCGTCCTTGATCCGCAGGATTTCGAGATTCATGTCGAGCCGCTCGTCGAGCGCTTTTTCGAGTTCGCACAGGATTCGCTGCACGATCGGAATCCCGGCGGTATGGAGGATCGGCGAACGGACATCTTCCCCCATCACGAAACCGACCCGGCCCCGGCGCGGCGCGTTGCGCCGCATGAGGACGCCGCCGATGTGCGGCCGGTAGTTGAGTTTGCGCATCGCGCTTTTGACCCGGCCGCGGGTGTCGGAAGAGATCGGGAAGACCTCGGTGCCGTTGATGAAGTTCGACACCGTGGTGGTGGAGACCTTTGCCGTTTTCGCTATGGTGTTGATATTGATCTTGTTGTCCATGATGTTCCATCGGGCGGCCGAAACCGGCCGCCGTCGTGTTGTTCCGGGGGGCGGGGCGGAATCCGTCGGAACGGTGATTAAGGCTCGGATTCGGCCTTGTTCGCCCGCCAGTGGCGCTTGTGCATGGTTCCGTCACTGACATTCGCGCTGTTGATCATGATATTGTCGACATTGCCGCCCAGAAAGAGGAATGTCCCTTTGGTTCCGCCGTGGGTCCACTGGGTCGGAATCGAGAACTGGTAATGGGTTGCGACTGCGCCGCTGTAACAGGTCATCTGCTCGTGCGGCTGGCAGACCAGGGAGATCAGCTGGGACGGCCGGTTCCGCACCCGGTTGATTGCCCCCTTCAGGCAGGATGCGTCGCCGTCGGACCAGAGATATCCGTTCGCCCGGTAGCTTTTGGGGCTGTGTTCGGTTGTGGTGCGTTTGATGAGGTCGCTCGGACAGCGCAGCAGTTTCACGCCGCCGCCGGAATACGGGATGTATCCGCCGTCCAGAAGCCGGTGCTCCCAGCCGACGCCGCTGTCGGCTTGCGGCAGGCGGTCTTTGTTGGCGTCGGCGTACATCTGGCACTGGAGCCCGATCTGCTTGAGGTTTCCCTTGCAGGTGGTTTCCCGGGCTTTCTCCCGCGCCTGGTTCAGTGCCGGCAGCAGCATCGAGGCCAGGATCGCAATGATTGCAATAACAACCAGAAGTTCGATCAAGGTGAATGGAAAACGGCTGGCGGTGAAGATATTACGTATTCTGTTCCGGTTCTTCATGATTCTGTTTTTCTTTAATTTGGGTATTTTCAGGATATCGCACGGGAGAATCAGGGCTCGGATTCAGCCTTGTTCGCCCGCCAGTGGCGTTTGGACAGAGTTGAGTCCGAAACCGTCGCGGAATTGAAAGAGACGTTTCCGACGTTCCCCCCGAGAAAAAGGTAGGTGCCTTTGGAACCGTGCGTCCACTGGCCGGAACTGGTTGCGCTCGGCATGGAAAAACCATACTGAAATGCGGCGGTCCCGGAGTAGAACACCATTCCTTCATGCGGCTGGCAGACGAGGGAGATCAGTTGCGAAGGCCGATTTCTTGTCCTCAGATAAGCGCCTTCGATGCAGGAACCATCGGCGTTTCCCCACAGGTAACCGTTGCAGCGGTAGCTCTTGGGGTTGTTGTTGACTGCCAGCGCGGCGGCGGTGCGCGGGATCGTGTCGCTGGGGCATTTGAACAGCTTGGTCACTTTGCCGGAATACTGAACCATACTGTTGACAAGCCGGTGTTCCCAGCTGACTCCCGAGCTTTTGGCATCCGCTTCCGGAAGCCGGTCCCTGTTGCTGTCGGCGTAGAGCTGAATCTGCAGCCCGAGCTGCCGGAGATTGTTCTGACAGCTGGTGGCCCGGGCCCGTTCCCGCGCCTGGTTCAGCGCCGGCAGCAGCATCGAGGCCAGAATTGCGATGATCGCGATGACAACCAGAAGCTCGATCAAGGTGAAGCGGAAACGCATAATATGTACTATGTTACGCATTTTGTGCCTCTTTTTCATTTTTCTTCTTTCCCTGTTTTTCCGTTTCCTGTGTGTTCTGTTCGACACGGCTGAACATAGTACATATTATACGCTCCCCATGCTCCGCCTTGCCGCACATTGTGATCATCTTCAAATTTCCGTTGTTGTGAACCTCCTGTCGTTTATATCGGATGTTGATGGTTATATGTTGAACATTGTATGTTGATCGTATATCCTGCAATATAATTATACCAAACCGAAAAGCGGTTGTCAAGAGGGTATTGAAAAAAAATGGAAAAAATGCCGGAGTGCCGGCCATGTTTCCGGCTGCGGGATACAGAGGAGCTGCCGAACGGATGAAACCGGTGAACGGGCCGCTCCCGGCCGCCGCTACGGCCTGAGCAGCAGCGTGGGCAGTTCGATCCGGAGGAGCTTCCCGGCGCGGCCCGCGGTTCGGAGCTCGATCAATTCGCAGAGCCGTTCGGTCAGGGCCGCGTAGTCGACGCTGCTGGTCGTGACCGCCGGGTGCCATTCCTGGAATTCGCGGTAATCTCCTTCGCCGGAAAGCATGAGGTCCGCGCCGGGTTTCCGGCCCAGTTCGAGCGCGATCGAGGCGGCTCCCTGCGCGACGATATCGTTGTGGCAGATCACGGCATCGGCTCCGGCGAGCGCTTTCTGTTCGCGCTCGAGCAGCTCGCGGATCAGCTTGAATTCGCGGAACATGTTGAAATCCCCCACATTGCGCGGCATGAGGATCGTGCCGGAAGCGTCCGGATGGGCGGCCAGCGCCCGCTTGAAGCCCTCGAGCTTCATTTCGGCGTCGTAACCGTAGTAGTCCGGCCGCAGCGCCCTGACGTTGCAGCTCGACACGAAGATGAACCGCCGCGCTCCCCGCCGGTGGAAGTGGTCGAACAGCGTTTCGATCTGCCGGTCGTTCCGCCAGTACAGGAAGTCGAACTCCTCGTCGACGCCGGTGAAATCGCCGTGGCGGCGGAAGGTTTCGGCTGAATAGACCTCGATCATCGGCAGGTTGCGCCGGGAGAGCGTGTCGCACATGAGGCTGTTGACCTGCCCGTAGTTGACGAGGCAGTCGAGGTCGAGCAGCCGCGCGTTCCATTCGGAGCGGGAGTCTTCGTCCCTGATCCGCAGGATTTCAAGGTTCATGTCGAGCCGCTCGTCGAGCGCTTTTTCGAGCTCGCACAAAATCCGCTGCACGAGCGGAATTCCGGCCGTGTGGAGGACCGGCGAGGTGACGTCCTCCCCCATCACGAAGCCGACCCGGCCGCGCCGCGGCGCGTTGCGGCGCATGAGAATGCCGCCGATGTGCGGGCGGTAGTTGAGCTGCCGCATCGCGTCTTTGATCCTCGTCCGCGTATCCGGGGAGATCGGGAAGACCTCGGTGCCGTTGATGAAGTTCGACACCGTGGTGGTCGAAACCTTCGCCGTTTTCGCGATCGTGTTGATATTGATTTTGCCGTTCATGGCAGCCTGCTCTCCGGGGATTTCACATGCAACGTATATTACCGGCATATCATACACGCTGCCCGGAGATTTGTCAAGCGGAATGCGCCGGAAAGACGGCGGAGGAAGGCCGGGATGACCCGGAATGTCAGGAAAACGAATGCGGTTTGAGGAGAGAAGGTTTGAAATTCAGGGAATTCGGGATATTTTACCGGAGGAGGACACAATAAGCGGCGCGCGCTTTGCGTTAAAACGGGTGTATGCAGGTTTTCAACTGGAACTGAAGTGACTCAACAACAGGGAGCCGTGACCATGAAACAGACTGCTTTTTTTCTTGGAACTCTCGCTTCGGCGCTGATCCTCTTTTCCGCGGCCGCCGCGGATGCCCCCGCCGTGCCGGGCGGCAGCCGGACCGATGAGAGCCGCGACGGCGGCCGCCGGTTCCGCCCCGGCCGCGACGGCATGGAGCGGCGCGGAGACCCGCGCGCCGAGGCCGAAGCGCAGATCAAGGAGAAATTCCCGGCGGAGTATGCCGAAATCGAGAAGCTGCGCGCCGAAGCCGATGCGAAACTCCGTGAACTGGCGAAAAAGGCCGGCATCGAGATTCCGAAAACGTTCGCCGAGCAGATGGCCGAGCTGAAGGAGAAATATCCGAAGGAGATGGCCGAGATCGAAGAGCTCCAGAAAACCGACCGCATGGCCGCCTTCCGCAAAATGCGCGAACTTGCCGAAAAGGCCGGGATCGCCCTTCCTTTCGGCCGTCCCGGACAGGGTCCCGGACGCATGGGCGGCCGCGGGGACGTTCCGGGCGAGGATGCGCCGCGGATGCGCGCCAACCCGATGCAGCAGCTCCGGCAGCTCCGGCAGAAGTTCCCGAAGGAGATGGCCGAAGTCGAAGAGCTGCGCCGGACCGATCCGGCGGCCGCGCGCGCGAAAATGCAGGAGCTGATCAAGCAGCTTGAAGCCGATCGGCCGGCCCGGCCGTAACCGGGGACGCCTGCGGAAAATGATGAGGAACAGTCACTTTCGGGAGTTTTCGGTGCTGGCGTTCGATGCCGCGTCGGTGCGGGGCTGCCAGTTCCGCCGCCGCGGTGCGCAGTATGCGGTCGAGCGCAGCGTCGTCGAATCGATCGAGGCGCACGATCCGGCCGAGGCGTGGCGCCGGGTACTGCGGCGCCTGGGCCGGGGCAGGGAGTGTCCGCTCTTCCTGACCGGGGCGCTTGCCGGCGGCATCTTCTTCCGTTTCCTGTCGATCGATCTGCCGCCGCGCGCCCGGCGCGAAGCGCTGGAACTCGAGCTGCCGCAGCGGATGCTGACGGTTCCCGATAACTGCCGGTTCCAGTTTTTTGCCGGCGAAACCGATGCGGAGGGAAACGTTCCGGTCAATGTCTATGTGATTCCGGGGAGCGCGCTTGAGCACCCGGCCGCCATGCTGACCCAGGCGGGGGGGCGGGCGGACGAGTTCCTGTATCCGCTGCTCGCCGTCCGGGCCGGGGACCCTCCGGCCGATCTGCCGCGGACCGATCCGGATTTCGGTTTCGAGGACGGCGAATGGCGGCCGAGCCCGCCGGAGCCGGATTTCCGTCCGTGGCTGACGATTTTTTCGTCCGAATTCAAATTGCCCGCCGACGGCGGATTCCGCGTCGGGGATTTTTTCGAGTGCCTGCTGGCCGCGCGGCTGGTTGTTTCGCCGTCGTTCGGCCAGCAGGAGCGCGCGCTCCGGCTGCTCCCGGCTGAACTTCGTCCGCGCCGTTACCGGAACCAGCTCAGGATCACCGCGCTTCTGGTTCTGCTGATCGCCGGGAACTATCTCTGGTCGGCAGCCGGCAGCTACCGGCAGAATTATCAGACGTTCAGCCGCCTGGCCGGGGAGCGCGACCGCATCAAGGCCGAGAACTCCTCGCTGACGGCGAAGCTGCGCAGCTTCGAAAAGGAGCAGCGGGAGCTGAACCGGGTGGTCAGCCTCGCGGCCGGGGAGCCGGATGTCCTGCCGAAGCTCGCGGCGCTGACGTCGATCCTGCCCTCCAACGTCATGGTTTCGAGTTTGCGCTGGAGCGAGTCGAGCGTCGACCTCATGTTGCAGAGCGAGGCGGACAACCTCGATCTGCCCTCGCTGTTCCGCCGGATTCCATACTGGAAGATCGGCCAGCTCCAGCAGCGGCGGATGGGCGACACGGTGACCATGATCACCCTGAAGCTCGTGCCGGCCGGGGAGGCGTCGAAATGAACGCGAAATTCAGGGAGTTCGTCAAGACCGGCCGCGGCAAGCTGACCGTTGCGCTGGGCTGTCTCGCGCTGAGCTGGATTTTCCTGCTCTGGCAGTTCAGCGGGTCGATCGGCGACCTGATGCCGGCGGCGGAGCGCATCGGCGCGGTCGAGCGCGAGGTCAGGGAGCTGCGGCAGCAGAATGCGGCGCTGAAAGCCCGGCAGAAAGCTGCCGGGGAGCTCAGGACGCGGTACGGAAAGCAGCTCGGCAGCTATTGGCGCGAGGAGCGCGACGGCGTGGTCGATACCGAGCTGCGCAACCGGATTCAGCAGGCCGCGCGTGATGTCGAGCTCAAGCTGAACAGTCTCGGTTCGGTGCGGACGAGCCGGATCAACAATGAACTTTATTACGCCGAGATCGACCTGTCGACCGTCGGCACGCTCGAGGCGATCACGGCGTTTCTGGCGAAGCTGCGGGAGAAGAGCCCGCTCGTTTCGTGGCGGCGGTTCGACCTGCGGCCGGAACCGGTGCGCGGCCAGAATGCCTCCTCCGCCGGAACCGTGGTCCAGAACCTGAACTTCAACGGCGCGATCCGGGTCATCGGCTTCGACGGCGACGCGGCGGAAAACGGAGGCGGCGGAAAATGAGAATCGTCCTCATACTGGTCAATCTCCTGCTGGCGGTCTGGCTGCTGGCCGTCGTGGTCGGGCGTTTCACGGGCGGCAAAGCCGAAGAGACGTTGACGGTGAAGGCGCGCAGCCCGAAAAAGAGCACGGCCGCAACGCCGGGGAATACGGTGAAAACGGCTCCGCCGGAGTCGGTCGGTTCGCTTCTGGCGACGATTGTGGACAACAATATTTTCAACCCGGACCGCTGTCCGAACGCGGTGTTCGGCCGCGGCCGCTCGAATCGTGTCGAACTTTCTCTGGTCGGGACCTTCGAGATCGGCGACTGCAAAGGGGCGATTATTCTGCAGAAGAGCGCGTCGAACAACCGGAACTTCCCCGGCATGATGGGGGGGCCGGGCGGCTTCGGCGGTTTCCCGGGCGGGCCCCCGATGCCTCCCGGGAATCTGGGCGCCGCGCCGGGGGCGGCCCGGAACCGTTTCGGCAGCTGGAACCGCGCCGGCGCCGGCGGCAGCGGCAACAATGCTTCCTCCACGCAGATCGGCGCGCTCAGGCAGTATGTGCGGATCGGGGAGACGCTGGCCAACGGTTACACGCTGACCGAGATCACCCGTACCGGCGCCGTGCTGACCCGCGGCAGCGACAAAATGGAACTTGAGCTGCAGGAGCCGTCGAAAAACCAGGCGAAGGCTTCGACCGGCACGAACAACAACCGGCGCGGCAACTTCTTCCAGCAGATGCAGCAGATGCAGCAGATGCAGATGATGCAGAACTTCCAGATGATGCGGATGATGCGCGATACCGTGCGGAATCAGAACCAGAACCGGAATCCGGGCGGCAACCGCGGCGGCAATGCAGGCGGCGGGCCCGGCGGCCCGCCGCCCGGACGGTGAGAATCCGGCGGATTGTTTTTTATGAAATTTCTGAAATAGAAAGAAACCGGTAAATAATAATGAGAAGAAAAAGAATGACACACCTTCTGCCGCGTATCGGAACGCCGGTCGCCGTCGTGCTCTCCGGGCTGCTGCTCTCCTCCTGTGCGATGTTCCGCCCCGAAGAGGAGGAGGACGCAAAGAAGAAAGACCGCTTCGAATTCCTGCGCAGCGAGCGGCAGCCCCGGGAGGCGGCCAAACCCGAGTCGATCGAAGAGGAACAGGTTCTTCCGAAACCGGCCGGGGAGGGGGAGCTTGGGAAGAAGAAGCTCGAGGCGCTGAGCTACAAAGGCGGGAAGCCCGCGCCGCCGGAGGCGCCGAAGGCGGAGGATACGCCGCATTTTTACGATGACTTCCTGCTGATGAACGGGGACGAGGAGATTCCGGTGTCGCTCGTGTTCAACAGCGCGCCGCTGCTCGACGTCCTGCCGGCCTTCGCCGATGTGCTCGGCTTCAACTTTGTGGCGGACAGCGACCTCAAGGGCGTCGTGACGCTGAATCTGAATTCGAACATGACCCGGCGGGAGCTCTGGAACACCTTCGACCGCATGCTGAATCTGGCCGGCGCCGGCGTGACCGTCGAGGATTCGCTCCTGAAGATCATGGCGCTGCCGAAGCTCGCCCAGCAGCCCGGCGCGCGAGTCGGCAGCGAGATCTTCTACTATCCGCTCAAGAATTCGACCGCCAAAGACGTTGTGACGCAGCTCAAGCCGTTTCTCGGCAAAGACAGCGTCTGTGTCGAACTGACCCGGCCGAACGCGATCCTGATCTGCGACGATGCGGGCAATATCGCGAAGCTGCGCCAGATTCTCGAAGTCATCGACCAGAGCGCGCGCCGCAACTGGCCCCGCATGCCGGTGCCGTGCCGCAACATCCTGCCGACCAAGGTGGTCGAGGAGCTGCAGAATGTCCTGCCCGTGCTCGGTTTCACGGTGACGCAGACCACCGACAAGACCGAGCTGCCCGGAGCGATCCAGCTGGTCGGCATCGACCGGCTCCAGATGATCGTGGTTTCGGCCGCGACGCAGGATGCGATCGAGGAGATCCAGAAGTGGATCGACATTTTCGACAGCGCCGATTCGATCGACCAGGAGCGCGTTTTCGTCTACAAAGTCAGCCACAACCGCGCGGCGCAGCTGGCGCAGGCGCTCTCGATCATCTACAACACGCAGGGCGCGACCCAGACCATCGATACCTCGACCGGAACCATCCGCACCGATACGCTGAGCACGGTCTCCTCCTCGAACCGGAACACCGCGCAGAACAACAACCGGAACGCGAATACCGGATCGACGCTCTCCAACAGTACGCAGACCGACCTGAGTTCGAGCCTCTTCGATACGCCGGTCCGCATCTTCGCGGACGGAATGCTGAACCGTCTCGTGGTCCGCACCACGCCGCGCACCTACGCGAGCATCAAGGCGCTGCTCGACCGGCTCGACGTGGTTCCGGCCCAGGTGCTGCTGCAGGTGCTCGTGGTCGAGGTCACGCTGACCGAGTCGACGAAGTTCGGGCTCGAGTTTGCGGCCAAGGGCAGCGGCAGCGGCCTGAACTCCATGCTCGGCACGAATTACGAGAACCTGACGCCGTTCGGCGAGAGCAAGCAGGAGGGCTTCACCTTCCTGCTGAACGACCCGAACAACCCCGAGAACAAGTTCGGCTATATCCGGGCGCTGGCCGGGAACAATGCGATCAAGGTCATTTCGAGCCCGCAGCTGCTGGTTGCGAGCCATACCGAGGCGCGGATTCAGGTCGGCAGCCGGGTGCCGGTCATCACCGGCGGCATCACGGACTCCTCCTCCGAGGGACGCGTGACGCAGACTTATAAATACGAGGATACCGGCATCATCCTCACGCTGACGCCGCAGATCACGAGCACCGACCTCATCACGCTTGACGTCACGCAGACGCTGTCGGACGCAATCAAGAACACCACGAGCTCCACGATCGATTCGCCGGAGCTCACGGTCCGGGAGATCGAGACCGGCATGACCATCGCCAACGGCCGCACCATGGTCATCGGCGGGCTGATTCAGGAAAAGCGCAACGACGAACTGCAGTCCGTTCCGTTCGTGAACGACATCCCGTTCCTGCGGCGGCTCTTCGGCAGCACCGAGGCGAAGGTTGAGCGCTCCGAGATCCTCGTTCTGATCACCGGCTACATTGTGGATGAACGCAGCCCGGTCGAAGAGCTGATCAAGCGTTACAACGAGGCGCTTTCGAGCCTGAACGACTTCGACCAGACGATCGGCGACAAGGCGAAGCCGCGCAAGGGGGCCAATAAATTCGACAGTTCGGAGTTCTGGCGATGAGTGCGGACGGATACGATTTCGCCGCCGCCCGGAAACGGCTGCGCGGGATGCTGGCGGAGAAGAGTCCGGACTACCCGGCTTCCCCCTCCCGCGAGGAGGTCAGGGCGGCCGACCGCGCGTTGATCCAGTCCGGCGCGCTCTCCGAGTCACAGCTGGTCGCGCTCTATGCCGCCGCCTACGGGACGGAGCCGGTCGAGGAGGAGGAGTTCCGGACGCCGGAGCCGTTTCCGGATGCGCCGTACGACTTTTTCAACGCGAACGGCTGCCTGCCGGCCGAGTGGGACGCCGATGCGATCACGTTTCTCGTCGTCGATCCGTACGACCTCGAGCAGCTGACGTTCCTCGTCCGCCGCACCTGGAAGACCGGCGCGAAGTTCCGTTTCGTCCGCCGTACCTTCCTCGAGCGGCTTTCGAGCAAGCTCCAGAGCCTTGAAGAAGAAAACGAGGTGATGGAGCTCGAGGATGAGAACACGCTCCGTTCGATGGCGGGCGAGGCGCGGATCGTCCGGCTTGTGAACGACATTTTCACGCGCGCGATTGAGCTCGGCGCGTCGGACATCCACATCGAGCCCGGCGAAGAGAACGTCGCGGTCCGATGCCGGGTGGACGGTGTTCTGACCGAGATCATCAGCACGCCGCTTTCGCAGTTTCCGGCCATCGCGTCGCGCATCAAGCTGCTCGGCGGGCTCAACATCGCCGAGAGCCGGTTGCCGCAGGACGGCCGCACGAATATCCAGCTCGGCCGGCAGGAGCTCGACATGCGCATCTCGACGATTCCGATCCTGACCGGCGAAAGCATCGTGCTGCGGCTGCTGAACCAGGAGGCGATTTCATTCGACCTCGGCATCCTCGGCATGTCGCCGACCCATCTCGCGCAGTTCAGAAAGCTGATCCAGATTCCGCACGGCATCATTCTCGTGGTCGGTCCGACCGGCAGCGGCAAGACGACCACGCTGTACAGCGTGATCAACCAGCTGAACGACAATCGCAAGAAGATCATCACGGTCGAGGACCCGGTCGAATACAAAATGGCCGGGCTCTGCCAGATGCAGGTCAATTCGAAGATCGGCGTGACCTTTGCGACCGGACTGCGCAGCATTGTGCGGCAGGACCCCGACATCATTCTGGTCGGCGAGATCCGCGACCGCGAAACCGCCGACATCGCGATCAACGCGGCGCTGACCGGCCACCTCGTGCTTTCGACGCTGCACACGAACGACGCGGTCGGCGCGGTGACCCGCCTGCTCGATATGGGCGTCGAGAACTTCCTGGTTTCGTCGGCGCTGTTCGGCGTGCTTTCGCAGCGGCTGGTCCGCAAAATCTGCCCGGTCTGCCACGGGAAGACGACCGATGCGGCCGGGAACAGGTGCCGCAGATGCAACGGCTCCGGCTACAAGGGGCGCTGCGGCATTTTCGAGCTGCTGACGGTCAGCGACGAACTGCGCGCGGCGATCAACCGCAGCGCGTCGAGTTCGGAGCTGGAAGCGATTGCGGTCAGGGAGGGCATGGTGACGCTGCAGGAGGACGGCCTGGCGAAGGTCCGGGCCGGCATTACCACCCCGGAAGAGCTGAACCGTTCCACGGCGGAGTTGTAGACAATGGGACTCTATAAATACCTTGCTGCCGCGAAAGGCGAAGCGCCGCACGAGATCCTGATCGAAGCCGACAGCATCGCGGAGGCGCAAAGCAAACTGCGCAGCCGGAAGATCGTTCCCGTGCGTTACTGCGGGGAGGCGACCGTTTCCGGCGGCAGGTTCACGTTGCGCCGCAGCAAGGTGAACACCTACGAATTCACGCGGCAGCTCGCGCCGCTGCTCGATTCGCACATCCCGCTCGAACGGGCGCTGGCGATCATTGCGGACAGTTCGACCGAAGCGGAACAGCGCGATTTCGTGAACGCGCTGCGCCAGGGGCTGCACGAGGGCAAGAAATTTTCGGAGCTGGCCCGAAGCCACGGGACGCTCTTTCCGGGTTACTATGCGAACCTGATCGAGTCCGGCGAGGAGACCGGCTGTCTGCCGGAGGTCGTGAACGAGCTGCACAAGTTCATGGGGGAGAGCAAGGAGCTGAAGGACTTCATCGTGTCGAGCTCGATCTATCCGCTGGCGATCCTGACGGTCACGATGATCGTCACGGTCGTGCTTTTCACGGTGTTCGTGCCGCGTTTTGCGAAGATTTTCATCGATATGGGGCGCGAGATGCCGCCGTCGATGGAGTTCCTGCTTGCGATGAGCTCTTTCTTCTCCTGGGCCTGGTGGCTGATTCCGCTCTGCTGCATCGGCGGCTGGCTGCTGCTGAAGAAGATCATGGGCGAGCGGGAGCTCAAAATCGCGCTGTCGCGGCTCGTCCTGAAGCTGCCGCTTTTCGGGCGGATCGTGGTCGATCTCGAGATGTGCAAATACATCCGCACGCTTGCGATTCTGATTGCGAACCATGTCGAGATCATCCGCACCGTCCGCATTTCGGGGAAGATCATCTCGAACCCGACCGTGTCGGCCGGATTCGCGGAGATCGACCGCAAGCTCAAGGGAGGGGACAAACTCTCGGCCGCGCTGGCCGGGAACCGGTTCATTCCGGCCGGCATGGTGCCGATGCTGCGGGTCGGCGAGGAGTCCGGCACGGTCGGCGAGATGCTCTCGAAGATCGCGTCGCATCTCGAGAACGATACGAAACTTAAAATCAAGCGGCTGCTCAGTTTGTTCGAGCCGGCGGTGATCATTTTTCTCGCCCTCATCGTGCTGGTCGTGGTCGTTTCGATCTTTGTCGCCATGATGGAAATCAACTCAATCAGTCAAGGAGGACCTGCGATATGAGAAAGCATTGTTTCAAGAGAAGCCGTTTCACCCTGATCGAAGTTGTGGTCGTGATCATCATTCTGGTCACGCTCGCTTCGATCGCCACGCCGATCTACCTGAACTACGTGAAGAAGGCCAACGTCGGCGCGGCGACGACGCAGGTCAAACTGCTCGAAGACGCGCTGACCGGCTACAAGCTCGACATCGGCAGCTACCCGGATACGGCGACCGGCCTGCGCGCGCTGGTCGAGAATGTCGATCAGAACGAGAAGTGGGACGGGCCGTACATCAAGCCGGCGGTTCCGAAGGACCCGTGGGGCAACGATTACGTTTACACCAGCCCCGGCGAACACGGCGACTTCGATCTGGTCAGCTACGGCGCCGACGGCCAGCCGGGCGGCACCGGAGAAAACGCCGACATCACGAATTACGTGGAAAAATAATGGTGTGCCGGAGGTTTACGCTGCTTGAGCTGATGGTGGTGATTGCGATCATCGCGATCACCACCACGCTTGCGGTGTCGACCTTCCGCGGCGAATCCCCGGCGCAGAAGCTCCGGAACGCCTCGCTCGGTTTCGAGGCGTACTGCGCGCGGGTGCGTTATGCGGCGATGGAGAACGGTTCCGACCGCGTCGTCGCCTTCGATCCGGCGGCGCGCCGGTTCACGGCGGAAGAGCCGGAATTGCCGGCGGAGAACACTTTTTCCGGAGACGGGCGGCCGCCGTTTGTCTGGGAGCTGCCCGCCGATTTTGAGCTCGACACCGAAATGCTGAACGCCGAAACCGGCGAAAACGGCACGGTTGAAGTGTTCCGTTTTTTTTCGGACGGCAGTGCGAATGCTTCGCGCGAATTCATTCTGCGGTTTCGGAAGCTGCAGCGCCGCTTTGCGGTTTCGCCGCTGACCGGGCTGCTGCTGGCGAAGGAGGAGGAGGCCGTGCTGTGAGAAGGGGAGCATTCACGCTGATCGAGGTTGTGGTCGCCCTCGGCATCCTGGCGCTGGCGCTGGCCGGGCTGCTGCAGCTGCTGACCGCCTCGCAGGGGCGGCTAGCCCGCACGATGGAGAAGTGGCGCGAGACGCACATGCTCATTCAGGCGGCGGAGTACTGCCTGCTCCAGAAGGGGGAGGACCCCGGTTCGGTGCCGGTCGATTTTTTTCCGTACGACGGCTATACGGCGAACTGCACGTTCCGCGACGCCGAAAATCTGCCGGAGACCTATACGAACATCGTCGGACAGATTCCGCTGAAAGCCTGCGAGATCGAGCTGGTCCGGCAGCGGGACGGAAAAACCGTGGATTCAATCATTGTGGATAAATTCAGCTATGAGTCGACCGTACAGGGTGAGTAGACACAACTTCACATTGGTGGAGATGGCGATTGCGATGGCGATTCTGGTCGTTGTCGCGCTCATCATCGGCACTGCCTCGGCCACGTTCTACAACGGCTACCGGCGCTCGGCGAAGGTCACCGAACAGCTCAAGGCGTATCTGGCGATCGACCGGATCATGGATCAGAATATCCGGAACCTGATCCCGTTCCGCTGGAGCGACGAGCTGGAGGAGTCGCGCCTCGTCTTCGAGGGGAAAACCGATTCGCTCCATTTTGTGACGCTCCGCCGCACCTATGGAAACGACCGCGGCGCGCTGCTGTTCGTCCGGCTCCGGGTCGAGGACGGCGAACTCGTCGCCGAATATTCGAGCTATCCGAGGCTGCCGTGGGAGGACGAGGGCAAACAGGAGTATGCGCGCGAGGTGATTGCGAAAAATGTCCGCAGCATCCGCTTCCTCTACGCCGAGGAGGTCGATGAGGAGATCGAGTTCGAGGATACCTGGGAGGAGGATGACCACGAAGCGCCTCCGCTCGCAATCCAGATGACCGTCGAGTGGAACGACGGAACCAGCGAGCGCTGGCTGCGCCGCACCGCCGGCTCCGGCTCGAACAGCACTTTCGGCAATCGGCAGACTTCGGGGTTGTAAGATGATGGCAGGACGCAACGAACGCTCGTCGGAATCGGGTTCCGCGCTTGTCGCGGTGCTCTGTCTGGTGTTTATGGCCGGGCTGCTGGCCGGAGCCGTGCTGGCCATGTCGAAGTACGGCAGCTTCACGATGGCGGCGCACCTTGCGCTTCAGAAATCGATGTACGTCAACGAAGGGGCGGCAGCCCGGATTCAGTATCTCATTGCGGCCGACCGTTCGCTCTATGCGAACGTGCAGCTCGGGGAGACCGAGTACGCCGACTACGACACCGACCGCTTTTTCGCGGACGGCGTGATTCATGTGATGGACTATTACGGCACGCCGGTCGAATTCACGATCACCGATGCCCGCAGCGGGTTCGATCTCAGTGCCGCGCAGTACAACAGCACGCTGACCAATGTCGCCGGCTCCGATCAGCTTGATACGGAACTTTACGATACCACCGAACGGCTCAAAGCCCGGATTGCCGACTATGTCGATGCCGACGATACGGTTACGACCGACGGCTTCGAGGAGGCCGACTACGAGGCGTTCGGCATGTCGCCGCTGCCGCGCAACGCGGCGATGCAGTTTCGCGAGGAGCTCGCATGGATTCCGGGCGTGACGGAGATGTTTCCGGCGGACGGAAGCGGCCGGCTCAGCGCGCTCCGGCTGATTCCGCCGGACGGGATGACCATTCCGAACGGGTCGCCCAGCATTTTCACCGCCGACCGGCTTTTGCTTCAGACCTACTGCCAGGGGCTCGAGGACGAGGAGATCGAGCAGGTGCTCGCCGCGCTTGAGGTTTACCGCCGGGAGCGGATTCTGCTTTCGGATCAGCTGGATGCGCTGCTGACGCCGCGGCTGAACGGGCTCTCATGGGAGGAGAGCGGCATCTACACCGTCACCGTCGGGCCGCGCATGACGCAGCTGCCGGAGACGATCGCCGCTGCGGACGCGGGAGAGAGCGCCGTTTCCGCCGTCGGGCTGCCGGCGCAGCGCAGCCCGTCCACCCGGCTGACCTTCACCTATCCGGGGTTCGACAGCGGCGGCCCGTCGGACAACAAGGTACAATATTTGGAATGGATGTTCCATTAAGGAGAACATGCGCCATGAAACGAGGAATCCTGATTCTGCTGATTTTGTTCTGCTTCGCCGCGCCGCCGTTCGTGCGGGAGGCGCAGGCGATGGACCCGGTGACCATCGCGATCCTGACCCCGATTGCGATCAAGGGGGCGCAGGTCGCTGCGCCGTATGTCATGCGCGGGCTGGCCAGCGGAGCGCGGCATATGGTGTCGATGGGTTACGACCTCATCAACTTCTTCCGGCTTCCGCTCGGTTTCCTGCAGGTCACGGCCGGAATTCCGTTCGGGCAGCTCAAGGGAGGATTGAACAACATTGTCGCCGGCTTTACGGCGCCGGTCAAATTCACGATCAAGACCTTGATTCTGCCGGTGGCCTTCTGCAACATCGGCGGAGGGTGACGGCGCTGTTTCACCGAAACACGCTTTCCGCTTTCGGTCCGGTCTTCCGGAAAAATCGCTTTTTTTTCATTTTTCGGCTTGAAATTGTATTATATCAATAGTACAATAGTATCAGTAAGGCAGTACGGAAAGGAGGCGGCATGAAAATCGATCCCGACAGCGGCACGCCGATTTATCTGCAGATCATCGACGAGCTGAAGACGGCGGTTCTCAGCGGACGGTACCGCGACGGGGACCGGGTGCTGCCGGTGCGGGAGCTGGCGGTTCAGCTCCGGGTCAACCCGAACACGGTTGCGAAGGCGTACCGGCTCATGCAGGACGAGGGGCTGCTGGTCAGCCGGCCGGGCGGAGGCACCTTCATCGCGGTTCCGGAGGCGTTTTCGCTGCGCCGGGAACGGGAGGAGGCCATCGCGGCGCAGCTCGGCAGGCTGGTTGCGAAGGCAAAGGCGTTCGACATCGGGCCGGAACGGCTCCGCGAGCTTCTTGACGATGCATGGAAACGGCCGGCTGGCGATCAACATGGAATGGAGAGGTGAAGTATGGATTCGACGATGGCAATGATCCTGTTTGAGTGGAAACGGATTCGCTGGTCGCTGCTTGCGGCCTGCGGCATTCTGGTTCTGCTGTTTGCCGCGGCCGGGCTGTGGCCGGGAGAGAAAAGCATGCGGTTGGTCGGCATCGTGATTGTGGCGGTTCCGGCTCTGCTGGTTCCGGCCCTGTTCGGTTCGCTGGCGGCGGACCGCGGCGAGTGGCCGTTCCTGCTCGGGCTGCCGTACCCCGCTTCGAAGCTTTTCCTGCTCCGGCTGCTGCTGCGGGTGTTGATTCTGCTGCCGGCGGTCTCGCTTTTTTCCCTGACCGGCGTGCTGCTGCTGGAGGAGGGCATTACGATGGCTTTCCTGCAGGTTTTGCCGATCGTGCTGCTTGAGAATCTGGCCATCGCCGCGTTTTTCGTGTTTCTCGCCCCGGTGCAGAACGGGCTCGGTCTCCTGATGGGGGCGATCATCGGAATGCTGGTTCTGGTTCCGGCGCAGCTGCCGGCGATCGCGGCGGTGGAGAGTTTCGGCAGCAATGAGTTCCGGGTACTCGCGTATCCGGCGGTTCAACTGACCGTGCTGCTTGCGGCGGGCGGATATGTGTTGTGGAGGAAGCGGGTGCTGAACCGGCCGGTGCGGCGGGCGCTGATATTCTGGAGTCTGGCGATCGTTCTGGTTCCGTGGATCGAATGGGGCGGCGCGTGGCTGGCGGGATCGGTTTCCCTCGCCGTTGCGAAGCAGGAAGCGCGGGAGGCCGGAATTATTCTGGTGGAGCCGAAGCGACTTTTCCGGGAGTTCGATTCATTCACCCGAGCCGATCTCGACGACTATCTGGCGCAGTTCGGATATTCGCCGGACGAGGAACCGTTTTACTGCGTGCCGGTCGAAAGCCGCCGGACGAGGAAACAGATTTCAAAGTTTGTGACCGGTGCTGTGGCGGAGCAGCTTCAGCGGGACTACCGGGCGAACGATATTGAAAACCTGCGGCGGGATGTCAATGCGGGCGTGTTTTGCGGTTATGTCGCGCTCGGCCGGATTCTGTACGACGGCGGCAGCCTCGAGAAGTACGGCAAAACGCTCGAGGCGCTGATCGGGCAGCTCGAACGGGCGCAGAAGTACGATTTTTCACATCGGTATGCCGTGAGTATCCGCGATGCATGGCAGGAGGTCCGGCCTCTTTTCGGAAAGCGGGACAGCTTTCTCATGGCGCCCGGCCGTAAAGGGGCCGAAGCCCGCTTTCTGAGGCGCGAAACGGCCGCATTCCGCGATATTGCCCGGATTCGGGCAATGAACGGCGATGAGCTGGCTGCACATCTGAGGCGACCCGCCCGGCTTGAGGCATCGCGCTTATACGGCCTGGTTCTGCGGGAGCGCGAGGTGCGGAAGTGGTTCAAGTTGTACGCCGAAGCATTGAAGCTGAAGCTGGAGCTGTACCGGACCGGCGCTTTGCCCGAAACACTTGATATCGGGCTGCCGTTCCGGTATGAGCGGACGCGGAACGGCTTCCGGTTCGTCGGCAAAAAAGGAATGACGGTTTTGAGTTATCCGGTTCCGGAGCGGGCCGGTTCGATGAAAGGGCGGTGATCATGAGCAGGGATAAAGTAATCGAATTTTCCGGTGTCGCCAAGTCCTACGGCAGCCGGAGAGTGCTGAAGGGGTTCGACCTGACCGTATTCCGCGGCAATGTTTATGCGCTTCTCGGTGAAAACGGCGAGGGCAAGACGACGGCGATCAAAATGGCCGCCGGGCAGATGGAGCCGGACGCCGGCGCGGTCCGGGTATTCGGCCTCGACCCGGTCCGTGACGGAGTGCGGGTCAGGGAACGTTTTGCCTATGTCGCCGAACTGATGAAGGTTTACGACTGGATGACGCTCGCGGAACTTCATGATTTTCTGAAGCCGTTCTACTCGAACTGGAACGAGGATGCATTCATCAGGCTCACCCGCGGCTTCGGGCTGCCGCTGGACCGGAAGCTCGGAAGCTTTTCGCGCGGCATGTATGCGAAGAGCGTTCTCGCCGCCGCGCTTTGCCGGGAACCGGAGCTGCTGATTCTCGACGATCCGTGCCTCGGGCTCGACACGGCGTCGCGCCGGAATTTCATGGAGATGCTGGTCGATTCGCTGACCGGGTTCGGTTGTACGGTGTTCCTCTCCACCCACCTGATTCCGGAGGCTGCCGGAATTGTGGACCGGGTCGGCATCCTGAAGAACGGCCGGCTCGTGGCGGAGGAAGACGCGGCGGCGCTTCTGGAACGGACCCGGCTGCTGCGAATTCCGGCCGGTATGGAACCGCAGTTGCCGGAACTCGATGTGCTGCGGCGGAAGAGCTGCGGTCCGGAGCTGCTCCTGACCATCCGGGGAGATGAAGAGGAGACCGGCGCGGAATTGAGCCGGATTCCGGGTCTCGCGTTCGAATTGGAGCCGCTGCCGCTCGAGGAAATTTTCCTCGCCTGGACGGAGAAACAGGAGCCGCGGCAGGAAGACGCAGCCGGATAAAACCCGGTGCAGCGTCGCTGTCCGGCGAAAAAGCGCGATATGCGGCCGGTACGTGCACTCAAGGCATTGCCGCCGCCAGGAGGCCGGGAAATCGTGTTCGGGGAACCGCATACGGTATGAGAGTGCGCCCGGTCAATGTCATGGCTGGGGGAGGCGCGCCTCTTCCGGGGCGCGGTCTTTCTGCGCGTTCGCGCAGCAGACCGTGCGTGCTCCCCGTCCGAATCTTCGATTCGGTTTGTGAGCCGGTCGTTCCGCCCGCAGATCGCCTCCGGCGGCCGGGGCGCGTCGCCCCCGGACTCCCGACCGGCAAGGTGCCGGCGCCGGCGGCGGCTCCGCCGCCTTGACGGGTGTGCAGGCGGATTGGCCCACTTCACGCAACAGCGGCCGGGAACAGCTCACCACGTTAAACTGCGCCCGGTCAATGTCATGACTTGGGGGATGCGCGCCCCTTCCGGGGCGCGGTCTTACTGCGCGTTCGCGCAGCAGACCGTGCGTGCTCCCCGTCCGAATCTTCGATTCGGTTTGTGAGCCGGTCGTTCCGCCCGCAGATCGCCTCCTGCGGCCGGGGCGCGTCGCCCCCGGACCCCCGACCGGCAAGGTGCCGGCGCCGGCGGCGGCTCCGCCGCCTTGACGGGTGTGCAGGCGGATTGGCCCACTTCACGCAACAGCGGCCGGGAACAGTTCACCACGTTAAACTGCGCCCGGTCAATGTCATGACTTGGGGGAGGCGCGCCCCTTCCGGGGCGCGGTCTTACTGCGCGTTCGCGCAGCAGACCGTGCGTGCTCCCCGTCCGAATCTTCGATTCGGTTTGTGAGCCGGTCGTTCCGCCCGCAGATCGCCTCCGGCGGCCGGGGCGCGTCGCCCCCGGACCCCCCGACCGGCAAGGTACCGGCGGCGGCGGCGGCTCCGCCGCCTTGACGGGTGTGCAGGCGTGCGCCGCCTCAGCTCCGGCCTTCAGCGTTTCATTTCCGCTGTGTTGCTCTTCCCGGAGATGCTGCGGGCGGAGAGCCGCAGGATGGCAGTGCGTTCAAGCATGGCCTCGGGATAATCGTAGGTTCCGGCGCCGCCGCAGTGATGCATGATGCAGTCGAGGGCTGCGCGCTTCTCTTCGGGCGCAGTTACGAATTCAACCTCGCCCGACGCAATGACACTTTCGTAGAAACAGGTCGAACGGCAGGCCGGTTCGGCCAGGACAATGCGGTTGTCGCCCACGGCGGACAGCACGGCCCGCGGATCGTTTTGCAGGCATTCCATCTTATGCCCTTCGCCGGCGGAGTGGATGTAGAAGACAAAAATCCCGCCCTCGACCCGGTATCCGAACGAGACCGGGACGGCGGCGGGAGCTCCGCTGTCGAGGAACGAGAGAGTTGCATATGCCGCCCGGTCGAGAATTCCGGCCAGGGCGGCCACGCCGGCAACCTCCCGCTCCGCGCGCCGCATCAGAACGAGTTCCCCATATCGACGATGGCTTCCTTGACCTCTTTCTTCTGAAATTTCGAATTTTTGATCAGATCGTCGAGCATCGCGTCGAATTTCACGGTATCCATCGGGATCGAAACCTCCTCGCCCTTCAGGCCGGAGTAGAGCATCGCATTGCCGAATTCGACCGAGCGGATGCCCTCTTCACCCTCAGCCACCAGTTTCGCCTTCGGATCGAGAACCGCCTTGACGAACGCTTCAATCACATCCTGATGCTCATGGCCGGTGTCCTTGCGGGTCGGAACGACGATGTTCCAGGTGTCCATGCTCGGGAACGATTCCGGAGTGCTCCGGCAGAACTCGTTCACGTCGACTTCGGTGCGCTTGAACTTGATCACGCCGTCCTCGAAGACCATGCGGCCGCGGGTGCCGGAGATTTCGAGCCGGTTGGTGCCGGGGAATTCTCCGGTCGAGGTGATGAAGTTGCCGGTCGAACCGTCGGCGAATTCGCAATAGGTGTTCACATCGTCCTCAACCTCGATATCGTGGTATTTACCGATCGAAACCGTGCTGCGGACCTTGACCGGCAGCCCGAAGAACCACTGGAAGAGGTCGAGGTGGTGCGGACACTGGTTCAGCAGCACGCCGCCGCCCTCTCCGGCCCAGGTCGCGCGCCAAGAACCGCTGTCGTAATAGCTCTGGGAACGGAACCAGTCGGTGACGGTCCAGTTGACCCGGACGATTTTGCCGAATTCGCCGTTTTCGATCATCTGCTTGATCTTCCTGTGCGCCTGGCGGGTGCGCTGGTTGAACATGAGGGCGAAACGGAGTTCGGGGTGCTTCGCGTGCGCGTCAATCATCTTCTGCGCCCGGCTCTTGGTCACCGCGACCGGCTTCTCGCAGAGCACGTGGATTCCCTTTTCGAACGCCTGGATCGCAATCGGCGTGTGGTCGTAGTGCGGCACCGAAATGATGACCGCGTCGACCGTGCCGGAGTCCAGAAGGTCGTCGACCGAGTAGAACACCCTGCAGCCCGCCGGAGCCAGCTTCACCTTCTCATCCGCGCGCGCCCTGTCCCGGTCGCAGATCGCTGCAAGCTCCGCCTGCGGAATGTTCTGAACGCTCGTGATGTGCGACGTGCCCATATTGCCCACGCCGATGATGCCGATTCTGACCTTATCCATATCGAAAACCCTCCTGTATGCAACTTTGTTAAATCAGTTAACAATATATAAAATACCACTCTGTCAACATGATTGCAAGGGATTTGATTCGATTTTTTCGGGTTGCCGTGCTATATTAATTGGAATGCCAATCAAGTAAAGGACAAATCCAGTGCTGAATCCGATCATTGAAAACGCCTACAAGGTGCTCGACGGCGGAGTCCTGACCCGCGAAGAAGCGCTTGAAATCGCGGAAAAAATCGACGGGGAGGATATCCTCGACCTCGTATCGCTCGCCAACAAGGTGCGGAAAAAATTCGCGCGCGAAATCGCGCCGTGCTCGATTCTGAACGCAAAATCCGGCGTCTGCGCCCAGAACTGCCGGTTCTGCGCCCAGAGCCGGCATCACAATACCGGGATCGAAACCTATGATCTCCTCCCGGCGGAGGAGGTGCTCGAAGCCGCGCGGAAGGCGTATGATGCCGGAGTCCGCGCTTTCGGTTACGTCACCAGCGGCTACGGCTACAAAACGGTCACGCCCGAGTTCCGGCAGATCCTCGACACGCTCGATCTGCTGCACAAAGAGCTGCCGGAACTCAAAATCTGCGTGTCGATCGGCATCCTTTCGCGTGAAACCGCGAAGCTGCTGGCCGAACACCACGCCTGGCGCTACAATATGAACCTGCAGACCAGCCCGAAGCGTTACGCCGAGCTGATTGCGGACACCCACACCATCGAAGACAAGATTGCAACGATCAAATATCTGCAGGAGTTCGGCGTCACCAACTGCACCGGCGGCATTTTCGGCCTCGGTGAGAACTGGGAGGACCGCGTCGACATGGCGTTTGTGATCCGCGACCTCAATGTGGAGGGGACTCCGCTCAACGTTCTGCTGCCGATCAAGGGGACGCCGCTCGAAGGGCGTGAAATCATGGCGCCGGCCGATGTTGCGAAGGCATTCGCGATTTTCCGGCTCGTGAATCCGGCCGGGATGATCAAGTTCGCGGCGGGCCGCGAAACGGTCATGAAGGATTTCCAGGGGCTCCTGATGCTCTCCGGGCTCAACAGCATGATCACCGGCGGATATCTGACCACCCGCGGCCGCAGCGTCGAAGACGACGTGAAATTCATCGAACAGCTGAACAGGTTTTAGAAATGGGATTCCGGGAAGAACTCGCCGCCGATGCGGCGGCGCTTGAGGAAAACGGCCGGTTGCGGATTCTGCGCGAAATCGCGCCGGAAGGGCACGGGCTCTGCCGCTATGACGGCCGGGAATTCCTGAATTTCTCAAGCAACGATTATATGGGCATCGCGGCCGATGCGGAGCTGCGGCGCGAATTCTACGCGCAGTATCCCGATGCCGCCACGCCGGAACTCGCTCTGTCGAGCGCGTCGAGCCGGCTGCTGACCGGCAACACGCCGGCTTATGTCCGGCTCGAGGAGAAGCTCAGCGCCCTTTACAACCGCCGGGCGGCACTTGTTTTCAACAGCGGCTACCACGCGAATATCGGCATCCTGCCCGCTCTGTCGTCCGACAGGGACCTGATTCTTTCGGACAAGCTGAACCACGCGAGCATCATCGACGGGATGCGTCTTGCGGATGCGGAGTTCCGCCGCTACCGCCACCTCGACTGCGAACAGCTTGAGAAGATCCTGGCCGACAGGCGCGCCGCATACCGCCGGGTGTTCCTCGTGACCGAATCGGTCTTCAGCATGGACGGCGATGCGGCGGACCTGAAAAAGCTCGTCGGGCTCAAGAAGAAATACGACTGCATCCTCGTCGTGGACGAGGCCCATTCGGTCGGCGTCCGCGGTCCGAACGGGACCGGCCTCTCCGCCGAGCTCGGCGTTGCGGATGACATCGATATCCTGATCGGGACCTTCGGCAAAGCCTTCGGTTCGACCGGAGCCTACGCGATCATGGAGCCCGAGGTGCGCACGTATCTCGTCAATCACATGCGCCCGCTGATCTTCACGACCGGGCTGCCCCCGGCAGTGCTGAACTGGAGCTGCTTCGTGCTCGACCGCTGTGCGAAAATGGATGCCGAGCGCGCGAAACTGCGCCGGATGGGGTGCGAACTGCGCCGGCTCTTCGGAGAGAAGACCGTTCCGGGCGATTCGCAGATCGTGCCGTTCCTGATCGGGAACGACCGCGAGTCGGTCGAAAGGGCGGAGCTTTTCCAGCGGCACGGCGTTCTTGTCTTTGCGATCCGTCCGCCGACCGTGCCGCCGAACGGGGCGCGGCTGCGCTTCTCGCTCTCCGCGGCGCTGCCGGAGGAGTCCGTCGCCGAACTGCGGAGGCTGGTGTGACCGTCCGTCTGCTCCATCGCGCCGAAAACGGGAAACTCCTGCTGTTCTTCAACGGCTGGAGCATGGACGACACGCTTTTCGAGGGCTGGGAAAATCCCGGTTTCAACGTCATGACCGTGCATGACTACACTGCGCCGGAAGCGCTGCCGGACCTTTCGCCTTATACGGAACTCCATCTCGCCGCCTGGTCGCTCGGCGTGCGGATCGCGGCGGAGCTGCTCGCCGGCGCGCCGTACCGCTTTGAAAGCGCGGCCGCGTTCAACGGAACGCTGCGCCCGGTCGATCCGGAATACGGCATCGAACCGGCCGTGTTTTCGGGAACCGTTGCGAACTGGGGCGACGAACGCGCCCGCGCCCGCTTCTACCGCCGGCTCGCCGGAACCGCGGAATTCCGGTTGCCGCAGCGCAGTCCGGAGTCGCAGCAGGCGGAGCTTGCCGCGCTCGAAAAGCATATTCTCTCCGCGCCGGTTCCGGCCAATGTGTTCAAAACCGCGCGGATCGGCGGCCGCGACCGGATCATTCCGGCGGCGGCGCAGCGGAGTTTCTGGAGCGGAGAGGCCGTTTCGATCATCGAAGAGCCGGAGGCGCCGCATTTCCCGTTCCGCAACATTCATTCGTTCGAGGAGCTCATCGATGCCGGGCGAAATCGATAAAAACGCTGTGCGGAAACGGTTCGGCCGCAGCCTGGCAACCTATAACGGCGCGGCCGCGGTTCAGCGTGAAATGGCCGGGACGCTGCTCGATCTCTTTACCTCGGCGACGCTTGAACGGCAGTTCGCGGAAATCACCGAACTCGGCTGCGGCGCAGGAATCCTGACCGACCTCATCCCGGAGCGGTTCGATTACGCCCGGCTGACCCTGATCGACCTCGTGCCGGAGTGCGCGCAATTTCACGAACACCGGTCGAACGCGCATTTTCTGGCGGGTGATATCGAGGAAATCGACCTGCCGGAATCCGGCCTTTTTCTTTCGAACGCGGTTTTTCAGTGGGCGGCCGATCCGGGCCGGCTCTTCGGGCGGATCGCGGAGAAGCTGAACCGCGGCGGATACCTCGCCTTCACGACCTTCGGGCCGGAGACGCTGCGCGAGGTTTCCGCCCTGACCGGCGGCGGGCTCGCCTACCGGACCGCGAAGGAGCTGAACGTCCTGCTCGAAGCGAACGGCTTCGAGGTTCTCGCGGCGCGCGAAGAGCTGCTGACCCCGGAGTTCGATTCCCCGCTCGACGTATTGAAGAGCCTGAAGGCGACCGGGGTCACCGCCGTCTCCCCGGCCGAACCGTGGAGCCGCCGGCGGCTGGCGGCATTCAGCGAAGCATATACCGGGAACTTCCGGCTTCCGAACGGAAAAGTACCGCTGACCTATCATCCGATCGCCCTTGTGGCGGGAAAGAAGCAGTGACATGAGCGTCTATTTCATCTCCGGAATCGATACCGACATCGGCAAAAGCGTCGCGGTCGGCATGATGGCGCGCGACCTCCACCGGCGCGGCGTGCGGGTCATCACCATGAAGCTTGTCCAGACCGGCAACGACGGATTCTCCGAGGATCTCGACAAGCATCGGGCCATGATGGGAGTGCCTCCGTTTCCGGAGGACAAAGCCGGGCTGACTGCGCCGCAGATCTTCCGCTTTCCGGCTTCGCCGCATCTGGCGGCGCTGCTCGAAAAGCGCGAACTCGACCTTGACGCGATCCGCCGTGCGGTGACGGAGGTGTCGAAGCGTTACGACGTGGTCCTGCTTGAAGGGGCGGGCGGCCTCGCTGTTCCGCTGACCGAGGAGCTGCTGACCGTCGATTTCGCGGCGGAACTCGGCTGTCCGCTGATCCTCGTGACTTCCGGACGGCTCGGCAGTTTGAACCATACGATCCTGTCGATCGAAGCGGCCGCGAGCCGCGGGATGGTCGTCGCGGGAACCGTTTACAACCGTTATCCGGCCGCTGACCCGACCATCGATGCGGATTCGCCGCGCATGATCCGCAAATACCTGAAGCGGCACCGTATGCCGGAAGTCCTGGTCGAGCTGCCGAAGGTCGGAGAGCCGCTGCCGGACGTCGACTTCTCGGCGATCTTCGGGGAGACTGCGCAATGAACCGGGAAGAACTGCTCGCCTTCGACCGCAAGCACCTCTGGCACCCGTATGCGTCGATCTCCGCGCCGCCGCCCGTGAATCTCGCCGTCGCGGCAAAGGGGACGCACATCCGTCTCGACGACGGGCTCGAGCTCATCGACGGAATTTCAAGCTGGTGGTGCATGGCGCACGGGCACAACCACCCCGATATCGTCGCGGCGATCCGCGAACAGGCCGGAAAGTTCGCGCAGGTCATGTTTGCCGGGTTCACGCACGAGCCCGCAATCGAGCTTGCGGCGGAGCTGGTGAAACATACGCCGGCCGGAGTGGATAAGGTGTTCTACGCGGATTCCGGCTCCGTTGCGGTCGAGTGTGCGGCGAAGATGGCAGTTCAGTACCAGTTCGCCGCCGGGAAGCCGGGGCGCTGCCGGCTCGCCGCGCTGCGCGGCGGCTATCACGGCGATACGGCAGGCGCGATGGCGCTCTGCGACCCGGACGGCATGCATCAGGTCTTTCACGGCTATCTTCAGCGGAATGTGTTTCTGCCGCAGCCGCGTCTCGGTTTCGACGATGCGTGGGACGAATCGGAATTTGCGCCGATGGCGGAGCTGCTCGACCGTCATGCGGACGAGATCGCGGGGGTTTTCATCGAACCGGTTTTTCAGGGCGGAAACGCGATGCGTTTTTATCATCCGATGTACATGAAGCGGTTGCGCGAAGCGTGCAGCGAACGCGGCATCCTGCTGATTCTCGATGAAATCGCGACCGGTTTCGGCCGGATCGGGCGTTATTTCGCGGGCGAATATGCCGGAATCGTGCCGGACATCATGTGTGTCGGCAAGGGGCTGACCGGCGGAGCGATCACGCTTGCCGCGGCGGTCGCGTCGACGCATGTGGCGGAAGCCATCTCCGCAACGTCGCCCGGGAAATTCATGCATGGGCCGACGTTCATGGCGAACCCGATCGCCTGCGCGGCGGGAGTCGCCTCGCTGCGTCTTTTTGAGAAATACGACTGGCGCGCGAAGGTGGCCGCGATCGAAACACAGCTGAAACGCGAACTCGAACCGTACCGCGAACACCCGAATGTGACGGATGTGCGCGTCCTGGGAGCGATCGGGGTGCTGGAGCTCCGGACGCCGCCGTCGCCGGTGCGGGTGCAGCAGCTTGTGCGGGAGACGGGCGTCTGGCTGCGGCCGTTCGGGCCGTGGGTCTATGCAATGCCGCCGTTCGTCACGCCGCCGGAGGAGGTCGCCGCCGTAACCGGGGCCATGGGGCGCATGTTGGAGTAGAGTTCCGGAGGTGCGGCCCGCCCGTCTCCGGAACTTCCGCCATGCACTGTTACGGGTTGAAGCGCGCGGTGATTTCGGCGATGCGGCAGCCGTAATTCCAGGCGGTTTTCAGGTCGCCTGCCGGCGGCGCGTCGGGCGTTCTGACGCCGAAGCTGCTGGCCATGGGGCCGATGGAGGCGCTGTTGCGGTTCAGGCTGTCCGGACCGGGACCGTCCACCGTCGATTCGGCGCCCGGCTCATTGCTGCCGACGATGTCGCCGACGCCGACCCAGATCATGCCGAGCTGCATGGCGGCGATCATCATCCCCTGCAGGGTGTTGAGCTTGTCGCCCGAGAAGTTGCTGGAGTTCGTGAATCCGCCGGCGATTTTATTTTTCCACTTGCCGGACCCCCACTTCGTCACGGTCGCCTCGAGAAAGCTTTTCATCCCGGCGGCCATGTTGCCCATGTAGGTGGCGCTGCCGAAGACGATGGCGTCATATGCGTCGAGCTCGTCGATGCGTCTGACGGCTTCGGCGGCGTCGAGCAGGAGGACGTCGCTCCCCTTGAACGACGCGGCCCCGTCACGGACGGCCTCCGCCTGCAGTCTGGTGTGTCCGTACTTCGAAAAGTACACGATCGCGATTTTGATGTTTGACATACGCAACCTCCTTCTTCCTTAAGAGTTGATGGTTCACTATACCACCGGATGCGGGATTATGCAAATCCCGGAAGGAAGATGATCGATGGTTACTTCAGCAGATTCCGGGCGCGGAAGCTCATGCAGGCGCCCGGAGTCACGATCAGGTGATCGACAAGGCGGACATGGACCGTCTTGAGCGCCTCCAGAACCCGGTTGGTGGTCAGCAGGTCGTTGTCGGACGGCATGCATAGTCCGCTCGGGTGATTGTGGATGAGAATGACTGCGGTTGCGCCGACGCGCAGGCAGAATTCCGCAATTTCGCGCGGATAAACCGCAGCCCGGTCGACGGTTCCGGAGAACTGCTGATGTTCGATGAGCTGGTTCCGGCTGTTCAGGTACATCACCATGAAGGTCTCTTTTCGGCCGCCGCCGATTTTCATGCGGGCGAAGTTTTCCGCCTTCTCGATCGAATCGATCAGGTCGACGTTGCGCGCCTTCTGCTCGAGATACTTCGCACAGAGCTGGCGGAGCAGCAGGATCAGTGTCGCGCCCGAAGCGCCGACGCCGTGGCGGTCGAGCAGGTCGGCCGGAGTGGCGTCGAGCAGCTTCTCGATGGAGCCGTAAGCTTCGAGCAGTTCCTTGGCGAGCGGCTTCATGTCGCGGCGCGGAACCGCATAGGTCAGCAGAAGTTCGATCGCCTCGTAATCCAGGAGGCCGTCAAGGCCGGCGCGCAGAAAACGTTCGCGCAGCCGCTGACGGTGTCCGTCGGCATGATTTTTCTGCGGACCGGCCATTCAGTCGCGTACCCATTCGCTGAAGAGTTCGAAGTGTTCGGTTCTCGGGAACATATTGACCAGTTCGAGGCGGCGGAGGCGGAAGCCGCCCTTGCCGAGCCGGATCGCGTCCCGCGTCCAGGTCGCCGGGTTGCAGGAGACATAGACCAGCTGCCCGAGCGTGCTGCGGGTCAGCGCCTGCATCGCGGCGAAGGCGAGCCCGTTGCGGGGAGGGTCGACGATGAGCAGCGTGTGCGCGGCATCCTCCCGCCCGAGCTCCTTCAGTGCGTCTCCGGCGTCTCCGGCCGCGACCCTGGCATTGGCGGTGCGGCGGGCGAGGTTGAACCTGGCCGCTTCGGCGGCGGCGGCGTCGGATTCGACGGCGAGGATATCGCTTACGCCGCATGCGGCCGCCGCGCAGCCGAAGAGCCCGGCTCCGGCGTAGAGGTCGATCACCCGGGACGGCTCCAGACGTTTCACCGTCTCCATGAAGCGCTTCACCAGATGCGCGCCCCCGGCCGGGTTGACCTGAAAAAAGCTGCCGCACGGCACCGACAGCGTTCCGGCCGGAGTCTCTTCGCGCAGCCATGTCAGGTTCTTCGCCGGAGCGTTGCGCCAGAATTTGACGCCGTCGTGCTCCGTATGGCGGAAGGTCACGTCCATCCCCTCGTGCAGCGAGTGGAGGAACCCCTTGTCGCCGCGCAGTCCGGCAAGCTCCGCGTTGATGGCCGGATTCGCCAGCGGGCAGTTCGCGATATCGGTGACGGTCGTGTTGTCGGCCATGACATAGCCGAAAAAGGTTTCTCCCTTGACTTTGTGGGTGTGCAGAACGATCTTGTTGCGGTAGCCGAGCTCCGGCTTCGGCGCGAACGGCTCCGCGACCGCTTCGGGAGCGCATTCGAAGCCCGCCGCTTTCATATGGTCGAGCAGCTGCCGCTGCTTGAGGGCGGTTTCATACGCATAGTCGGCGTGCAGATACCGGCAGCCGGGACAGCGGCCGAAGTACGGACAGCCGGGTTCGACCCGGTGCGGGCTCGTCGCGCCGAAGCGGACGATTTCCGCCCGCGAAAAATTTTTCTTCTCGGCGGTGATCCGCCCGATCAGCTTCTCTCCCGGCAGCGTGCCGGGAAGAAAGACGACTTCTCCGTCGACGCGGGCGATGCCGTCGCCGCCGAGGGCGCATGTTTCGATCTCACACTGGAATTCAGTTCCGGTCCGCATAGTTGTCTCATTTCCGTTTTTTGCGGTATAATATACTCGCGGCCAAAGTAAATTGCGAAAAAAAAGTAAAAAAAAGGTGAAAGATTGCAGATGGAGGGTTATATTAGAAGAAGTCTTTTGCGGCTGTTCCGGCCGGGGGACTCATGCCCCATTCGGTGAGAGAGTATAAGGAGAGAACAATATGGCGGTTCCGTTGCTTGACCTGAAGGCGCAGTACGCGTCGATCAAGGAGGAAATTCTCAAGGAGATTTCGGAGATTTCCGATTCTCAGTATTTCATTCTCGGCCCGAAGGTCGAGAAGCTCGAAAAAGAGGTCGCTGCGTATTGCGCCAGCAATTTCGCGGTCGGCGTCACCAGCGGTTCCGATGCGCTCATCATCGCGCTGATGGTCGAAGGCATCGGCCCCGGCGATGAGGTCATCATTCCGCCTTTCACCTTTTTTGCGACGGCCGGCGCGGTCGTCCGCGTCGGGGCGACTCCGGTATTTGCGGATATCGACCCGGTGACCTACAACATCGATCCGGTGAAGGTCGCGGAAAAGGTCACGCCGCGCACGAAGGCGATCATCCCGGTGCACCTCTTCGGCCAGCCGGCCGATATGGACCCGATCATGGAGATTGCGAAAAAGCACAATCTGGTCGTGATCGAAGACGCCTGTCAGGCGATCGGTTCCGAGTACAAGGGGCGCCGGGTCGGTTCGATCGGCGATTACGGCTGCTTCTCGTTTTTTCCGAGCAAGAACCTCGGCTGTTTCGGCGACGGCGGCATGGTCACCTGCAACGACCCCGAAAAGGCGAAGCTGCTGAAGATTTTCCGCAACCACGGCCAGAGCGGCACCTACATGCACGAGTATGTCGGCGGGAATTTCCGTCTCGACGCGCTGCAGGCCGGCATTTTGTCGGTCAAGCTGCCGTATCTCGACGGCTGGAGCGAAGCGCGCCAGCACAATGCGGCCGAATACGACGAACTGTTCGCCGCGGCCGGGCTCGACGGAAAGGTCTCGCTGCCGAAGAAGGCGGCTTATCCGGTCCGCCACATCTACAACCAGTACTGCATCGAAGTCGCCGGCGGCAGGCGCGACGCGCTGGTCGCCCATCTGCGTGAAATCGGCATCGGCTGCGCGATCTACTATCCGCTGTCGCTGCATCTGCAGAAATGCTTTGCGGATCTCGGCGGCAAGCCGGGCGACTATCCGGTCAGCGAAGCGGCGAGCGGCAGAATCATGGCGCTGCCGATCTACCCGGAGTCGACGGCGGAACAGCGCAGGAGCGTCGTCGACGCGATTGCGGCTTTCCTGAAATAAGGGCGCGGCATGGGACGCAAAAGCGGCAACGAGGGCGAATTCAAGGCGCAGAGCTATTTCCGGCTGCTGCGCTATGCCCGGCCTTACTGGTTCCGGCTCACGGTCGGAATCGTATCGGGCATTCTCGTCGGCGGCTCGCTGCTTGTGAGTCTGCTGATGATCCCGCGTCTGGTCGGCGCGGTCGAGCCGGGCGCCGGGGGAGACACTGCGGCTTTCGAAGCCGAAGCCCGGAACGTCGTCCAGGTTCTGGAGAAGCCGGAGCTGACTCGCGCGGAGAAGGAGAAAGCCGTGCAGGAGCTCCTGCACCCGGTCGACAACGACCCGCAGCTGACTAAAATCCTGAACGAAGCGCGCCGGGCGGCGGAGAAATACGGATTGCCGTTTTCGGTGGAGGGCCGTGAAATCGTCGTCAGCTGGCCGGTTTCGTTCCGGTTCGAGGCGATCGGGCCCGGCGGTCGCCTCGCGTGGCAGATTTTTGCCGTCTACGTGCTCGTTTTCGTGCTTGCCTGGACCGTGAAGAACCTCGCGACCTTCATCAGCAACTATTATACGCGCTGGGTCGGCGCGAAAGTCGTTTCGGACCTGCGCGACAAGGTGTTCGACAAGCTCGTGAACCAGTCGCTGCAGTATTACGGCAAGATCGACATCGGCCATCTGATCAGCCGCTCGACGAATGACACGTCCGCAATCGAAAACGCCGTGTCGAACTCCGTTGCGGACCTCACGAGCGCGCCGATCCAGATTTTCGCCTGCCTGGTCGCCATCCTCATGGCGTGCCGGGAGTACGACAGCTATTCGCTGGTCGTGATTCTGCTCGTCGGCGTGCCCGCGATTTTCCTGCCGATCCACTTCCTCGGCCGCAAGATCCGGCGGGTTTACAAGAAAAGTTTCGCCCGCATCGCGGAGGTGTTTTCGCGCATGCACGAGGTTTTCACCGGAATCCGGGTGGTCAAGGCGTACAACACCGAAAAGGCGGAAAGTGCGCGGTTTCACAACGAAAACCGCCGTTACTTCAAGCAGGTGGTCCGGGCGCTGCGGCTGCAGCTGCTGCTCTCGCCCGCAATGGAGGTTGTGGCGGTGATTTCGACGCTGGTCTTCTTCGTCTATTCGTACAGCCAGGGCATCTCGCTCACCGAGATCGCGGCGCTGCTGGCGCCGGCTTTCATGGCGTACCGGCCGATCAAGGATCTGTCGAAGGTCGTGACCTCGATCCAGCGGTCGATGGCCGCCGCGGACCGTTATTTCGAGCTGATCGATACCGACACGTCGCTGCCGGAGAAGCCCGACGCCGTCAGGCTTGATGAGTTCAAGGATAAAATCGAGCTCGTCGACACCGAATTCTCCTACGATGAACGCAAGATCATCGACGGCGTGAGCTTCGAGATTCCGAAGGGCGAAATGGTCGCCGTGGTCGGTGAGACCGGTTCCGGCAAAACGACGATTGCCAATCTCATCGCGCGCTTCTACGACGTGACCGGCGGTGCGGTGAAGATCGACGGCGTCGATGTGCGCGACTATGAAATCGCGTCGCTGCGCCGGATCATCGGCGTTGTGAATCAGGATGCGATCCTCTTTAACGACACGATCGCGAACAATATCGCCTACGGCTGCCCGGATGCGACGCGCGAGGAGATCATCGAGGCGTCAAAGCTTGCGAATGCGCATCACTTCATTGTGGACGGGCGCCATTCCGACGGTTACGACACCGAGGTCGGCGACAAGGGATTCCGGCTCTCCGGCGGCGAGAAGCAGCGTGTGGCGATCGCGCGGGCGATCCTCAAGAATCCGCCGATCCTGATTCTCGACGAAGCGACGAGCGCGCTCGATACGGTGACTGAAAAGCTCGTGCAGGAGGCGCTGAATCGGGTGATGGCGAACCGTACGGTTTTCGCCATTGCGCACCGTCTTTCGACGATCCGCAACGCGAACCGCATCATCGTGCTCGAGAACGGCCGAATCGCCGAGGCGGGGACGCATGACGAGCTGATGGCGAAACACGGAATTTACTGCAAACTTTACAATACGCAGTTTCAGCTTGATGAGTGACCTGGCGCAGAAGATTCATTTCGTCGGGATCGGCGGAGCCGGAATGGCGCCGCTGGCCGAAATCATGCTGTCGCGCGGCGCGGCGGTCAGCGGTTCGGACCGGGAGTTGAACGCGAAGACCGCACTGCTTGCGGCACGCGGCGCGGCTGTCCGGGAAGGACATTCCGCCGGCTTCCTGCCGCCTGATGCGGGGCTTCTGGTCTACTCTTCGGCGGTGACCCCGGAGAATCCGGAACGGATGCGCGCGGCGGAGCTCGGCATCCCACAGATCCGCCGCGGCGAATTTCTGGCCCGGCTCGCGGCGCAATACCGGCGGCCGGTCGCCGTCTCCGGTTCCCACGGCAAGACCAGCATTTCCGCGATGCTGACCCATATCCTCGTCCATGCCGGGCGCAGGCCGGGGTTCCTGATCGGGGCGGCGGTGAAGGGCGCCCCTTCGGCTTCGGCCGGAGAGGGGGACGACCTTTTCGTGACGGAAGTGGATGAGTCGGACGGGACTCACACGCTCGTGCATCCGTATCTCGGCGTTGTGCCGAACGTCGAGGACGACCACAGTTGGAGCGTCGGCGGCGAGGCGCAGCTGTTTGCGAATTTCCGCCGCTTCGCGTCGCAGTGCAAACACCTGGTCTACTATGCCGGACTCCATACCGATGAATTGTTTGCATCGCACCCGGATGCGCTCCGTCTTGAATACCCGCTTCCCGGCAGCTTCGGCAGACGGTGGATCGGCTATCAGGCCTGGAATGCGCATCTGGCGATCCGGGCGGCGGTTTTGCTCGGCGTCGATGCGGCGGAGGCGGAGAAGGCGCTTGAGAGTTTCGGCGGCGTAGCACGCCGCATGGCGACCCGGTTCCAGTCGGAAAGGGTGACGGTTATCGAGGATTACGCACACCATCCGACCGAGCTGGCCAGTTCGATCGGGACGCTACGGGCCGGATATCCGGGGCATCATCTCCGGGTGGTTTTTCAGCCGCACCGTTATGCGCGGCTGCGGAAATATCTGCCGCAGCTCGCGGCGGAGCTGGCGAAGGCCGATTCGGCCATCGTGGTTCCGGTGTTCGCCGCCTGGTGCGAATCGGGTCCGGTCGGAGGTGCCGAGCTGGCTGCCGCCGCCGGAGCGGGAGCGCGCTATCTCGATGCGGAGTGGAAAGCGATTGCGGAAGCGGCGCTCGATTACCGGGGGACGCGGCCGCTGCTGCTTGCCGTGATCGGAGCCGGCGACATCGAACACATCTTTGAATATCTGCCCGGCGGAGAGTGACGGAACATTTTGCGGTTCCGACGCTTTTTTGTGCGGCCGCCTGTACACGCATAAAGGCGGCGGAGCCGCCGGCGGCTCCGGCACCTTGCCGGTCGGGGGTCCGGGGGCGACGCGCCCCGGCCGCCGGAGGCGAACTGCGGTCTGCCCGACCGGCTCACAAACCGAATCGAAGATTCGGACGGGGAGCCCGCACGGTCTGCTGCGCGGATGCGCAGAAAGACCGCGCCCCGGAAGGGGCGCGCCTCCCCAAAGCATGATATTGACCGGGCGCAGTTTAACGTGATGAGCTATCCCCAGCCGCAGTTGCGTGAAGTGGGCCGATCTGCCTGCACTCCCGTCAAGGCGGCGTAGCCGCCGGCGGCCCCGGCACCTTGCCGGTCGGGGGTCCGGGGGCGACGTCTTCAACTATATTATCTGGGCGAGATCGGCATTCCGGAATGTATGCCAGTCCGCAGACAACGCCGTGCGTACCGCCGACGCGCCTTCGGCGGCGTTACTTCAGCGAGATCAGCACGATGCCGCAAAGCGCGAGGCCGAGGCCGCCGAGCTGCAGAGGCTTCGGTTTCTCCTTCAGAACGAAGATGCTGTACAGCGTGAATGAGACGATGCAGCTCGACACCAGAACCGGATAACTGATCGCTCCCGCTCCCGCTTCAGCTACCAGATTCAGCCCGCGGTACATCAGCAGATACCCTGTGACCAGCCCGCTTCCGGAGAGGCATGCAATGTAACGCCACATCAGCGGATTCTTCAGCGCTGCCGTCCGGGCCGGCAGCGTCCGCCAGTCGGCGATCAGGAACGCGGTCAGCGTCCCGAGCGACGCCGCCAGGGAGCGGCTCACGCTGCCGACCGCCGCCGCTTCCGGAAAGTAGCTCGGCAGATTCGACAGATTCTGATTGATTCCGGCCAGCAGCAGCGAACCGACCGCAGCCCATTTCCAGCCGCTCCCCTGCACGCGGTTGTCGCGGGCCAGTCCGAAGAGCGCGAGCGCCGTCACGATCGCCGCCAGTCCGCCGAGGCGCGGTATGGTCAGCGCCACGCCGAAACAGAGCACGCCGACCAGGAACGGAAAGATCAGCGCGGACTGAATCGTCGCCCAGACGATCCCGTTCGGCCCGGTTTTCATCGCCCGGCTCATCAGCTGGATGACGAAGTAGTTGAAGAATCCCGAGCCGAAAATCGACGCCATCGTCCAGAATCGGATTGAAAACGCGCATTCAGGATCGGGACGGCAGTACAGCACCGCGCTGCTGATCAGCACCGACAGCACGGCCGAACACGCCTGCACCGTTCCGACCGGAAGATTCCGGCGCGCGGCGTGTCCCGCCACCGCGCCGATGATGACCCAGCAGGCGCCGGTGATGGCCAGCAGAATGATTCCGAGGATCATTTTCCGGCTGCAATCCCCGGGAGAAACCAGACGTTCGAGCTTGCGGTCGGCGTCAGGATCAGCTTGCCGTCCCGGAACTCCGGTTCAACCGGTTCGAGATCAAGTTCGCAATCGAGGCGCAGAAGCCGCATTGCGGAGAGGTCGGCGCCGGAGATGCCGAGTTCGATCGGTTCCGCATTTTTGAAGGAACTGACCAGGAGCGCCGCGTTTCCGCCCGGATCGCATCCGGCCAGCAGCCGGACGTTCTCCCGGTCCGAACCGGTCCGGCGGCGCTGCGGGAAATCGGTCAGGTCTCCGAACGCCTTCAGCGCGTAGTAGGTCTTGTACGGAACCGCGTATTTGTCGAAGACGCCCCAGCAGAGGCCGGCGGTGTAATAGCAGCCCATTGTGATCGGACCGTCCTGCCAGCCGGTCATCACCGAGGTCAGGAACGCGGCGGAGTCGATGCCGTGCAGGCCGTCCATCGCGCGATTGGCTTCGCGGCAGTAGAGCCGGTCGTTCCGGTATTGGCGCCAGTCCGCATTGAAATAATGCCATTCGTTCAGGTGCAGTTCGGTTCCCGGAAAGCCGCATTCGTCGAGCACGCGCCGCGCGATGCGGGGCTGTTCAAGCATCCAGCCGATATCGGCCGTATAGCTGTGCCAGCTGAAGAAGTCGAGCGGCGCGCCGGTTCTGCGGCACTCGGCGGCCAGGAGCCGCAGCTGGTGTTCGTTGAGCCCGCAGAAGGCGGGGCCGCCGATCATGAGCTTCGGGAAACGCCGCTTGATCCGCGCGGCGACGATGCCGTAGAACCGGATGAACTCCTCGAGGTCGGCGTTCCACATATTGTCGTGCAGATCGGGCTCGTTCCAGATCTCCCAGTAACGGATGTTCCAGTTGAAGCCGTTGTTCCACCCCTCGTTGTAGTGGCGGATGATGTGGATGCAGATGTCGGCCCACTTTTCGTAATCGTCGGGCGGATAGCTGTAATAGCGTTCGTTCGAGTGTTCGATGCTGGTGCCGAGCCGGTAGATGATGTCGGTTCCGCAGCGGCGGCAGTTCGCGATGTAGTCGTCGGTCTGCCGGAAATAGTAGCTGGAAGGATCGTCCGCGTCGGCCCCGGCGTTGCAGAAGATCTGCTGAATGTCGACGAGGCGCATGCCCGGATTGTCGAGCGGCGAATCGTGCAGCCGCGCATAGGGCAGCTTCATTGCCCGGTAGGCGTCGTTGAGGTTGCCGTGGGCGGTGAAGTTCGAGACCGGCGGCGCGAGGTTCGCTCCGTTTACTTTGCGGATGGTGCCGGCTTCCCTGGAAAAATCGGCGTATGCGTGTATCATGGCAGGTTTCCTGTTATTGTTCATCCGTTTCGTTGGAAAAATGACAACGGTTGAAGGTGAGGACGTTGCAGTTGCGGGCGGAAATATCGTGTTTCCAGCCGGATGCGGTTTCGTCATAATTGATCGAGACATCTGAGAATACGATATCGGATGTATGAGTGAGCTCGATGGCGTTGCAGGTGGATCTACATCCCCAGTGACCGTTTTCATCGCGGTCCGGCCGTGTGCCACAACCGCCATAGATAAGGGAAATGTTCTGAAAACGCAGACGTTCGATTTTTCCTTCTGTCGTTCCGCTGATAAAGCCGGTCAACTGTGCAGTTCCCGACACATTTGAGAAACGGATGTCCCGAATGGTTCGCCGACATGGTGACGGTTCGTCCTCGGCATTGTCAAGCTTGATGTTGAACGGGCGTTTTGCGTGAAGCTGCATATTGCAGAAATCGATATCGGAGATATCCACCCCGCGGCTTACCGAAGAATAGCGGGAGACCAGGCAGATTGCTGTTCGTGTCCGGAAGATCGAAATGCCGTTGAAGCAGCAGTGCCGGATCTCTCCGCCTCCGACTCCCACCCGGATTGCATTCGCAAAATAACTGCTGAGGATACAATTCGAAACAGTCACGTATTCACATGCGTGCATTGTTTTGAGCGGTTCGCTGTTTCCGCGCAGGGTGATGCAGTCATCGCCCGTTTCGATGATGCAGTCGCTGATCGTTACCTGACGGCAGCAGTCGATATCAATTCCGTCGTTGTTTATAACCCTGGGGTTGGAATGGATCCGGATCCCGTGAATGCCGACATTTTCGCAACCGTGCAGGAAACAGTGCCAATAGGTAGCCCCGGTCAACTCCACATCATGAATCGTAATATTGCTGCACTCGCAGAAGAAAAGCATCTGCCCCGGCCGGTCCGGTCGGCGCTTCAGAAACGGAGGAGTCACGCCGAGCGTATGATCCGGTTCGGTCAACCATGCCGAGTCGTTACCACAGATGCGCCCTCCGCCGCAGATGGCGATATCTTTTACTTCCACGGCTGCTATCAGGTGTCTGCCGCTCACGATCTCCGTTTGGAATACACGATTTTGCGGACAGAAATCATCTTTGTTATAATCCTCGGGATCGGGGCTGGCAAGCAGGGTTGCGCCGGGAGAAAGCAGAAGTCCGCCCCCGCTTCTCAGGTGGAGAGTTCCTGAGAGATAGGTTCCTGGCGGAAAGAATACCAGCCCGCCGGCATCGAGGGCAGCCTGAATCGCCTGTGTATCCTTTGTTACACCATCTCCGACAGCTCCGAATTCCTTCACATCGTTATACATCATAGATCCTCGCTTGATTGGTGGAACTTGTCCTTTATTGATTCAGTTTGATCCGCAGCACCAGCGGCCGCAGCGGCCGCAGCGCACGGGAAATGCGCAGTTCTCCGCCGTCGCGGACGAACTGCGCCGGTTCCCACTTTCCGTCCGGCAGCAGCGTTTCGACCGAGGCGGCTTTTTCCGCGGGGCCGGCCAGCTGCACTTCCGGCACGTCGTCGAGCGAAAGATCGATCAGGAGTGCGATCTCGTATCCTTCCGCCTTGCCGGTTTTGAGCAGGATTTCGTCGTCGCCGGGAAAATGCCACGGCAGGCCGCCGAACCGCTCGAAAATCTCCAGCAGCTGCGCCTTGCGGCTCTGGTTCAGCATGCTGAATGCGGCGAAGCCGTACTGCGTGACCGGCGAGGCGATCACGGCGATGCGGCCGCCGCCGGGGATTCGGCGAAAGGTCGCGCCCGGCATCATATACTCCTTCTCCGGACTGACGCCGGAGGAGGTATGGTAGAATTTCGAGAGCTCCTCGGTTCCCGGCAGCGGGGTCAGTTTCGCAAAACGGGCTTCCCGGTCGTTGGTCGCCGCGGCGGGGATCCGGTTCCCGTCCCGCGTCAGCTCGAACGTGACCGGCTTGCCGTTCCACGCCTCGGCCGCGACGCCGATGGCGGGGCCGAAGCCGCGTTCGCAGGCGGCGACGGCGGCCGGGCCGTCCAGCAGGCAGTTGTGCCGGGAGAAGAGCTCGTTCAGCTGCGCATCGCTCAATGCGTCGCAGTCGCTGCCGGCCAGCGTGACGATGCCGCCGGGAGAGGTCGTGAAGTGGAACGGGATGCCCATTTTGCCGAGGACTTGCGTGCTCCACGTCCGGTTCGAGTCGCTCCGGGACGCGAGCGGGAAGTTCAACGGCGGCGTTTCCGGCAGGACGGTCGCTGCGCCGGTCCATTCGACCGGCAGTTCGGCCAGCGCCTGATAGAAACGGACGTTCCGGGCGAGGGTGTCGCGGTAGAGCCGGCCGCTTTCCGGCTCCCAGCAGCCGCTCCGGCTCAGCCAGAATTTTCCGCCGCGGCACCCCTCGAGGATCGAGCAGGTCAGCTGCAGGTGCATCATGGCCGCGCTGGTCGAATAACGGTTGTGCGGAAAGGTGTCCGGTTCGGCCAGCAGCCGGCTTCCGGGCGGGCAGGCCGCGATCTGGCGGGCGGTGAACATGAGCCACTCCGGCACCGTGCGCAGCGATTCGTTCAGGTAACGGGCGTTGTTGATCCGGATCGTCAGCGGTTCGCCGGGCGCGGCGAGTATCCGGGCGATCGCCGGCGCGTGGCGCATATCCCGGCTGCAGGCGCAGAAGCTGCACGGCATCTCCGGGTCGGTCTCGTCGACGGCGCGGCGGATGACTCCGGCGAGTTCGATGAGCGACTGTTTGAGCAGCGCATCGTATTTCGCCGCGAGCGCCGCATCCTTCCCGAGAGCGGCGGCCAGCGTCTCCCGGTCGTAAGCCGTGCCCTGTTCGCGGTTGAAGCGCGCGAGGTGCAGCGGGCAGAAGCAGCCGTCCCGGCCGGTCAGCAGCCGGAAGTCGTCATCGACCATCAGGAAATCCGGCCGCAGCGCCGCGAGGCGGCGGACCGCGTCCCCGATGCAGGCGCGGAACGCTTCGTCGAGCGGGCAGAACATATACGGCCGCTCTCCGTCGGGAAGAACGATGCGCTGGAATTCCGAAGGCGTGTTCGGCACCCATCCGTGGCCGATGGTCGCCTGGATCAGGATTCCGACCGGCATGTCGGTTTTGCCGAGTGCGGCGCGGAACTGTTCGAAGCGTTCGCCGAGGACCTTCGCTTTATCCGCCGGCGGATTCCCCTCCGGCACGAGCGTCAGGATGAACGCGGTCCGGTTGATGCAGCCGCGCCGGAGGAGGTCGAGCGTGTCGGCGGCGAGCTCTTCGCGGTGTTCCGGCAGCATCGGCACGATATTCAGGAGCTCAAGAGGAGATTTCCCGCTCATGATACGGCTTCCTTTCAGGCTGTGGCGATGAGCCAGACGGCGGAGCCTTCGCCCGGGAGCGCGAGGACGTTTCCGGCGGGTTCGGCGGCGACCGGTTCGAGGTCGTGCTCCCGGTCGAGCAGATGCACCTGCATCCGTTCCGGCATGCCCCCCTCGAAGACGACGGAGACCGGCTTCGTGCTTTTGAAACGCGAGACGAGCACGGCGCCGTCGCCGGCCAGCACCGTGACCTCCGGCGACGGCGAGGCCGCGCGGAACCGGGCGCCGCCGGCCAGTTCGCCGAACGCCTTCAGCGCATGGTAGGTTTTGAACGGGATTCCGTAGTTGTCGAAGAGCCCCCAGCCCTGCATCACGGTGGCCGTATAATAGTTGCCGAGGTCGAGCGGCGTATCCTGCCAGCGGGTGAGGACGGAGACGGCGAAGGCCGCCGCATCGATGCCGTTGATGCCGTCCGCTCCGGTATGAACCTCCCGGCAGTAGCGGGCGTCGCTGCGGAGTTTTTTCCAGTCGGCGTTGAAGTAATGCCATTCGTTCAGGTGCAGCTCGGTGCCGGTGAAGCCCTTCGCGTCGAGCAGGGCGCGCACCCGGGCCGGCTGGGCGGCGATTTCGGCCGGGTCGGCCGTGTAGCAGTGCCAGCTGAAGAAGTCGAGCGGCGCGTCGGCGGCGCGGCAGGCGTCGAGAAAGGCGTTGATCCGTCCGGGGTCGCTGCAGGCATAGGCCGGGCCGCCGACCCTGACGCCGGGGAAACGTGCCTTGAGCTTTTTCGCGGTCAGGGCGTAGAGTTCGAAGTAGCGTTCGAGCGGCGCATTCCACATGTTGCCGGCGAGGTCGGGCTCGTTCCAGATTTCCCAGTAGCGGATGTTCCAGGCGAATCCGTCGTTCCACCCTTCGTTGTAGTGGCGCACGATGTTGACGCAGATGTCGCTCCACTTTTCGAAATCCTCCGGCGGGAATGCGTAATAGCGCCCGATTCCGTGTTCGATGCTGACGCCGAGCCGGTAGATGATATCGCTTCCGCAGCGGCGGCAGGTCGCCAGGTAGTCGTCGGTCTGCCGGAAATAGTAGTTCGCCTTGTCGGCGGCGTCCGCGTCGCAGTTGCCGAAGAGGAACGGCACGTCCACGAGACGCATGTTGCCGTTTTCGAGCGACGCGTCGTGCAGCCGCGCATACGGCGCGCGCAGCGCGGCGAAGTCCGCCGACAGATCGCGCGAGGCTTTCTCCGCAATCGGCGGCGGGGCGAGGTTGACTCCGTTCAGCCGGCGCACCGTACCGGCTTTCCGCGTGTAATCGATCGTGAGCTTCATCTGATGTTCCATCGTAATCTCCCGGATTGGATTTCCGTATATTATACCCGAACTTGCCGCAAATGTCAACAGTTGATTGATGATTATAGTGATTATTTGTCGCTTTTTCTTGTAATCCGCGACTTCCGGGATTATAATAAGGGATTATGGATGACAGGTTGACAATTGTTCCGGGTGCGAGCATCCGCTCGCAGGTGCTGGAGTTCTACCGCGAGGCGATCCGTTCCGGGCGGCTGTCGGAGGGGGCGGTGCTGCCGCCGGCGCGGAAGCTCGCCGCCGAAGTCGGGACGGCCGAGGCGAATGTGCATTATGCGATCGCCCAGCTGGCGCGGGAGGGGCTGATCGTCCGCCGCCCGAAGGTCGGGTCGATCGTGATCGGCCGCACCCGGATGCACCGGGTGGCGTTTTTTCTGCCCGAACTTTATACGCGCCGCGGCGAACGGTTCACGCGGCCGCTTGCGGAGCTGCTTGAGCGCGAGCTCGCGGCGCAGGGGATTCCGGAGTGCCAGGTGATCTACGACACCGCCTCCGGGGAGGGATGGAAGCTCCTTTCGCGGCTGGCCGCGTCGCGCCGCATTCAGGGCGTTGTGGTCCGCAGCATGACCGGCGGGGAGCTCGACCGGTTCGCGCGGCTGCCGGTCCCGTTCACGGCGATCACCGCGCTCGGCATTCCCGGCGGCGTCTCCTTTTTCACGGAACGGCTGGCCGATGCGATGGTCGAGGGGGTGAAGCGGCAGGGGTGCCGCACGGCCGGCATCATCCACCCCGGCGGCGGGGAGTCCTACCTCGCGCCGTTTTACCGGCGGCTCCGGACGGCGGCGGAGGCTTCCGGCATCGAGATCCGGCCCGGCTGGATCTTCGGGCGCGACGACTACGGCGCCGATATTCTCGACATCGACCACTTCGGCTATGTCGGCATCGGCAGGACCCTGTCGTCTCCGCAGCGCCCCGAAGCGGTCATGCTCTTTTCGGACGATCTTGTCGCGGGGGTCACCATGGGACTTTACGCCCGCGGGCTGCGCGTGCCGGGCGACCTGAAGCTCGTGGTGCACCGCACGGTCGAAAACCCGGTGATCTTTCCGTTCGACTGCATGCTCGTCGAACAGAGCATCGCGGAGCTGGTCCGGCTGCTGGTCGGCAAGCTGATCGACGGTTTCGAGGGGCGCGCGCCGCGGCAGGGGGAGCTTTCGATCCGCATCTCCCGGAACGACGGTGCGCCGGAGGCGTGATCTTTCCCGGTTTCCGTTCCGCGGTGCATTGACAAACCCGGCTTGCGATGGTACATTATCGCCTTACTGCTGTTTCACCGTCGAGTCTATTACAGGAGATGTTGTTTTGTATACGCCGATTTTTGCGATGACGCCCTACCAGATGACCTGGCAGACCTATCTCACGTTCGGACTTTATCTGCTGCTCATGATCGGTACCGGTCTCTATTTCTGCTGGCGCGCGAACAACAATCTCGAGGATTACCTGCTCGGCGGCCGCGGGCTCGGCAGCTGGGTCACGGCACTTTCGGCGCAGGCCAGCGACATGTCCGGCTGGCTGCTGATGGGGCTGCCCGGAGCGGTCTACTTTTTCGGCATCAACCAGATGTGGATCGCGGTCGGCCTGCTGGGCGGGACGCTGCTGAACTGGCTCATCGTCGCGCCGCGGCTGCGGGTCTACACCGGCATGATGGATTCGCTGACGCTCAACAGCTTCCTGGACCGCCGTTTCCGGGCGCCGAAGAACCTGATCCGCATCGCCGGGGCGGTTTTCACGCTCTTCTTCTTCACGGTCTACGCCGCGGCCGGCCTGGTCAGCGCCGGGAAGCTCTTCGAAACGATGTTCGGCATCGACTATGTCGCCGCCGTGCTGATCGGGGCGGGAGTCATGATCTTCTATACGCTGCTCGGCGGCTTTCTTGCGGTCTGCTGGACCGACCTGTTCCAGGGAATCCTGATGTTCCTCGCGATTGTGGTTCTGCCGATTTACGCGTACACGACGCTCCCGGCCGGCAGTATCGAGCAGGCGTTTGCGGCGCGGGACATCTCGTTTTCACTGCTGCCGCCGGAGCAGACGACTCCGGCCGCGCTGCTGGCGGTCGTGTCGCTCGCGGCGTGGGGGCTCGGCTATTTCGGGCAGCCGCACATCCTCGTGCGTTTCATGGGGATCAGATCGGTCCGGCTGTTTCCGCGCGCGACCGCCATCGCGATGGTGTGGGTCGTGATTTCGCTGGCCGGGGCGGTCTGGATCGGCGCGCTGGCGGCCCCGATGTTTCCGGGACTTGACAAGGTCAATTCCGAAAATGTCTTCATCTATATGATCGGGCGGCTGTTCCATCCGCTGCCGGGCGGAATCCTGCTGGCGGCGATCCTCGCGGCGATCATGTCGACGATCGACTCGCAGCTGCTGGTCTCCTCTTCGAGCCTGACCGACGACGTTTACAAACACCTGCTGCGGCCGCAATGCGGTGAGAGGGAGGAACTCTGGGTCAGCCGCTTTTCGGTGATCGTCATCACCGTGGTCGCCTGCGCGCTGGCCTTCGACCGCGACAGCTCGATCTTCGATCTCGTGACTTTCGCCTGGGGCGGCTTCGGCGCGATTTTCGGTCCGGCGGTTCTCTTTGCGCTCTACTCGAAGCGGATGACCTGGCTGCCGGTCTTCAGCGGCATGGTGGCCGGACTCGTCGTGCTGCTGGTCTGGAAGGCGTTCCACTGGAACGCGATGATGTACGAGATCGTGCCGGGGTTCATCGCGAACATCCTGACGATCCTTATCGTGGACCGTTTCGCCGGGCTGAAGAATCCGGAGACGGAAAGGGAGTTCGAAACCATGGTCGCCGAAATCAAGGCGTTCCGGACGGAATAAAGGTCATCTGCAAATGGGCGTGTACCGCGAAACGAACATACCGCGCTGGCTCGGCATCCTGACGCTGGCCGTCGCCTTCCTGATCCTGTTCGAGCCCTGGTTCCTCGGAATCCGGGAGCTGTTCCGGCTCGAGGGATTCTATGCCGTGCAGGCGGCGGAGTTTTCGCCGTCATCTTCGATCGTGACGGCGCACGGCGTGGCGATCCGCAACGCGTATCCGCTCTATCCGGCTCTGACGGCGCTGCTGAACCGCGGGTTCGGGCTGGAGATGGAGTTGGCGCTGCGGCTGCTTTCGGTCGTGATGGTGGCTGCTTCGGCGGCGGTGGTCTTTATCGCGGCGGCGAGCGAACGCTCTTCGCGGGCGGGTTTCGCGGCGGCGGCGATGTTTCTCGGGTCGAACCTGATTCTCGAGAAGGGGATCGACGGCGATCCGGCGACGATGAGCATGTTTCTGCTGCTGGCGGCCCAGCTGGTCTTTTTCCAGTTCGGTGTGCGCCGGACGAACTGGAGCATGGGGTGGATCTGTGCGCTCGGGCTGCTGGCGCTCGGATTTCTGGCCGGCGGCTTCTGGGTGATCCTGCTGTTCGTATTTCCGATGTTCTTCTTCCGGCGGCCGTTGTCGGTCAAGTCGAAGTTCCGCAAGGCCGGTTTCCCGATCGGCGTTGCGATTCTGGCCGGAACGGTTCTGCTCTGGGGGCTGCCGTACTGGGTGATGTCGCATACGGTGCCGCTCGAATCGCTCTGGTGGGCGGAAAATTCTTTTCTCGAATATCTGCTGAAGCTTCTCTGCTTTCCGGTCGAGTTCGCCGTCCGGCTGCTGCCGTGGACGCTGATCGCCTGGGTCCCGTTCTGCGTGGCGCTCCAGGCGCTGGACGAAACGCCGATTTTCAGCCGCTATCTGCGGACGCTGACGATCGCGACCTTCGGGCTGCTCTGGCTGCTGCCGGACAACGATCCGCGCGACTTTCTGTTCCTGCTCGGGCCGTTGTCGATTCTGGTCGGCATCAACTACGAGCTCGCAATGCGCCGGTACGGGCATACGTTCCGGAAATGGCTGATCCTCTGCGAATATTTCGCGGTCGGCGCGGCGGTCGCCATCGCGGTCGGCTGCTTCGCGCCGGAGGAGTTTCTGAGCAGTTTCATGAGTTTGACCCACACCTCCGATTTCAGCGATTCGTTCCACTACCGGGTGATCGCGGTGGGCGCTTCGGCCCTGCTGCTGCTGCTGGCCGCCTATCTGCACTGGGGGCGCCGGACCCGCCCGGTCTGGCTCATGCTGCTTTGCACGTCGGTCGCGGTGGGAATCTTCTTCTGGGTTGTTCTGCAGCCGTACCGGGCGCAGGACCGCGAAAAGCGGGAGTTCGGCCGAACCATCGCGGAAGCGATGAAGGCGGAGTCCTCCGGCCTCCTTTACAAAAGCAATATTCTCGATCTGTACGGGGAGCTGTTCTATTCCGGCAAAGAGGTGCGCAAGCTGCAGGAGCCGTTCCGCCTTCCGGCCGGAGAGAGGGTCGTCTATCTGCTCGGCACCGAGTTTCCGCAGCGTCCCGACCGGATCTGGACCAATCTGCTTCCGCCCGGTTACACCTACAAAAAACATCGGCTCGGACTCTGGAAGGGGGAACTGCGGCCGCAGGAAGAGGAGGAAGAGGAGGAGGAGGCTGCCTCCCCCCTTTCCCCCGTCTCCGCCCCGTGATGCTCCCCGGCGTGCCGGGCGATGGGAAAGCGAGTCATCATGTATGAGGAATTGAAACGGCTGCTCCGGGAATCGGAGCACACCGTCGCCTTCACCGGCGCCGGGATATCGACCCTCTCCGGCATCCGCGACTTTCGCGGCAAAAACGGCGTTTATCTCGAACCGTGGCACGGAAAACCGGTGGAGGAGATCCTGTCGCTCGACTGCTTCCTCGCCGAACCGCAGCTGTTCTACGGCTGGGCGAAGGAGTTCATTTACCGGCTGGACGATTTCCATCCCGCCGCCGTCCACCGTGTTCTGGCCCGGCTTGAGGAGGCCGGAAGGCTCGACTCGGTTTACACCCAGAATATCGACCTGCTGCACAGGAAGGCCGGGAGCCGCCGCGTTTTTGAACTTCACGGCAGTCCCGCGCAGCATCACTGCCTCCGGTGCAGCAGGATGTTCAGCTACCGCGAGATCGCTCCGCTGGTGCTGGACGACCGGATTCCGCGTTGTGAATGCGGCGGCCTGATCAAGCCGGATATCGTCTTTTACGGGGAAAATCTCGACGAAGCCCTGCTCGACCGGGCTTTTGCCGAGTTGGGGAGGGCCCGGCTGCTGCTGGTTCTCGGCAGCAGTCTCACGGTCCAGCCCGCCGCCTCCTTGCCGCTGGCGACCTGCCGCGGCGGCGGAAAAATCGTGATCGTCAATGCCCAGCCGACTCCGCTCGACCGTTACGCCGCCCTTCGTTACGACGATCTGCAGGCGGTTTTCGACGCGCTGGCGGCCGAGGCGTGGGAGTGAGGAAGAGCCCTTACGGGCCTTTCCGCATTTGTGCACCGTGCGTCTGTTGACCCCCGGCCGGAACGGGTGTATATTATCGCATCGGAAAGGAATCAAGATGAAGAAGGCTGTAGTTCTTTTAAGCGGCGGACTCGACTCCGCCACTGTTCTGGCGATTGCGAAATCGGAAAATTTCGAATGTTATGCGCTCTCGTTCGACTACGGGCAGCGCCATTTCTGCGAACTCGAAGCGGCGGAAAAGGTGGCGAAGCAGCTCGGCGCGGCAAAGCACAATACCGTGAAGATCGACCTGCGGCTCTGGGGCGGCTCCGCCCTGACCGACGATGCGCTGGAGGTGCCGGAGGCATCGGCGTCGCCCGGCGTCCCGATCACCTACGTTCCGGCCCGGAACCTGATCTTTCTGTCGTTCGCGACCGCATGGGCGGAGGTGCTCGGCGCCCGCGATATTTTCATCGGCGTCAACAGCGTCGATTATTCAGGGTATCCGGACTGCCGCCCCGCATTCATCGAGTCGTTCCGCGAAACCGCCCGGCTCGGCACCTGCGCCGTGGATGAAGGATGGAGCTACCGGATCAATGCTCCGCTTCAGAATCTGAGCAAGGCGCAGATCATCGAAACCGGCACCCGCCTCGGCGTCGATTACGCTCTGACCACGAGCTGTTACAATCCCGACTCCGAAGGCCGGAGCTGCGGGAAGTGCGACTCGTGCGCTCTGCGGATCGCCGGGTTCAGAGAGGCCGGGGTTCCCGATCCGACCCGGTATTCCGGGGCAGAATAGTGCGACGTTCACGCTGATACGGCTGAATCCGGAGGGGGGATAACGCCGGAAAGAGCGGGCGTTCGCCTCTCCTGAACAGGTCAGCTCCCGGGCGGCTGTGCCGGCGGCGCGATACCGGCGCCGTCCGCCCGGAAGCTGCGGAAGTGAAAATGTTCCGCCAGCAGCCGGGCGCTTTTCTCTTCGTCCCCTTCAAGCATGGCGGCGAGGAGTGCCGTGCGTTCGGCCTTCGGCTCTTCCGGCGTCGAGTAGGTCCGCATCGTGCGGAACGGGGCGCTCCGCCGGATCAGGTTCAGGATGATTTCGCGCAGGAAACGGTTGCCGCAGTACTCCGCTACAAGCCGGTGCATTGCTTCATCGACGGCGAGGGACTCCTCCGGCGCGGCGCTTTCGAGCCGGTCGAGCAGGGAGCGGATCTCGTCTTGCGGAATCCGGGGCAGCGTCGCGGCGAGCGCCGGCGGCTCGATCATGCTGCGGCATTCGAAGAGTTCCGCGATCTCCGCTTCGGTGGGACTGGTGACGCGCAGCCCGCGTTTCGGCAGCGCTTCAAGCAGCCCCTCCGTGGTCAGCCGCCGCAGCGCTTCACGCAACGGCGTGCGGCTGATGCCGAATTCGGCGGCGAGCGCCTCTTCGGTCAGCCGCGTGCCGGCCGGATATTTCCCGTTCAGGATTCGTTCGGTCAGCAGCCGGTAGGCCTGTTCGCTGAGATTGGTTTTCTCCAGCGCCATTTCACTCCACCCAGGTCACTTCGAGCGGATGCCGGGTCGGGATGCGCTTGTGGCGGTAACGCGGAATGCCGACCACGATCGCCCCGGTGACGACCTTCCCCTTCGGTAGCGCGAGAAGCCCGAGCGTCTGCGGATCGCCGGAGATCGCGGCGGCTTCCGCCCAGCCGGCCCAGCAGCTGCCGAGCCCGAGCATCGGCGCGTAGAGTTCGGCATAGGTCAGCATGAAGCGGCCGTTCTGGCGGAACATCGGCTTGGTGGCTTCGTCCATCAGCGTCAGGATCAGGTACGGCGCGTTGCGCAGCACGTTGTCCTTGCCGGTGGCGCGGTGGTAGGCGACCATCGATGCGAGGTGCGGGGCGAGATCCAGCCGCTGTTCGGCCCAGGCCATGGCGGCGGCGGTGATTTCCCGGAGCCTCTCCTTGTTGTGGATGATGTGGAAGCGGACGCCCTGCGTGTTGCCTCCCGTCGGAGCGATGCGGGCGATATCCAGCAGCTTGTCGATCGTTTCACGCGGCACGGGTTTATCCAGGAAGCCGCGGATGGAGCGGCGCGTGCGCAGGAAACAGGCGGCCTGCTCCGGCGTCGGCAGTTCGGCCGGGTCGAACGGCTTTTGTTCGGCGCGCGGGGTCCGGGTGTTGTCGAGCGCCTCGGTCGGGCAGACCGCCACGCAGTGACCGCACTCGATGCACTGGTCTTCGCGGACCTGCGGGCCGTTGTCGCCCATCTCAAGCACGCAGGTCGGGCAGTCGATGATGCAGAACCCGCACCTGACGCATTTCCCGGAATCGACCTCGATGAAATTCTGGCTCATAATTGTTCTCCTAAGTTCCCCAAAAAGTTGCCCCCCTTCGGCCACGGGCCTCGGGTCTTTTGGGCCGAATGCCCAAAAGCTTCGGGTACTTTTCGGGGGCCCCGCTCTACGGTGTTCCGTGCGGCTCCGCCGTACTCACACCTCCGAGAAAGGCATTGTTAATATTTTTCCCAAAAAGTTGCCCCCCTTCCTCCTTCGCCGAGGCTGCGGAGGACAAGTCGGGCTTGTCATCCACAGCGCTTGCGCGACGGATGATACTTTTCGGGGGCCCCGCTCTACGGTGTTCCGTGCGGCTCCGCCGTACTCACACCTCCGAGAAAGGCATTGTTAATGTTTCGATGGCATTAACATACCATCTCCTGGATTCCCCGAAAAGTTGCCCTCTCGGCTGTAGGCCTCAAGGTTTCAGGTTCGTTTTCCTCCTCATGCAGCGGCCGTGTCCGGCCGCATTGTTACAATACCCGCTTTCCGCCGGAATGTCAATCGCATCGGCGGAGGAAACCTGAAAAAGCCGGTTTGTCCGGGTTTTCCGAACCGAATTCTGCGGAAAATCCTGTTTTTCATTTGCGTTTTCTCAAATAATGTATACTGTATACAATAATATGCTTTTTTGAATCTTGCAACCCGATGGAGGGAAAACAGCCATGAGAAGCGAATGGGACGATCTCGGGATTCCGAATGAGGATGCCTACCATCCGGTTGAAACGGCGGACTTCGGCGGGCGCGGACGAACGGATCAGCAGCTGTATCTCCGGATTCCGAAGCGGGGGACGGCGTTTCCGGCGGTGGTCTGGTTCCACGGCGGGGGGCTGACCGGCGGCGGCCGGGAAGTGCCGGATGCGCTTTTCGACGGCCGGATGGCGGTAATTGAGGCGCGATACCGGCTGAGCCCCGAGTTTCCGGCTCCGGCGGCATTGGCCGATGCGGTCGCGGCGACGGCCTGGACGCTGAAACGCGCCGAAGCGCGCGGCATCGATCCGGAGCGGGTGTTCGTCGGCGGCATGTCGGCGGGGGCGTGGCTCGCCGCCATGACCGGAATGGACCGGTCGTACCTGGCCGCATACGGCATCGATTCGCGCAAACTGGCCGGGCTGCTGCTGGTCAGCGGACAGATGACCACTCATTTTCAGCTTAAAATCGACCTGCACTATCCGCAGAGCCAGTTTGAGCCGGTGATCGACCGCTATGCGCCGCTCGGCCATCTGTCGCCGGAGTTGCCGCCGATCCTGCTGGTGACCGGCGAATCCGGGCTCGACATGCCGGGGAGGCCGGAGGAGAACGCGCTGATGGCGGCGAGCCTCGCGGCGCTCGGGCATCCGCTGGTTCGCTGTTTCCACATCGCCGGAGCCGACCACGGCGGCGCGTTCGACCGCTGCGAACCGTTCCTGACTGATTTCATCGCCGAAGCGTCGGAGGCGCGCCGATGAACCAGCTGCTGTGGATCGCCGGCCCGCTGATCGGGCTGGTCGGCATGATGTCGGGCGGCTTCTGGGGAGTCGGCTGCGGCTGGATTGTGGTTCCGGCCATGCTGATCCTCGGGTTTGAACCGTTCGATGCGGTCGGCATCAGCCTGCTTCAGATGGTTCCGGCCACAATCCCGACCGTGGTTCGGCAGTTTCCGGAGATCGGCTGGAAGAAGGATCAGCCGGGGCGGCTTGTGGTGATTCCGCTGGCGGCCGGCGCGATCGGCGCTTCGTTTTTCGGCAAGCTGCTGAATGAGGAATTGTTCCGCTTTTTCGGCAGCCCGGATGTGCTGCAATGGATGCTGGCCGGTTTCATCCTGTTGATCGGTGTGCAGACCGCCTGTTCCACCACCCGGGTCTACGCCGATGAATTCGGGGCGTTTCCGCCGAAGAAACGGTTCGGCGTGTTCGGAACCGGGGTGGCGACGGGGGTTTTGTCGTCGATGCTCGGACTCGGCGGCGGAATCCTGATGCGTCCGCTTCTGACTTCGGTGTTCCGGGTTCCGGAACATTACACGAGCCGGATTGTGCGACTCATGGTGACGCTGACCACTCTTTCAGGCGGATTGACTTATCTGTTCCACGCCGATGCGGTGGCATGGCAGGTGCTTTGGGGAGCAATGCTGGTGGCGGCTGGCGGTTTCGTCGGGTTTCCGCTCGGGGTGCGGATGCACCGGATCGCGTTTGATACCGGATATGCGCAGTACATCCACAAGAGTTTTTCGATTGTGGCCGGGACGATGTTCGTGAGCACGCTGCTGAACGTGACGGGCTGCCGGGAGGCCAGCCGGATTGCGATGATTGCGATTGCGGCGGGCATGACGGCGGGGCTGGTCGTTTTTACGCTTTATGCGGCGGGGCATCCGAAGAAGGGAGGAAGCCCGCAGCCGCTGACGGATGCGTAAAAGGCGGCGGTCGTTCAATTGCCGCGCTTTTCTCCTTCCGGCTTTCTATGGGTTCGACGCGGCTCCGGCAAACAGCAGGAGCAGGAACGGAACGAAGAACATGAGAAGCTGGGACAGGATGACCAGCATGATCAGTCCGGCGAAGACCAGACACGCGATCAGGGAAAAACGCTTTGAGCTTTTCGCCGCTTTCTCCGCCGCGTCGAAGTTGCCGGCCGCCGCGTAGCTGGAGGCCTGGCAGGCCAGGACGATTGCCGCGATGCCGAAGGGCTGACAGCAGCAGACCGTGGTGAGGATCGCCCACACGAGGCCGCTGTCGAAGGAGACCGGCGGCGTTGACTGCCGCCGGCAGGGTTCTCCGCAGAGCGGGCAGGACCGGGCCGCCTCTTCGAGTCTGGTTCCGCATTTCGAACAAAACATTTCCGCTCCTTACTTGGAATTGAGGATGATCAGAATGAACAGCTGGCCGATGCCGCGAATATGCTCGCCGCAGTGTTGAAGGGCCGGCAGCAGAACAGCGTTACCGGAATTTCCGCCCGCCTTCAGGTTTTCTTCCGCATTTCGAACCACACATGCCACCCCCCTCCGGCCGTTTCAATATAAGCCGGCAGAGGAGGGTTTGCAAGCGGAGGATGAAAAAAGCGTATCCGTCCTTATTGCTGCACGAATTCGACCGGGAGATTCGGATTGCTGCCCTTGGAGACCGAAATCATGTGCGGCCCGCCGTTCGCCTTGTAGAGCACGACGAGACGGTTCAGCCCTTTCAGGGCCTTGATCCGTTCCGGCAGCGATTTGACTTCAATCCTGCTGCCGTTCAAATAGACACCCAGAACATCCCGGGAGCCGACGTGGAGTTTCCAGCCGTCGATCGCGGCCTCCGCCCGGAAGGTGAGGGCGACGGCGACCTGCTCCTTCTCCTTCTTCGGGATCTGCACGAGGTACGGCAGATTCCATTCGCCGGCTTTGAGCGGTTCCCAGTTGGAGAGCGATTCCTGCGGATTCGAGGCCGCGGCGAGCAGCTCCGGCGTGAAGGATTCCGGGGGAAGGGGGCCGAGGGCAAGCGCCGTGTCGCGCGGAACCGCTTCGGCGAACTGCGGCAGCTCGTCGGTCGTGGCGACCCAGAGCCGCTGCGGTTTTTCATCGAGTTCGAAGTCCACTTCCGCCGCGGCGAACAGCCTGCCGCACTGGTACAGCGCGGTTTTCCGCTGTTCCGTGAAATTGACCGAGTAGGTGACGGTCGAGCCCGGGGCGATCAGCTCGGCGCTTTTTCGCGGAACCCGTTCGTCGGTCGTGATCAGCAGCGGCAGCCGGAAAGCGACCGTGACGTTCGTGAGCGGGAGCTTGCCCTGGTTGGCCAGCGTCAGCGTGACTCTCTCTTCTTCGAGATTCATCTGCAGCGAGACCGCGACGGCCGGGAATTTTTTCGGCTTGACCAGGTCGCTGCCGTTGGTGACGACCAGGTCGATCTTCTCCGGCATGGCGAGCGTGTGCGGCAGTCTGACCCGGGTTTTCCCGTCCGCCGTGGCCGGCGTCACCGCCGCCCAGAGCGGCGTATCGGAACCGAGCGCGGCCGGAGTCGGCCCGGCCAGAAGGAAGATTGCGCGGTTGCCTTCCACACGCTTCTCAATTCGCGTATGCTGCGCCGCGTAACGGTAGGCGTTGTATTCGTTTTCATTGCAGTACCACCAGTCGGGACGGTTCGCATATTTCGCAAAAATCCCGTCGAGTGTTTCAAACCCTTTGTCGTCCTGCCAGGTGTGCAGTCCGAGCGTCGCGTGGAAATAATCGCCGGGCTTCATGCTCTTGAGCCGTTTTTCGATCTCGCTGTCGAACCTTTCCGCCGAGGGGTGACGGTCGTCGATCGAGAACAGGCTGCTGACCGACCAGCTGCCGGCCGGGAGCCCGTATTCCTCCTCAAGATTCGGGAAATATTCGGGGGAGCCGAGTTCGCCGGAGCGGTACAGCGCTTCACCGATCCGCAGCGGGCTCAGGCTGTCGCTGCCGTTTTTATAGGCGCAGTACGGCAGGACGAAGGCGTTGACCGGCTGGTTGGTCCGGGCTTCGTATTCGGCCCGGTTCTGCAGGATCTGGCGCGAAACTTCGTTCGGAATCAGCGTGGCCAGATTCGGATGGTTCAGGGTATGGTTGCCGACCGAGTGCCCCTTCCGGGTCAGCAGCGGCAGGGTCTCGTCATAGAATTTGTCATCCCGGGCGACGAGGAAGAAGGTCCCCTTGAAACCGTGCTTCGCAAGCAGCTCGGCCATTCTCGCATGTTTCGGATTGCTGTCGTCCCAGCGGGTCGAAAACGCGAAATGCTTTCCTGCCGGGAGCGGGAGAAGAGTGAGTTTTGCCTCTTTTGCCGCCTCCGGCGTTGCGAAAGTCAGCTTGACTTCGCGTGTGTATTCCGGCAGGGCGAGCGGATTGGCCGAGAGAACGGCGGAGAACGCCAATGCGCACATCAGGACATATGATTTCAATGTCATTTTTCCTCCTTTGGCATGGGATCGGTTGTCAGGGGAATTTTCAAAGACCGGATTTCAGGAACTCCGCCAGCGCTTCACGCCATTCCGGCATCGGAGGCAGCCCGCACAATCGCAGCATCCGTTTTTCCAGCCGCGAATTCGCCGGCCTCGGGGCCGGGCGCGGAAACTCCGCGGTCGTGCATGGAGTTACTTTCTGCTCGATTCCGCGCTGCCGGAAGATTTCGCGGGCGAAATCATACCAGCTCGCCTCTCCTTCGCAGGTCAGGTGAAAGGTTCCGGCCAGCAGCGGCCGTTCGAGAATTCCGCGCAGCGCGTCGGCCACGGCGAGCGTGCTGGTCGGGTTGCCGCGCTGGTCATCGACAACCTTCAGTTCCGGGCGGCTGCCGTCGGCCAGCTTCAGCATCGCATGCACGAAGCTCGGGCCGCCGGGACCGTAGAGCCAGCTGATCCGGCAGATCACATGGTTCGGGCAGCAGTGCCGGATCAGCTCTTCCCCGGCGAATTTGCTTTGCCCGTAAACGGTCGCTCCCCCGGTCGGGAGGTCGAATTCATGGTACGGCCGCGGGCTTGCCCCGTCGAACACGTAGTCGGTCGAAATTGCGATCAGCCGGGCATGATACCGGCTGCAGGCCGCCGCCACGTTGGCGGAGCCGAGCGCATTGAGCTTGAAGGCGAGATCCTGATTGCTCTCGCAGTTGTCGACGGCGGTCATGGCCGCGCAGTGAATGACCGCGTCAGGCTTCTCCTTCGCCATCAGAGCGTCGAATTTCGTTTCGTCGGTGATGTCGCCTTCCGGCAGGTCGGTCGGAATCAGGGTGAAGCCGGCGAGCTTGCGCTGCAGGGTCCGGCCGAGCATTCCGTTTGCTCCTGTGATCAGAATCCGCATTGTGTCAGTTTTCCCCATTACAGATATTCGGCTTCGTCGAACGGGACGCCTTTGCGGTCCTTCTCCGACAACAGGTAATTTTCCGGCGGAATCTGCCAGTCGATGCCGAGTTTCGGATCGTCGAACCGGATCGAACGTTCATGCGTCGGCGCGTAGATGTTGTCGCACTTGTATGCGAAGGTCGCCGTCGCCGACAGCACGGCGAATCCGTGCGCCATGCCGCGCGGCGCGAAAAGCTGGCGCTTGTTTTCGCCCGAAAGCTCGACTGCGACATTCCGGCCGAAGGTTGGCGACCCTTTGCGGATGTCGACGACGATGTCGAGCACGGTCCCCTCGATGACCCGCACAAGCTTCGCCTGCGTGTAGGGCGGCATCTGATAGTGGAGTCCGCGCAATACGCCGTAGGTCGAGAACGATTCATTGTCCTGGACAAAGTCGGCTTCGATTCCGGCTGCGGCGAATGCCGCTTTGTTCCAGGATTCGAAGAAATATCCGCGCGCATCGCCGAACACCTTCGGTTCGATGATTTTCACGCCTTCGATTGGAGTTTCGATGATGTTCATGGAGTCAGCCTTTGATGATCCGGGCCAGATACTGCCCGTAATCCGTTTTCATTAAATCACGGGCGCTTTCGAGTACTTCGTCCGTGCTGAGCCAGTGGTTGTCCCACGCGATTTCCTCGAGGCAGGCGACCTGAAGCCCCTGCCGCAATTCGATGGTCCGGATAAAGTTGCCGGCGTCGAGCAGGCTTTCGTGCGTGCCGGTGTCGAGCCAGGCGTAGCCGCGCCCGAGCCGCTCGACATGGAGCGTGCCCGCTTCGAGATAAGCTGAATTGACGCTCGTGATTTCGAGTTCGCCGCGCGCGGAGGGCCGGATGCTCTCCGCAATCGAAATGACGTTGTTGTCGTAAAAATAAAGTCCGGTCACCGCGTAGTTCGATTTCGGCTTCGCGGGTTTCTCCTCGATCGAAACGGCCTGTCCGTTGCCGTCGAATTCAACCACGCCGAACCGCTCCGGGTCGGAGACGTAATAGCCGAAGACGGTTGCTCCGCACTCCCTGCGCACGGCCTTGAGCAGGAGGTCCTGCAGGTTGGCGCCGTGGAAGATATTGTCTCCGAGCACAAGCGCCACGGAATCCTTCCCGATGAATTTCTTGCCGATCAGGAAGGCCTGGGCCAGACCGTCCGGAGACGGCTGCACCGCATAGGTCAGATTGATGCCGAACCGCGAACCGTCTCCGAGCAGCCGGATGAATCCGGCCTGGTCCTCCGGCGTGGTGATGATGAGGATGTCGCGGATCTGCGCCAGCATCAGCACCGACAGCGGATAGTAGATCATCGGCTTGTCGTAAACCGGCAGCAGCTGTTTGGAGACGCCGAGCGTCACCGGGTGGAGGCGCGAGCCGGCGCCCCCGGCCAGAACGATTCCCTTCATCGTCCTTTCCCTCCCAGGCCGAGCCGTTCGCGGGAGTAGGAGCCGTCCTGCACGCGTCTGCACCAGCCGTCTTTGTTGGCCAGGTACCACTCCACGGTTTTGCGGATGCCGCTGTCGAAGGTCTCCTGCGGCTTCCAGCCGAGCTCGCGGCCGATTTTGGCGGCATCGATCGCGTAGCGCAGATCATGCCCGGGCCGGTCGGCCACGAAGGTGATCTGTTCACGGTAGGACCTGCCGTCGTCGCGGGGACGCAGTTCGTCGAGCAGTGCGCAGATGGTTTCGACCACCTCGATGTTCTTCTTTTCGTTGTGGCCGCCGATGTTGTAGGTTTCGCCCGGAACGCCGCGCGTCGCCACGAGATAGAGGGCGCGGGCGTGGTCCTCCACATAGAGCCAGTCGCGGATCTGCGCTCCGGTTCCGTAGACCGGCAGCGGTTTTCCGTCGAGGGCATTCAGAATCACGAGCGGAATGAGCTTTTCGGGGAAGTGGTAAGGGCCGTAGTTGTTGGAGCAGTTCGTCACGATCGTCGGCAGCCGGAAAGTGCGTTTCCAGGCCCGGACCAGATGGTCGCTGGCCGCCTTGCTGGCCGAATAGGGCGACGACGGAGCGTATGGCGTGCTTTCGCGGAAGAAATCCTCCGGCCCCTCAAGGTCGCCGTAAACCTCGTCCGTCGAGATGTGGTGGAAACGGAACTCCCGTTTCGCCTCTTCGGAGAGCGTATCGAAATAACTCCGGGCCGCCTCGAGCAGCGTATAGGTTCCGACGATGTTGGTCTGGATGAATTCGCCGGGGCCGTCGATCGAACGGTCGACGTGCGATTCGGCGGCGAGATGCATGACGATGTCGGGCCGGAAATCCGTGAAGATCCGGTCCAGCGCCCTGCGGTCGCAGATATCGGCCTGTTCGAAGCGGTAACGCGGATCGGCGGAGACTTCCGCCAGCGATTCGAGGTTGCCGGCGTAGGTTAGCTTGTCAATCACGCACACGGCGTCGGCGGTATTGCCGATGATGGATCGGACCACTGCCGAACCGATGAAACCGGCTCCTCCGGTTACGATGATTTTTTTCATGAGCTGATGTTCCCGGGACAATTTCCTGTTTCCGTGATTCCTATTCAACTGTATAACATAATTCCGGATTGCGGATATTTCAATCGGCGGAGACGAATCAATTGAAATAACCGCTTTCGCTCCTACCTTTTGACGGCTCCCGCCAGGCGCGCCGCCAGTGTGCGGAGGCGCGGCGTCAGGATGAACCGTTCGAGAAAGGTCGGATTCACGCTGATCGCCTTGACCGGACAGAACTCGTGACAGCAGTAGCACTTGATGCAGACGGCCGGGTTTGCGACCGCGGCCTTTGCCGGGTCGATGGCCGGCGGCCGGACCGGGCAGCCGTCGCGGCAGCGCATGCATTTGACGCATTTCGCCCGGTCGATATGCGGCACCGCCTTCCAGTGGCGCTGAACGAAGTCGAGGCATTTCCGCGGCAGCGGCAGCAGCCGGAGCGGACTGTCGAGCTGCCGGATCGACTTGAAATCGGCACAGAGCAGCTCTTCGTGCGTTGCGCCGGCGAGAGTGATCTCCCGGAAATCGGTTGTGCCGAAACCGCGCTTCCGCGCGGCGGTGAGCAGCGGGACCGTGCCGGTGTCGAGATTCATGGCGCGGAAAGTCACCATGTCGAGCGCAACGGTTTCGGCTGAGGCGGCGAGGAAACCGAGGCGGCGCGGCGTTCCGCCGGAGGGACCTTCGCCCTCCATGCCCACCACGGCGTCCATGATGTTCAGTGCGGGGGGCAGGCAGACGGCGAGGTCGAGCTGGAGTTCGGCCAGCCATTCGCGGGTCCTGAGCCGGTAGTGGTATTCGCTCTTGCTTGTTCCCGGCAGGTAGCCGTAGAGATTCTTGACTGCGCCGGTCGCAACCATCTGGACGTGGGTTTTGGCTTTCGGCAGGTTGATGATCTTGTCCATTCCGGCGAGCGGGGCGCCGAGCTGAATCCGGCGCGCGACGCGGGCCTGCGGGAATTCACAGCCGGCCGGCGTGTCGAGGTCGGCCCATTCGAGGTTGAGGCGGCTGATCACTTCTCCGATTCCGGTCGTCCTGAGCACCGCTTCGCGCGAGCCGCAGCCGGAACTGTCGCCGACGAAGCAGCGTCCGCCGGCTTCGAGCACGAGCCGGGCGGCCGCTTCCACCACGGCGGGATGGGTGGTCACCGCGGCGTCGGGCGGAAACGGCCCGAGCAGATTCGGCTTCAGCAGGACCTTTTCCCCGGGGCTGACGAACGCTTCCATGCCGCCGAGCGGTGCGAGCAGCTCGCGCAGTTCGGCGGTGAGACCGGATTCGTAGGAGAGGACTTTGCGGACCGAAACGAGAGCGGCCATCGGCTACTTGGCTTCGTCAATCGCTTTGGCGGCGGCGGCGAGTTTGTCCCAGATCGCCGCGTTCGGATTCTTGACCTCTTTCTTCAGGGCCTCGATGACGCCGGCGCAGTTTTCGGCCTTCAGGTCGACGACCTGGACCTTGCCGCTGACGAAGAGTACGGCCACCTTTCCGTCCGGCCGGATCGACGGTTTTTCGAATGCGAGCGGAGTCGTGGTCGGGGCGGCGACGGCGCCGGTGCCGTTCAGCGCGGCGCCGAAATAGGCGTAGCCGCTGTTCGCATCGGTGATTTTATCCGGGATCTGCTGCTCGGCGCCGAGCCCGTGGTACGGATTCGCCAGCGTTCTGACCGGCAAATTCAGTTCGGAGAGCGTCGGATATTTCCGGTTGTCGCCCAGGTAGCGGGCCGCGGTCAGGAAAATATTGCTCAGGTTGCTGAGGCTGACCGTCTGCTGTGCCTTGATGCGGGTGTTCTGAAGGATCGAGAGCGCGTCGGCGTTGGCCTGCGCCGCCAGCAGCGAACAGCCGGCGAGAATGGCGAAAAGAAATTTTTTCATGATGATGGTCTCCCGTTAAGCCTGCGGAGCGTTCTGCCCCGCTATTACATAATATCACCGCATCCCGGTTTTCGCAACTTGAATTTGCATTTTTGTTCGAAGTGTGATAGATTGTTTACCTGATAGTTTACTCAGCGGAAAATCCGCGTTGCGGGGGGAGTATGGAGTTCCGGGAACCGAAATTGCTGTTTGACGCCGCCGACTACGAGCTGGTGCGCGCCGTGGATGAGGCCGTGGCCGGTTATCGCGCGCGCGGCGGCCGCCCGCCCGAATTCGCGCAGGATCTGCATCCGCGCGGCATCCGGGAGCTTGCGGAGCCGCGCGCGGTCCGGATGACCCGGACCATGCTGCGGCTGCTCGACACCTTCGAGGCCGGCGTTCCGGCCATGGAGGAGCGTCTCGCCGCGCTGCAGGCGCTCCGCGACGAGGTCATCGAGGGGCTCGACGTGCTGCTGCGCTACAACACGGCCCGCGCGCTTCTGCAGGTCATCAAGGACCTGGTCCGCGAGCGGGTCGATCCGTTGCGGAGACTGCGCCTCGCGCACGACATGCGCACGGCGATGCTCGGCAATCCGCTGTTCATCCGCCGGCTGCTGCGCCGGTACCATCTGGTCGAAATGCCGGAGAACTGGACGCCGGTCACCTTTGACCAGCATGTGCACGACGCGAATACGAAGGGGCGCAAGTCGCCGACCCACCTTATCATGGATGCGTGGATCAAGGGCATCGTCAAGCTGCAGGTCATCTACTACAACTACGTTCCGCGCGAGGCGGCCGAAGAGCTGCTGCGGGCGGCGCGGATCATGAATGTCGACGTCCGCATCGGGGTTGAATTCCGTTCGCTGTTCCGCGGCCGGTTCATCGAGATGATCTGGGCGCCGCGCGGATTTTCGGGCGTCAACGATTATCTGAAGTTCCTCGACCGGCCGAAAACCGAGGAATTCACGCGGAAGTGCCGCAAGGCCGCGAACTTCCGCCGCAAGGTCGTGCTCGACATTCTCGACGAATTCAACCGCGAGGGGAGGGGCCGGCTCAACGCTTTTTACGGCATCGACCTCCCGCCGGTTTCGAAGGAGGAGTTTCTCGCGTCCGTGCAGTACGGGCAGCCGTCGATCGAACATATCGGGGAGCTGCTGGTGACGCTGGTGCGCAGGCAGCTGCTGACCCGGCTGGAGGCGCTCGAAGCCGAAAAGGAGCGCAAGAGCGGCGAGGAATCCCGGCTGAGCGAGCTGCGCGCCCGGCTCGGCGCGCTCTCCGGCGAACTGCTGCGCGCCCGGTATATCGACCGGACCCGCTGGGATCTGCCGCCTGCGAAAATGGACGACCTGCCCGAGATCAACCGCAGCAGCCCGTACGAGCTCATCACCGAACTGCACAAGGTTGCCTCCGGATTTCGCATGACGTTGAATCTGAGCGGACTCCATCTTGAGGACGTGATCGAAATTCTTTACGACTGCCGCGGGGAAATCACGACGCTCGAAATTTTCAACCTGAAGGACGACGTCGCCGGAGAGCGCCCGGACGACGACCTCATCAACCAGCTGCGGCACGCTCTGAACAGCGGAAGCGTCTTCAAGCTCAAGAACCTGATCCGGCGCGCGATCAACCGGGTGACCGATTCGGACCGGAGCGACCGGACCGGACGGGTCGAAAAGCTGCGGCAGATTCTGCGCGACATGTCGGGATTCCTCGAGTTCTATCTGCGCGCTCCGCTCGATGCGTCGCTCGGCAGCGATTCGGCCAGCCGTCCGTCGCGGCAGGTGCACGGCATGGGGTTTGTGGTGGTCGACACGCTTTCAGGACCGGTGCGGCGGGCGATCCGGCACGGGATGCTGCCGGAGCTGAAGCTGCTCGAGGTCGTTTCATCGGTCTACCGGCAGCTCAGCTGCCTGCCGCGCGAGGGGCACGGCTTCTGGAACCGGGTCGGCCGCTGTTTCGGGTTCGGTTACGACGTCCGGGTGAAGTGGGAGTGTCCGGACCCGGCGCAGACCATCGACCGCGGCGTCGGGAATCTTGCGACGCTGGGAGGCTTCGCGTCCCCGCCTCCCGAGAGTCCGCTGACGCGCCCGGTCGCGACGCTCGGCGAATACTGGCACTACCTGAACAGCAACATCAAGATCGCGGTCAAGATCCTGATCGGGTTTCTGGCGGCGTTCCTGACTTTCTATTACGGTTCCTACGACTGGTGGTTCCTGACCTATTTCGGTGCGGTGATCTGGCTCGGCATCACGGGAGTGCGGAACATTATCCAGTCGGTGCTGGCCGGCGGCGGGCTGCGGAGTTCTCCGCTGCTCAAGTGGAACGATTTCATCTCGTGGCAGCGGGTGGCGGATTCGCTCTTCTACACCGGGCTTTCGGTGCCGATCCTGGATTGGCTGGTCAAAACGGTGATCCTGAACAACTGGCTCGGCTGGACAGCGGAGTCGCAGCCGGTCCTGGTGTTCACCGGCATTGCGTTTGCGAACGGCTTCTATATCATGGGGCATAATCTGCTGCGCGCATTTCCGAAGGCGGCGGTCTGGGGGAACTGGCTGCGGGCTCCGTTGTCGATTCCGCTGGCGCTGCTTTTCAACTTCTTGCTGGGGGGCGTGCTCGGCCTGCTCGGCGTGCGGGGGATTGAAATGATTCTGCAGCAGTGGGCGGCGATCCTCTCGAAACTCGCGTCGGACGTGATCGGCGGCGTCATCGAGGCCCGGGCCGACCGGACGCGCAACATCACGGCGCGGCTCGCGGATATCCGCACCAAGCTGCGCGAACTCTTCGCGCTGATTTCGAAGCTCGAGCTCCTGCTGCCGGAGGCGGATCTGCCGGAGCTCATGAAAGCGCACGACGCATTCCCCGGGCTTTCGGAGCTCAAGCGGAACAATCTTATGAAACTCTTCTACGTCAATGCGCTGGACATCATGTATATCTGGATGCGGCAGCCGCAGGCGGTCACGGCGATGCGGATCATCATGTCGCGGCTGAGTCCGGAGGAGCGGCTGCAGTTCGTCAAGTCGCAGGATATTCTCAAGCGCGAAAAGAGCATTTCAAAGATGTTTCTGGCCGGGCTGGTCGGCAGGAACTTCACGCGTCCGCTCGCCTTCTATCTCGCCTACTACCGCGACTACCTGAAGGAGCTCCGGCAGTTCGACCCGGTTCGCGGCCGCCGGAAGGAGTGACGCCGCGGTTGATGCCGGATGGCAGCCTGTCCATGATCCCGGCTCCGCCCGCTTCCTTGCGGGATGAGTCCGGATATTCTCCGGAGAAGCCGGAAACATCCGGTGACGAAAGTTCCCGGTTTTGAATTCCGGGAGTCGGCGCATCGGCAGGGAAAACGGCTTTTCTGCAACACGATACAGCGGTCCCGCGGGGTATCCCCGCGGGACCGCTTTTCCATATCCGGACGATTGGCCGAATCGCGGCAGGAAGAGAAAAAGTACAATTTTCTGTTTGGAAAGAGTTGACATTTAAATTGAAAAATGACATAATATTATTTCGTGAGAATATGACTTTATCATAAAATCAGGAAAGGTGATGATTTTATTCACTTTCCTGGTGCGGATAATGTATCATATTTTCTTTTAATTGGTTAGCGTTTCCGTTTTTTATGTGTCCGCGCCGGCGGGACAGCTTAAATCTTTATGCTGTTTTCGGCATTTCGATGCAGGGGACGTTTTTTCGCCATCCGGACGCAGCCGGGCGAGGCGGCGGCATTTCGGTTGGGATTTATCGCTGATGAAAATGTGGGAGAATCTAATTCAAAGGTGTCGAGATGAGTCAATTGATCTGGAAACGCAGAAAATGGGGTGAAATTACCGCCGGGAACGCCGGGGAAGATGAGTCCGGGGATGATTCGAGGCGGATTGCCGCCGGGAACGGAAGAGCTGAAGCTGCCGGGGGGTGGCTGGAGCGGGCGGAGAGGACGGCGGTTGCCGCCGTCGAACCCGTTTCCGCCGAGCCCGTTTCCGCCGAACCGGCTGGCATTCAAGCCGCTTGGAGCTGGATCGGGTATGAAGTTGCGGATACGGGCCGTAACGCTGCGGAACCTGTGCCGGCGCCGGAACTGACTGTCCAGGCAGGAATCGATGCGGGGTTCTCCCGGCTCCTGCCGGTCGCGGGCCGGACTGATGCGGAGATATCTTCTGCGGAAACTTTGCATATGGCCGCGAACGTTGAAACGCCTGAGGATATGGCCGAAACCGCGGCATTCAATCCCGCATTCGGGAAAAAGGCGGTTCTTTCGGAGGGCGCGGAGGAAACTCCGGAGGGGGAGGCGGCGGAAGTCATGGTTCCCGACGCCGCTCCGGAACCGGCCGTTCCGCCTGCCGGTTCCGCCGGGGCCGCATCGCTGGAGCCGCAGGATCACTATGTGATCGGCCGGAACACCTCCACGGCGGAAAGCATCGACATCTCCATTCCGGGCGGCGTTCAGTACAGGGATTTTTACGGGGGCGGCTACAACGGCGATGTTCACGGCGGCATTTCCCTGACTTTTTCCTCCGTGACCATGTCAAATCTGTATGCGGCCGGTTATAACTGCACCGTCGATGACGGCCTGACCGTAAATATCGAGAAGGACGGCCATGCCGTGATTGCGGAGAGGCTGATCGGGAGAAGCGATTCAAGTTTTCAGAATGTGACGGTGAACGGTGCGACCGTGCTGAATGTCGGCGGCACCCTTTCGGTCGGCGGCGTGCTCTCCGGCTTCGACTCCATTCAGGTGCAGGGAAACCTCTCCGTCGGCGGGGAGCTCAAGGGCTTCGACGAGATCCGGGTTTCCGGAGCGGTGATGGAGGTGGGCTCTCTGATATTCGACGGGAGCGGAGATTCGTTGAATCTCGCCGTTTCCGATCCCGTTGCGCCGGGGATGGAGCTCCCGGCGGACTCGGAGGCGCGCCGGGATGCAATTCAGAATATCGCGGACAATTATGCCGTCCTGAAACTTGACCGGCTGGATAATTCCGCCGGCGGAACGATCATCGTCACGTTCGACGGCAGTCTGGCGGATGTGGAGTGGGTCCGGATCAGAGTCATCGATTATACCGGCTCCCCGGATGCGGCAGTGGATTACGGCGATTTTCGTTTCGCCGGTTCACACGGCGTACTGGCCGTGAGCGATAACGATCTTTACCTCGTCGTCGAAGGGGTCAGGGAGCATGTCGTTGTGGCGAGCAACTACGCGACGATTTCCGACGCCATGATCGCGATTAAGGATATGTCGTACGAAGCCGGCATCGTCGAACAGCCCGCGCTGATCAGCGTGGAGACCGGCAGACATGTCCTCGAGGCGGATGATGTCATCAAGAACTGCCGGATTTCCGGCGAGGGGGAGGAAGGTGCGGTGCTGACTGCGGCCGGCAGCCTCTATCTCGGCAGCCATTGGGTGACGCTGGACCATCTTGCGGTCGAATTTTCCGGGGAATCCAATCTGTACGGCGGCAGCCTCTGGGAGAATGCCGCATATTCGGCGGCAGGCCATGACATTGCATCTGACGTCGTGCTGGACAGTGTCGTTTTCACCAATCTCCAACAGATTTTCGGCGGCGGCGCGGTCACGGGCAAGTCCATGGCCGATTTCACCGGCGACCTGGCTCTGACGGTTTCTGGCGCGACCTCGGCCGGCCAGGTGTATGCCGGGTTTGAAATCGACACTTCCCGCATGGTTTATCATACCGGCGAAACCGTTCTGACCTTGAATACGACCGGCAGCGTCACATCGGTCCGCGGCGGAGTCGTCCGGAACGGTACTCTGGAGGTGGAGGGGTCGAGCCGGATTGCGATTCTCGGCGCCGGAAGCGGCAAGGTTTCCGTCATCGGCGATTATGTCGCTTATTCGTCCGCGACGGGTGCGGCGACGGTGAAGCGGACCGGAGACACGAGCGTGACGATCGACGCTCCCGGCTCCGCCTTCGGCACTGTTTCCGGAGCCGGGGCGAGTTTCGGGGGGTACTATCAGCTGGTCGGAAATTCGGCTGTGGAGATCCGCGGCGGCAGCTTCACCGGGGATATCTACGGCGGCGCCATGGCGACGAGTTTCGGATATGCCGCGCAGACGCATATTCTGGGGAATACATCGGTATCCATCGACTGCGGCGGCAGCCTCGTCAATATCGGCGACTTGAATATCTATGCCTGTTCGTACGGCAAAGGCAGCGTTTCCGGGGATGCGACGGTCACGTTTTCCGGCGACGGAAACAATCTGGATTTTTCCGGATATGTGGTCGGTGACTCCTCCGCGGCGACGACCATGATCAGCTTTGTGGAGGGGAGTTCTTCGCTGGTGTTCGACCGTTTCACCGGGAATTTCAATGCCGTCAGCATCGCGGGATTCGACCGCATCGTCATCTCCGGCAGCAGCGTCCGGTGGACTGCGATGGAGCGGAATCTGAGCGATGTAACGGACTGGGAGTTCGAACTCGGCGATCCCTCCCGGGCATCGCTGACGGCCGACCTGTTCGCCGGAAACGACTTTTCCGGGGACACGATCAGGCTCACCTTCGAGGAAGAGGCGATTTCCGGCTCCGGCTGGACGGTGATCGATGCCGGAGACGCCGGCTGGTTCACGAATCTGGCGGACGCCTCCGTATGGTTCAACGGCGTCGAGGCCGAGTGGAAGGAGGGCGCCTGGTGCGCCGGCGGATTCAGGCTTTCCGCCGGGGACGATAACGATCTCAGGCTCACCAGGCAGCTTGCATAATCAATCAGGGAATGGAACAGTTGAAAAATGGAAGAAGAGTTGTTTTCGTATGAGAAGCCGGAGCTGGTTCTGCCGGAGTCGGGAATTGTCCGCGGAGAGAGCTGTCTGAACGGGATCGTGAATGAGGATGCCGGCTGCGATACCGATTTTGCGCCGGAGTTTCAGTGAACAGCAGTTCGGCCCCCGACAAAGCCGTTCTGTATATAACCAGCCGGTGCAACCTGAATTGCCCGTTCTGCTACTGTCGCGAGTTTGCCGGGAATCGGGAACCCGATCTCCCGGCGGCGGAGTGGCTCCGGTTTCTGGATGAGCTCGGCCGGGAGAAGGTCTTCCGGGTCGACATTCTCGGCGGAGAACCTTTCTGCCGCCCGGACCTGTTGCGCCTGCTGGAACGGGTCCGGGCAAACCGGATGCGGTTCTGCATTTACAGCAACGGCGTTTTGATCACGCGCGAGCAGGCCGGATATCTCGGCCGCTCCGGCCGGTGCGACCGGGTTCAGCTTTCGATCGACGGCTTCGAAGCGACCCACGATTCGGTCCGGGGGCGCGGCATGTGGAAGAAGGCGCTGGCCGGAGCCGCTTTGCTGCACCGGTACGGCGTTCCCGTCACGGTCAATGTGACGGTCGGCGCATTCAATTCCGCCGAGGCTGTCGGACTGGCTCATTTCCTGAACCGGCAGGAGTATATCGACCGGATCATCTTCAGCCGGGTTTCGGCTGTCGGCCGGGAGTGGCCGGAGCGCCTGCGTCCGCTCACCATCCCGGAGACGGCACGGCTGATCCGGCAGTTCGAACGGGATCGGAAAGAGCTGCCCAAGGTTCTCCCCGGTTCTTTCGTCTACCGCTTCCTGAATGAAATACGGCGGGGAGCCGCCGGCGGCTCTCCGGCCCGCAGATGCGGCGAAGTGTGGAACACGCTTGCCGTCCGGGCTGACGGAGTCATGATTCCATGCCGGGCCTGTGATCGGAAGGTGCTGGGCCGGATCAATGCCGACTCCGTCGCCCGAATCTGGCGGAATTCGGCCGAACGCAAAGCCCTGCTCTGGCAGATCGGAACGGGAAGGGCGGAGCTGCCTGAACCCTCCTGCGATGCCGGGTGCGAGTTTGCCTGGTACTGCCGCCAGTATTGTCCGTCCGGCGCGGGAGGGCGCATTTGCCGGAAGGAGTTGAAAAAACTGCTGAAGGATCTGCTGTGAAGAGCTGTTTTCTTAATTTGCGCATTGCTTCCGGTGCGGTCAGCTGGGAGGCCCGTGGGGATGCCGCCGCTTCGATCCTGGGAAAATTGGCGGCGGTTTTGGAGTTGCGGCCGGAACCGGTTCCGGCCGTACCCGCAACTGCCGTGTTGATCTCTCCCCCTTCTCCTGCGCCCGGAGACGGAAAATTCATCGCGGCGGAACACGGCTTTCGCCTCTTCGAGGGAGGGGAGGCCGGGGCGTATATCCTGCAGACCGACCCGAGAGCGGCAGAGAGCCGAGTCGCCTGGGCGAATTGCTGCAAGTTTCTGCTGGCCGCAGGGTTGCTGGGGCCGGGAGGAAGGAGGCGTTTTCTGCTCCTGCACGGCGCGCTGCTGGAGCACTCCGGCAGCGCAGCCGTCCTGCTGGCGCCCGGAGGAACCGGAAAAAGCACGACCCTGCGCCGTCATCGGCTGCACGGCGGAGGCGGCTGCGCCGATGACTGGCTTCTGTTGTGCGAAGACGGAGAGGCATTTGCCGCGTACCCGCTGCCGACCTGGAGCGAATACGGCCGTCTCTGCGACCGTCGTTTTCCGGCGGAGCACGGTCTGCCGGTCAGATGGCTGCTGGTATTGTCGCGTTCGGAACGGGGTGTCGGCTATGCCGGAGCCATTCCGGCCGCCGAATGGAAAGCTGCATTGCTGAATTCGGCCGAGCACGCCTCCTGGCAGCCGCTGCGGCTGCTGCCGCAGGAGACGGGCAGGAAGATCAGGCTCGGCAATGCGGCGCTGATCGGCCGGCTGGCCCGAAGCTTTTTTCCGCTGGCATATTACGCCGATCTCAACGACATTCCCGGGAGCGTTCTGGATGCGGTCGTCTCCCGGCGCAACCGATAAGGAATTCCTCTCATGTTTCTGAATCCGCAAATCGTGTTCCGCAGGGAGTTTGACGGCAGCGGGCTGCTGTTTCACCCCGATACCGGTGAAGTATTCGCTCTGAACCCCACGGCTGCCGCGATCTGCGAACTGATCGCGGCCGGGGAACGGGACGAGGCTGAACTTCTGAACTCACTCGCCCGCAGCACCCGGCTGCCGCCGGAGGCGCCGGCCGATCTGCGGACCTTCCTGGCGCAGCTGCGCCGGCGGGGATTCCTGACGGAGTGACCCGTTTCCCGCTTCGATACGCCGGAAGGCGGGCGGCGGACAAAAAAACAGACTCCGGAATCTCTTCCGGAGTCGTTCTGAAGGGAACCGGTGAAACCGGTTATTCGGCTTTCGGAGCTTCCATCGCCTTGGCTTCGGCCTCTTCGGCCTTCACTTCCGGCTTCAGCTCTTCCGCCTTGGCCTCTTCGGCCTTGACGGTTTCCGCCGCGACTTCTTCGAGCTTGGCTTCGGCCTTCTTGGACTTCGGCGCCTTCTTGGCGGTTTCTTTCTTTCCGGCCTTCTCTTCCTTCACTTTGGCCTTTTCGACCAGCTGAAGGAGGCACATTTCGGTCGCATCGCCGCGACGCACGCCGAGCTTCAGAATCCGGGTATAGCCGCCGTTGCGGCCCTCGTAGGACGGGGCGATCTCATCGAACAGGAGCTTGACGGCATCCTTGTCGCGCAGCTTCGCAACCGCGATGCGGCGGCGGTGCAGGTCGCCCTTCTTGCCGATCGTGATCAGCTTCTCGGCGAAGCGGCGCGCCTCTTTGGCCTTGACCAGCGTCGTCTGAATCTGGCCGTTGGTGAAGAGGCTGCTGACCATGTTGGCCAGCATCGCACGGCGATGAGCGCTCGAACGGCCGACCTTGAACGTATGAACTCTATGACGCATAATTACTTGCTCTCCTCAGCTTCGGAACGGACCCGAACCGATTCCGCTTCGAGAGCGGTCATCAGCCGATCGCTGAAGGTCATCCCCAGCTCAAGCCCGAGTTTTTCGATTTTTTCTTTGATTTCATCCAGCGATTTCTTGCCGAAGTTCCGGTATTTGAGCATCCGGCTCTCCGACTTGGTGCAAAGCTCGCCGATCAGCTTGATGTTCGCACTGTTGAGGCAGTTCATCGCCCGGACCGACAGATCCAGGATCTCGACGTCGTGCGACAGGAGCTTGAACATCTTGGACTCTTCCTCGGTCAGGACCACATCCTTTTCGACGACCTGATTGCCCATGAAGGGCTGCAGATGGTCGCGCAGAATCCGGGCCGCTTCTTCGAGGGCCGCCTGCGGAGTGATCCGCCCGTCGGTCCAGATCTCGAGTTCGAGGCTGTCCATTTCGGTCTCTTCGCCGACGCGCGCCGCGCCGACCTGATAGTTGACCCGGGTGACCGGGCTGAACAGGCAGTCGACCGGAATCGTTCCGATCGCCCGCGGAGCGGTATTCTTTTCAGCGGGCAGGTAACCTTTGCCCTTGATCACCTCGATCTCGGCGCGGAAGGGCAGGGACTTGTCCAGCGTGCAGATCAGCTGCTCGGGATTGAGCACCTCGACCGTGCTGTCGCAGACGATGTCCGCGGCAGTCACCGCACCGGCCTTGTCCTTGCGGATCTCGAGCGTCTTCGGCCCGTCGGCGTGAAGATTCAGCCGGACGCACTTCAGATTCAGCACGATCTCCGTGACATCCTCGAGCACGTTGTCCAGCGCGTCGAATTCATGCTTCGCGCCGTCAATGCGCACCGAGCAGATCGCCGCTCCCTCCAGAGAAGAGAGCAGAACCCGCCGCAGCGAATTTCCGAGCGTATGACCGTATCCGCGCTGAAACGGCGCCGCGATGAACTTGGCGTAATTCTCGGTCGAGCTCGCATCATCGACGATGATCGACTTAGGCATCGGAAAACCGATCGCAGCAGTCATATTTTTCCTCCAACTTGATTATGCCTGCAGGCATCTTTATCAATATAACGAACCACCGGAGAGGTCCGGCAATGCGGCTGATTCCAATTCATCCGCACGGTGGGAAACCGTGCTGCAACCTCAGGCCGCAGGCCGGAACTCCCATCCGAACCCATCGGGTCAGACCCGGCGGCGTTTCGGAGGACGGCAGCCGTTGTGCGGCACAGGGGTGATGTCTTTGATCGTGCTGATTTCAAGCCCGGCGGCCGCAATGCCGCGGACCGCGGATTCGCGGCCCGCGCCCGGTCCCTTGATCCGGACTTCGACTTCCTTCATGCCGAGGAGCTGAGCCTTCTTCGCCGCATCGCCGGCGATGACCTGCGCGGCATAGGCCGTGCTCTTGCGCGAGCCCTTGAAGCCGTTCTTGCCGCCGGTGGACCAGCAGAGCACGTTGCCGTGCAGATCGGTGAAGGTCACTTTCGTATTGTTGAACGTCGCCAGCACATAGGCGATACCGCTCGGAATGAAGCGGCCGCTCTTGCCGCGCTGCTTGATGACCGGCGCGGCGGCAACCGGCGCTTCGGCCGCGACTTCCGCAGCCTCGGTGTTTTTCACTTCTTCAGCCATATTCTGTATTTTTCCTGATTAAAAATGATCTCTAATTCATCGAACCTGTCCGGTGCTCAGGCCGCTTGTTTCATGCGGCCCGCCTCCCGGAGAACGGCTTCCTCAGCCCTTGGCGGCCAGGCGGCGCTGGGTTTTGTCGCGGATCGCGCCGATCGTGATCTTCTTGCCTTTGCGGGTACGCGCATTGGTCTTCGTGCGCTGGCCGCGGACCGGCAGGCTGCGGCGGTGGCGCACGCCGCGGTAGCAGTTGATCTGCTGCAGGCGGCGGATGTCCGCGGCCAGCATGCGGCGCAGATCGCCTTCCACGACGATGTCGTCCTGAAGGATTTTCGTGATCGCGGCGATCTGATCCGGAGTCAGGTCTTTCGCCTTCAGGTCTTCCGGAATCTGGACCCTCTCGATGATTTCGAGCGCTTTGGCCGGCCCGATGCCGTAGAGATAGCGCAGCGAGAACGCGATGCGCTTGTTGCCCGGGATGTCAACACCAATGATACGAGGCATAACTGTCTATTCCTATCCGTTAAAATTGACGCTTTTAAAATTCAGCCCTGACGCTGCTTGTGACGCGCGTCGCGGGAGCAGATGACCCGGATCGTGCCGTTGCGCTTGATGATCTGGCAGAATTCGCATCTGCGCTTCACCGATGCCCTGACTTTCATAACTCGTTACCCCACTTTTGAAGCATATACCAAATACGACAAAACGCAAACAAGGTACCCTTTCCCACTCCCGAGTTCCGGTTTCGCCGTTATCGGAAGGAGGTCCGCGGTGCCGAGCCTGCAACCTTTTCGCCGGTCACGCCTCCACGAGCGGTGGAATATGCGATATGGAAACGCTCCAGCATAATTTTTGATTTCTTAAAATATCTCCGCATGGCGGAAAATGCAAGGTTTCCGGACTGTTTTCCCCGTTTTTTTTCGATTTTTTCATGTTCCGGAGAAAATCCGTCGTTCCTTTTCGGGTTTTCGATTGACTTAAACGGTTTCAGCCTGTAAATTAAATACATGGCCGTTGTTGTCGGCCGCGATTCGGTCCGGTTTGGCATTTTGCGCGGTTTCGCCGTTTCCCATGCGGAAAGAATATGTTTTTTTGTGGATGAACCGAGGTGGAACCGTTTCATGGAATCGTTTTTTGAGAAAATGGAAATCATGCAATATCATCAAAACATAAGCTTCGGGGATTAACCATGGGCGGATTTTTCGGCGTCGTCGCGGACCATGACTGTGTGTGCGACCTTTTCTACGGAACGGACTACCACTCTCACCTGGGAACCAAACGCGGCGGGCTTGCCGTGTGCGACCGCGAAGGGCGCATCACCCGCAGAATTCACGACATCACGAATGCGCAGTTCCGCTCGAAATTCGATGACGACATCGATAAGTTCATCGGCCGCGCCGGGATCGGCATCATCAGCGATTACGAAGACCAGCCGCTCATCATTTCGAGCAAATTCGGCAATTTCGCGATCGTGACCGTGGGGAAGATCAACAATATCGACGAGATCGCCGACGCCGCCTTCCGGTCCGGCGTCAGCCATTTTTCGGAGTCGAACGACGGAGAGCTGAATCCGACCGAGATCGTCGCCATGCTGATCAACCGGAAGGAGACGCTGGTTGAAGGCATCCGGTATGCGCAGCACATGATCGACGGGTCGTGTTCGATCCTGGTCCTGATCGAAGGGCGCGTTTACGCCGCCCGGGACCGCTTCGGACGCACGCCGGTCATGATCGGCGAAAAGACCGGCGCATACGCGGTCACCATGGAAACGACCGCGCTGCCGAACCTCGATTACCATCTGAAACATGAGCTCGGTCCCGGCGAGATCGTCGAAATCACCGAAGGGGGCGTCATCCAGAAGCACGCGCCGGGCGACACGACGAAAATCTGCACATTCTTCTGGGTTTACTACGGATATCCGTCCAGCAGCTACGAAGGCATCAACACCGAGTCGGCCCGCTACCGCAACGGTGAAAGCATGGCGGCCGACGACAGGGATGACACGATTCCTGAGATCGATTCGGTCTGCGGCATTCCGGATTCCGGCATCGCCCATGCGATCGGCTACTCGAACGCGGCCGGCAAGCCGTATCGCCGCAGCTTCGTCAAATACACTCCGACCTGGCCGCGGAGCTTCATGCCGCAGAACCAGTCGGTCCGCGACCTGATTGCGCGCATGAAACTGATCCCGGTGCAGACCGAGATCCAGAACAAGCGCATGCTGTTCTGCGACGATTCGATCGTGCGCGGCACCCAGCTGAAGGATACCGTGATCCGTCTGTACGAGCGCGGTGCGAAGGCGGTCCATATGCGTTCGGCCTGCCCGCCGCTGCTGTTCGGCTGTAAATTCCTGAACTTTTCGCGTTCGCGCTGCGAGCTCGACCTGGCGGCGCGGCGCGCGATTGCGAAGCTCGAGGAGCGCGAGCTCACCGACGAGATCATCGAGGGGTATCTCGAGTTCGGCTCGCCGAAGTATTACGCGATGGTCGAGGAGATCCGCAAGGAGCTGAATCTGAACACGCTGAAGTTCCAGAAGCTCGAAAAACTGATCGAGGCGATCGGCGTCGATCCCTCGAAGGTCTGCACCTACTGCTGGAACGGCCGCGATGTTGAAATGAGCACGGAGAAATTCGAATAGAAGAGGAGGCGCGAGATGGCTGATTTCTGGGTGACCGAGGCGATGAACGGCTTCGGCATGACGGTTCAGGTGACGGAGGAGTTGTGCAGCAAGCGGTCCGAATTCCAGAAGATCGACGTCTATCAGACTTCGAAGCTCGGCCGCATGCTGCTGCTGGACGGCATCATCCAGCTGACCGAATTCGATGAGTTCGCCTATCATGAGATGCTGGCCCACATTCCGCTCTTCGCGCATGAGAATCCGAAGCGGCTGCTGGTGGTCGGCGGCGGCGACGGCGGCGTGCTGCGTGAGGCGGGGAAGCATCCGGAGCTCGAGGTCATGGACATCTGCGAAATCGATGCGGAGGTCATCGAGACCGCGAAGAAGTTTTTTCCGAACGTCTCCTGCGGCTACGACGACCCGCGCGTTGCGGTTCATATCGCCGACGGCAGCGAATTCATCAAGGACAGGCCGGGCTATTACGACGTGATCATCGTCGATTCGACCGATCCGGGCGGTCCCGGTGCGCCGCTGTTCGGCGAGCAGTTCTACCGCGACATGAAGAAAGCGCTGCGTCCGGGCGGCGTGATTGCGACGCAGGCGGAATCGCCGTATCTGCTGCCGGATATCGTGCAGCGGCTCTATAAGGTGTCGGAGCAGGTGTTCCGGTCGGTCGGCTATGCGTCGATCCTCGTGCCGACCTATCCGACCGGAACCATCGGCGCCTGCGTGGCGGGCGACCGCGACGACATCGCGTCGCCGGCGCGCCCGGTTCCGCCGGAGTTGGCCGCGAAGCTCAGGTATTACAACTCGAAGATTCACGAGGCCGCGTTCGCGAATCCGTCTTTCGTGAAACGGCTCTTCGACTGATTTGCGCGGACGGCGTATTCGGACAGGGCCGGATGCGCCGGTCACATCCGGCGGGCGGCGGCAGTGTCCCCGGAGTTCCGCCGGCGCTTTCTGTCCCGCTTCGGTGCCGGACGGCCCTTGAATTCGTCGGGAACAAGCGGAATTTCCGCCTGATGCGTTCCAGCAACGTCTCTTCCATCGGAAGACTGCTACGGGGGAGCTGCAAGCGGGTTTCGAGGCTCATTTCGCTGCTCTTTGCGCGTTTCCGGTTATTTCAGCAGTCCCGCGATATCCGGGAGCCACATCGAGAGGGCCGGAATGAAGGTGATCAGCAGCAGCGCGAAAAGCATTGCGCCGAAGAACGGCAGCATCGGGCGGGTTACCGCGGTGATGGAAGTCTTGCCGATGCCGCAGCCGAGGAACAGGCAGGAACCGACCGGCGGCGTGCATAATCCGATGCAGAGATTCGCGATCATCATGATGCCGAACTGGATGTCGCTCATGCCGAGATTCCGTACCACCGGCAGGAAGATCGGCGTGAAGATCAGGACCGCCGGCGTCATGTCCATGAAGGTTCCGACGAACAGCAGCAGCAGATTGATGATCAGCAGCAGCACGATCCGGTTTTCCGTGATTGCCACCAGCCCGGAGCTGATCGTCTGCGGAATGTTGGAGATGGTCATGATCCAGCTCATGGCGGAGCTCACTGCGATCAGGAACATGACGACCGCGGTCGTGACGCCCGTCTGGCGCAGGATTTCCGGCAGGTCGCGGAATTTCACCTCCCGGTAGACGAAGAGTGCGAGGACGAGCGAGTAGGCGACCGCCACGGCGGCGGCCTCGGTCGCGGTGAAGATGCCGCCGAGAATGCCGCCGATGATGACCACCATCAGGAATAAGCTCAGGAAAGCGCGGCGGAAGGTCAGCCAGATCACGGCGAACGGCGCTTTGTCTCCGCCCCGGTAGCCGTGCCGGAGCGCGTAGACGACGCAGACCGCCATGATGCAGAGCCCCATCAGAATGCCCGGAATCACCCCGGCGATGAAGATTGCGGCGATGGAGACCGTGCCGCAGGCCACCGCATAGACGATCATGATGTTCGACGGCGGGATGATGAGTCCGGTCGTGGCGGCGGTTGTGGTGACCGCCACGTTGAATTCGCGGTTGTAGCCTTTGCGGTTCATCTCCGGAATCATAAAACCGCCGACGCTTGACACCGCGGCTGTGGCCGAGCCCGAAATCGAGCCGAACAGCATGCAGGTCAGCGTGTTCACATAGGCTAGCCCGCCCGGAAAGCGGCCGACCAGTGCCCCGGCGAAATCAATGAGCCGCCGCGCCATTCCGCCGCGTCCCATCAGGATGCCGGAGAGCACGAAGAACGGAATTGCCAGCAGGGAAAACGAGCTTACGCCGTTGACCATGCGGTCCGCCACGATCATTTCGCTCGAAGCCATGCCGCCGTTGGCGAAAACCGCCGCGAGCGTCGCGGTTCCGATCGCCACCGCGACGGGAACGTTGCTCAGCAGAAGCGTCAGGAATACGACGACAAGGACAATGGCGACATCACTCATCTGATTTCCTCCTGAGGTCGTCTTTCAGGTTGCAGCATTCGAAGAGAAGAATGAAGAGCCCGCTGACCGGCAGCGGCAGGAACTGGACCACGTCCGACACCTGAAGCGCCGGAAGCACGTTCCAGTGCCGGATCGCCTGCAGCACCAGCTTGATTCCGCCGACTTCGAAGACGATCAGCACGAAGAGCAGCGTTACGATATGGATGAACAGCGTCATTTTCGGTTTCACTCCGCCCGAAAAGCGCTCGGCCAGGATGTCGATCCCGAGATGAGCGCGCGCCTCGAACGCCGCGGCGATGCCGAGAAAGCTGACCCAGACCAGGAGAACGGTCGCAAGCTCTTCGGTCCACTTGATCTGCGCGCCCCAGAGGTAGCGCGACGCAACGCCGAGCAGCACGTCGATCACAAGCGCGCCGACCGCAGCCGCCAGCAGGAAATTCAGCAGCCGCAGCGCATGTTTCTTCATGGTTCGCAGCATTATTTCACCTCTTCGATTTCACGGACCAGCGCCGCGGTTTCCGGCGGGAGCCCGTCGTAGAGCGGTTTCATCTTTTCCGCGAACTCCTTCCGGTCGACGTCGATGAATTCGACGCCGAGCTCTTCGGCTTTGCGGCGCGCCTGCTTTTCGGATTCGATCCAGAGTTCGCGCTGGTAGAGGCTGGATTCCGCGGCGGCCTTTTCGATCCACTCCTGCTGCTGCGGCGTCAGCGACTCCCAGGTCGCCCGGCTGATGACCAGCATGTCCGGCACGCGGGAGTGTTCGCTGAAGGTGAAGTATCTGCAGACCTCCATATGGCGCCCGGTATCGAAGCTCGGCAGGTTGTTTTCGGCTCCGTCCACGGTTCCCTGCGAGAGGGCGGTGTAAAGCTCGCCCCACGGAATCGGCGTCGGCGCGCCGCCGAAACTGCTGACCATATCCATCGCGCAGCGGCTCTGCTGAGTCCGGATCTTCAGCCCTTTCACATCGTCGGCCTTGCGGATGGGTTTGCGGGTGGTGTAGAAGCTGCGCAGCCCCGCGTCGTAGTAGGCGAGTCCGCGCATGCCGGGGAGCATGTCGCCGACTTTGCGCCCGATCGGCCCGTTCATAACCTTCCAGAAGTGTTCCCCGTCGCGGAAAAGATACGGTACGCTGAAGGCGACGATCTCCGGCACACTCGACTCCAGCACGGCCGTCGAGGTTTTGGAGAGGTCGATCTGGTTGTTCTGCACCTGTTTGAGGCACTCGGCCTCGGAACCGATCATGCCGGACGGATAAATCTGGATTTCGAGTTTTCCGCCGGAGAGTTCATGCACCCGTTCCGCCATCCGGCTCATCGCCATATGCACCGGGTGGTCGGTCGGAAGTCCGTGCCCGAGCTTCAGGATTCGCGCGCTCCCGTCTGCGGTTCCGCGCAGGGACGAACGGACGTGCCACGCATAACCGAGCGACAGCAGCAGCACGGCGATCAGGGTTCCCCCGACCAGTTGCGATGTCAATGGTGAAAACGGTCTGGACATAACGGATTCCTTCCATGAGACCGGCAGACCGGGGTCATGCCGCAGTTCACTACCTCTCTAATATAACCGCAGCGGCGCCGCCTTGTCAACGGGGAATCCGGGAGATTTCCGCAGTTTTGCCGTTTTTTCAGCCTGGAGACACGAAAAACGCCGCTTCTCCGGCAGGCGGAGAGGCGGCGCGTTGAAGTGCTTTTCTGCTCAGTACACCTCGCGCACGTCGATGATGTTGAGCTGCGGAATCTCGACTCCCTGATGCACGTTGAGCTGCGGCGTGGCGAGAATATCGAGGGTTTTTCCGTAGAATTTCGAGCTCGGGCGGTTGAATGCGATGAAATCGCTCTGCCCGGTGCGGCTGCGCAGCAGCCCGCGGGTGTGCGAACCGCCGACCGTCGAACAGCGGACGATCTGCACCTCGTTGAACCGGTAGACCGGTTTGACGTTGCTGTGGCCGAATGGCGAAAGCAGCGCCAGGTATTTGAAGAATTCCGGAGTCAGCTCATGCAGCTGGGCTTCTCCGTCGTAGCGGATCACGTCCTCGAGATCGGCCGAGGAGATCTGCTTGCGGATCTCCCGATCCATCGCGTCGAAGAAATCCGCGATGCGGTCGGCCTTGAGCCCGATTCCGACCGCCATCGGGTGGCCGCCGTACCGGTCGAGCAGATCCGCCGTGTGGCTCAGCACTTCGACGAGGTTCAGGCAGGCGACGCTGCGGCCGGAGCCGTAGGCGACGTCGCCCTGAATGGTCAGCACGATGGTCGGCCGATTGTAGTCGCGCGCCAGGCGCGAGGCGACGATTCCGATGACGCCCTGATGCCAGTCGCGCCCGGCGACAAGCAGCGAATAGTCGCTCTGCCAGGCGAGGTTGCGCTCGATCTGCTCGCAGGCTTCCTGGTAGATCTCCTGCTCCTTCTCCTGCCGGATGCGGTTGAACGACTCGAGCTGCGAGGCGCACTTGTAGGCGTCGACGATATGCTCGGATTCAAGCAGCTGCAGCGCGACGTTCGCATCGCCGACCCTGCCGGCGGCGTTGATGCGCGGCGCCATGCGGAAAGTGATGTCGGCCGGGGTCAGCTCGGAGCGCAGCTTCGAACTTTCGATCAGGGCCCGGACACCGGGGCGAATCTGCCGCCGCAGCGCTTCGATGCCGTATTTGACCATGATCCGGTTTTCGCCGAGGAGCGGAACGATATCGGCGACGGTTCCGAGGGCGACATAGTCGAGCACCTCTTCGAGCCGGGTCTGGAATCCGCCGAGATTGTGTTCGCGCCCGTATTTGATGAAGGCGTGAGAGAGCTTGAAGGCGGCTCCGGCTCCGGCGAGGAGCTGGAGGTCTTCGAGTTCGGGATAGACCTTCGGGTTGATGATCGCGATGGCGTTCGGCAGCTGCTGTCCGGCCTCGTGATGGTCGGTGACGATGACGTCGATGCCGCGGCGCACGGCCTCGTCGACGGCGTTGCAGCTGGTGATGCCGCAGTCGACGGTGACGAGCACGCTGGCGGGTCCGAAGGTGTCGAGCGCCTTCTGGAGCGATTCCGGCGTGAAGCCGTACCCGTCGTCGAACCGGTGCGGAATGAACGAGTGGACATCTGCGCCGTTCTGCCGCAGGACGAGGGCGAGCAGAGCGCTGGCGGTAATGCCGTCAGTGTCGTAGTCGCCGTGGATCAGAATGGTTTCTTTGTTGGCGATGGCGTCCCACAACCGTTTGGCGGCATCCTGAATACCGGGGAACCGGTAAGGGTCGCTGAGGTTGGCGAGACGCGGATTCAGAAAATCCTGGACTTCCTCTTCCTTGATGCCTCGTGCGGCAAAGAAGAGGGCGATCGGGCGAGGCAGAGCGAATTTGCGCTGTATCGCATCGACGAGAGGATCCAGATTATTCCCGGCAAGTTTCCAATTTTTTACACCCATGTTTCTCTTTCCGAATTAATTCATTTTATACAATAGCGCCGAAAAGGGGATATGTCCAAGATAAAAAAATCTTTTTTTGATTTTTTCTGAGGGGAGGGGGTTGCAATTTAAAAAAATACATGTACATTAGGTTATATCGAAGCTGAACTGCGAGTAAGGAAGATCCTTTCCTGCGGGATAAGCTCGAAGGTTGATTGCAGTGCCGTCGTGGCGGAATGGCAGACGCGCTAGGTTCAGGTCCTAGTTCTTTCATCGGAGTGAGGGTTCAACTCCCTCCGACGGCACCATTTTTTTCGGTACGGTAAAACGGCCGTGTCGACTGTATGCGGGTATGGCATAACGGCTGTGCACCAGCCTTCCAAGCTGGTTATACGGGTTCGACCCCCGTTACCCGCTCCAAACACTGGTGGGATTCCCGAGTGGCCAAAGGGGGCAGACTGTAAATCTGCTGTCACCGACTTCGATGGTTCGAATCCATCTCCCACCACCATCTTGATTATGAACGAGTTACGAGTAAAAATCGTAGCTCGTTTTTTTGTGTCTGGTTTCCTGATTTCACTCCATTTCACCTCGTGTCATCATGAATTCCCGGATAATTCCCGGATAAAAATTTGAGGGGAATAGATGGGCTGCTGCGTTCTATTCTGCATATCGCCAATAGGGGGCGCCTGATGTGTCAGGAGAAACTTTTGCCAGGTCAGGATATCTGCGATTTGCTGCTGATCCTCTCTAACGTTCCGGCATCATAAATATCTTGGTGATCAATCAGTCAAATGCTGCGCATTTGAAATGCTGAGGCCCTAAGCCCGGGAATTTCCGGGGAAATTAAGAATAAACAGAGTATCGACATTGCTTTTTATATCGATATTATCCTATTCACCCTCGTTTCCCTGTTATTTTTCCTTAAAAACAGCCGTTTTTGCGGCACAATATGTTGGAGGAGAAAACTACCATTCATAACCCCCCAACAGGAGGCTCCATGACTTCAGCTACCCTTAACCGTTTCGGATTCGGCATTGTCCTTGCCGGATTGCTCGCCGCGCTCGTGCTTGCGGGCGCATCACTCATTCCCCGGCACCTGCCGGAAGAGAAACAACGGCAGCCATCCCCGGAAGAACTGGACCGGCTGGCGAAGCCGTACTTCGACCGGGCCGCCGCGAACGTCCCGGCGGCGGCGAAGGAACTTTCCAGCGCAGGGAATCTGGCTTTCCTCGCGTACCTCATGGTATGGCGGCCCGAATCGGTGCAGCCGTATCTGGAAACGGTACTGGAGAGGCCCATCCTTCAGCCCTGCCGGGCCGGTGCGCAGGTCTACGGCTTCGACCTCAATACGGCAGCGTTTCTGACCGGCCTGAAAAACTCCGGGGCTGAATATGCGGACGCCTCGCTGCAGGCTGCCGGAGGGCTGGTCTTGGAATCGCTGTTCCTGAAGCCGACGCTTGCGGCGTTCCACCGGGTGACGGGGAGCTGTGCCGCGCTTGCCGGTTCCTGGGGAAGCGGAGCCGCCTGCGCCGCGCTGGACGGTCCGCTCCTGATCTGCGACATCGCCGGGCTTATGATGGCGGCGGGCGGAACGGTTATGTGTGGTTACGAGCTCTGGCAGGCCCGGATCACTCTCCCACAGGAGTTGAGCGCCGTCCTTCATCAGTCAATCTTGGAGTGCCGGGAACTCTGCCGGAAGGAGGTGCGCCGATGAAGTTGATTCTGCTGCTGGCTCTGGCGGTGTTGATGCCGCCGACCTATGCCGGACGCGCCCGGCCCCGTCTGCCGCTGATACGGGAACTTGTCCGAAAAACTCCGTGGCAGAACATTGCGGCGGGAGGCGCGGCAGCCGGGACCGTCATTGTGGCCAGTAAAGTCGGTAACGGCATGGAGAATGGCTTGCAGACGGTGGCCCGTAAGAATCCCGACGCATTCGCAAGTTGCGTCACGCCGCTGCGGCTTCCGTTTCAGGTGGCGTTCTATATTTTGATCGGGAGCGGCGTCATCCTGATTGTCCGGCTGTGTTTTAGAAGGAACAAACGATAACCATATAGGAGGAATTGAGCATGAAGATTACCGGAAAAAAGTTGGCCGAAGCATTGAGTGCTTTGGGGAAATTGATCACTCGCACTTCCCCCGTCGAACTGCATCAAGCCGTATTGCTCGAAGCGCGCGACGGGCAGTTGAGTTTGCGCACGGTCGCACAGGACGAGAGCCTTACCGTCACGATCCCGGCGGAAGGCGCTGTCGACTTCAGGCATGCCGTCCATTACACCAGGCTCCGGGAACTCACCCGGAATCCTGCCGGAACAGTTACGTTCATGGAACTGAATGACGGCTTTGCGGCACAGCTCGAATGTCGGCGGAAGATCGTTACGCACGCTCTGCCCGTGCTGAACATCGACTGGCCGGAGGCCGAGGCAGCTCCTGCCGAAGCGGAAACAGTGGCGCTGCCGGAAAACTTCACGGCGCTGCTGTCCGAAGCGGCTCCGCTCGTAAACCGTAACGAGGCGCGGCACCAGTTGCGCGGGATTCACCTCTGTCCGGAGGGGATCGCCGCAACGGATGGCAAACAGCTTTTGCATCTGCCGTTGGACTGGACGTTGAAGAGTCCGGTCACGCTGCCGTTTCCGTTGGCGCTGCTGACCGCGAAGCCGGAGGTTCCCGGAACGCTGACGGTCTGGAAGCTGAAGGACATTCAGTTTTTCAAGATCGAAGTCGGCGGTTTTCTCTGGAGCGGCAAAGCAGTGTCCGGCAGCTATCCGGAGTGGCGGAAGGTGATTCCCGAAGCGTCGGCGCTCAATTATGCGATTGCATTCACCCCGGAACAGGCGGCGCAGTTGACCGGCTTCCTGAAAACGGTTCCTGACCATGAGCCGTTTCACGCCATTGAGCTGAACGTGGTTCCGGGCGGCGTTACCGTGATCCCGAACAACTTCCCGGATATGGAGCTGCGGTTGAAGGCGACGGTGATCGGCGCTCAGTCCCGCGCGGTGCTGGCGCTCAACAAGTATATCCTGCTGCGGATGCTCCAGCAGGGCTACACGAAGTTCCGGGCGCATTCGGACGGCAGGATACCGGTCATCGCCGAGGGCGGCAGCGGCCGGTATCTTGCCATGCCGATTCACATATTGCCCAAACATCAACCTGAAAAGGAGACAAGCAAAATGGAAAACATCAAACGCATCGAACACACTGAAACCGCATCCGTGGAGGCTGCTGAGCCGATGAATCCGATGGAGGAGCTGAATCACTCCATCGAGGACCTGCGCGGCAAGCTCAGAACGCTGCTCGACGAATCGGTGCTGCTGGCCCGCAAGGTCAAAGAGGCCGTGCTTCAGCAGAAGCAGCGTGAGCGCGAGTTCGTTCAGGCAAAGCGCGCCATCGAACGCATCAGAATGGCGATCTGAAGTCCATCAGCTCCATTTGATATTCGGTTTTACCTTGCGTTTGGCGCAGTCGGTCAAAAACGAATTGATAAGCGTCTGGTACGGCAGTGACACTTCGCTTGCCAGCGATTTGAAATACTCCACGGTCGCCGGGTCAAGCCGGATTGTCACCGCTGTTTTCCGGGGCTTCACATAAGGGTTTTTGACTGCATTGGAAAAATCGTATTCCGCTCTCATTTCATTTCCTCCTCTTGTAGGTGGAACTTTCATTCCGGGTTGCTTTCCGTGCGGAAATGATCCGGATCACATCGTCATTGGCGCGATAACAGTGGCAGACCACTAAAATCCGCAAAATGGAACTCATTCCCAACAGGATGAAACGGTCTTCATCCTCCGAATGGTCGGGATCAAAAATCTGCAGCGCATCTTCATCCTGAAATACCGTTGCAGCTTCCTGAAAAGTGATTCCATGTTTTTGCTGATTGGTTGCCGCCTTATTTTCATCCCATTCAAAATTCATTCGCGCCTCCGTCGTCAGTATCAATATAACGTAAATACAAAATATTTCAATAGGAAATCGAAAAAAATGTTGAAACTCAATGCGTCGTATTCGAAGAAGGTTCCGGCTGGAGAGGAATATTCCAGCCAGAGCTATCATGCTTCAGTCGAAGTGGAACTGCCGGACGGGTTAAGCCCGGATCAGTTGCAGACCCGGATTCATGAAACGTTCGATTTGGTACGAAACTCCGTTGAAGCGGAATTGCACGGAAAAACTTCCGCGAATTACGGCGGGCGTCCGGCAGCCGGAGCACCGCGAAACGGTTCTCAACGCAGCAGGTCAGGGGCACGTCAGAACGAGGTTCCGGCAAGCCCGAAACAGCTTTCGTATCTGCTTGATCTCGCCCGGCAGCGCGGCATCACTCCGCAGCAGATCGCGGCCCGTTTTCAGGTGCCGGACATCCAGCATCTGACCCGGCAGCAGTGTTCGGATCAGATCGACGAATGGAGGGCGGCGTAATGGCGACGCTCGATGAACTGCGGCAGGAACCGCACTGGTCGTATTCGGCGTTGAATACGTATCTCAACATCTGTCAGGCGCAATTCATGTACCGGTACGTGGATCAGGCCGAGGTCGAACGGACTTCGGTCTGCTTACCATTCGGCAAGGCGTTTCATTCAGCGTTGACCGCTCAGGCGTGGGAGTGCATGATGGGCGGCTCGCTGACCCGTGATGAAATCGTTGACCGGTTTGAAGAGGCGTTCAAAATCGAAGCCGAGGCGACGCCGAACCTGATCTACAAGGAAGGCGAGAACTTCGACACGGTGATCGATCTTGCCGTGAAGATGCTGGATGCGGCGCTGGCGAACTGGTCGGATTACTACACGATCAAGGGCGTTGCCCAGGCGTTCAGAATCGACGTTCCCGGTTTGGACAAGCCCCTGATCGGCGAGTTCGATCTGGTGGTTCAGGATGGGCGGGACGCCTGTATCGTGGACTGGAAAACCTCCGCGAGCCGCTGGCCTGCCGGGAAAGCCGATCGCGATTTGCAGGCGACCGTGTTCAGCTACGCCTATGAGAAGCAGAACGGCACGGCTCCGCTCTTTCGGTTCGATGTCATCACCAAGACAAAGAATCCGGGTTGTGAGAGCCACTACACCAGTCGCGGCTTTCATGACTTCCGGCGCTTCGAGGCATTGGCGAACCGGGCGCAGTACGCGATCAGCAAAGGCGTGTTCCTGCCGAATGAAACATCGTTCGCCTGTAACGAATGTCCGTATCGGGATCGTTGCGGGCAGTGGCATCTGAAGAAATGGAGGTGAGATGATGGGATTGACGATGTGTGAAGGAAAGTTCGTCGGGCGCGACGAAATCGCACTGGTGCCGACTCCGACCGCTACCGCGAGCTGGAAGCCGGTACCGCACTGTGAGGTGATCGACGCCGTAACCGATGTGGTCAAGGCGCACAACTGGCAGATTCTCGATGAACAGTACGGCCTGGCCCGTGACGGTCAGCGGATGTTCGGATTCATGCGGATCAATAAAACGCATTCGCCGGAATGGAGCCGGTGTATCGGCATCCGTAATTCGCACGATCAGAGTATCGCGGTTGGACTGGCGGCGGGGCTTTGTGTAAAAGTGTGCAGCAACCTCATGCTGGGCGGCAGCATGGTTTTGAAGCGGCGGCATACCTCGCGGATTGAGCTGAACGGCCTTGTCCTTGAAGCGGTCGAAGAACTCGAAACGGAGTTCCTGACGCTTGAAACTGTGGCCGAGGATTTGAAGTGTCTGTACGTTCGGGAAGATGCTGCCCGTATCGCTATCGTGAAAGCAGCAGAAGCCGGGGCCGTTAACTCCTCGGACATTCTGCCGATCTTCAGGGAGTTCAAAGAACCGCAGCATGAAGAGTTCGCCGAGCCGACCCGCTGGAGTCTGTTGAATGCGTTCACCGAAAACGCCAAGAAATACAGCCCCGCCCGCGCTGACGTCTGTTATCGTGGACTGACACGCCTCTTCGGACTCGACGGCCAGCCGCCGACCTTATGGAAATAACTACGGCACTTGCAGCCGGGCTCACCACGCGCCGAACGGCGCGACAAACGGAAGCCCCTCCGGGAAAGTGATGCGCCCCCGGAGGTACAAAGCATCCCGGCGAAGAGAAATCAAAACCTCTTCGCCGGTTTTCTTTTTTTTAGATATGAAGAGCTGTAATGGCTGCTTTTTGGCCCGGACGCTTCGGACGCATAAATCAAAATCCTTATCCGGATGTAATAGAATTTATGGCTGATTGGCTTGGGGGAATTTGAAAATGGTAATCGGGGAAGTTATCTCATGAAAACTTAAGGTACGTCATAAGGAAAATTCAATTTTATACTTTAAGTATAAAATTGGGAATCCAAAAATTGACGAAAAACCAAGGCGATTTTTGGGAGGAAGCTCTTTTCACAAGAACTTCCTCTTTTTTTTATGTAATAGCAGCTTTTATTTTCAATTTTATTCATTTTTACCGCTCCCGCTTTCTTGAAGCATAAAAATTGATCCGGAAATAGGTCCGGCAATTAAAACTTCAGAAAAGGAGGTAAAATGCTTCGAACTGAATTAATCACCGCCATCAATGGGATTCTCAATTCAGATCCCGGTATTACTGCCGAGGAAAAGGAGCGGATTCTCAAAGCGTGCCGTCCCCCAAAGGCCGGGCCACCCATCACAGCCAGGGAAGCAATGAAAATGTTGGAGATCAGCCGGCCAACCCTGCGCTCTTATGTCCATCAGGGATTGCTGCATCAAATCAACATCACCGCCAGAAAGGTACGATTTGACAGGGGAGAGGTGGAACACCTTGCCAACTATGGAATGAACACGAAGGAGTTTGAAAAATGAGCATCCAAGAAGAAATTGTAAACGAAAGCCGGAAAATCAACATGTCGGACCTCCAGTTTAACGCGTTGCTCGGCACGATACTCGCCGATGCATATATCGGCGCGTCAGGGGCGACGACGGCCCGTGTTCAGTGGAACCACAGCAGCAAACAGCATGAATACTGTCTTCACAAGTACGAAACGCTGCAAAAATTCGCCACCAATCTCCCGCGCCGGAAACCCAACCCCGGTTACGGAGAAGAATGGAGCTGCCTCTCTCTGAAGGCGACGCATCTGTATTTCCTGCTGCGGCAGCTCTGTTATTCCGACAAACGGAAGCGTATCACTCCGGAGTATCTGGAATTGATTACGCATCCGATTGCGCTGGCCTGGATGATAATGGACAACGGCAGCCGACAGAAGGGAACCAATTCCGCCGACCTCTCCATGCACGCCTTCCCGAAGGAAGATGTTGAACTGTTTCAGCAATGGCTGGCCGAGAAGTGGGGCGTTGTCGGCATCATCCAGACGGTTCATCACTCCAGCACGGGTAAAGAGGGCCGGGTGCTGCGTTTCAACAAGGAAGCGTTTCTGAAGCTCTCCGCTTTGATTACTCCGTATGTTCATGAGTCCATGCGTTACAAGACTGAGATTCTCACTAAGACCTGCCCGGTTTGCGGAACGGTATTCACGATGACGCACTCCGACTGGTGCTCCCCGGAGTGTGCGGAGGTCGGCAGAAAACAGCATAATCGCGAATACTGGCTGAAGAATAAAGAGCACTTCAGTGAAAAAGCACGGGAATGGAAAAAAGCCCACCGCGAAGAGATCAATGCCAGAGCCCGTGAAGCATACCGTACTTTGTCGCCGGAAAAGCGGCAGGAGCTGAATGAATATGCAGCCCGCTACCGGGCAGAGAACCGGGAAAGGATCAATGCCTATAGACGGGAACGCCGTAAGAGGCTGAAAGGTGATCCTGATCATGAAGCCAAGCTGAAAGAGGAACGGAGGCGTTACTACGAACGGAAGAAGGCGGACCCGGAACGATACCAGAAGAAATTGGCGATGGCCCGGGAACGCCGTAAGAGGCCTGAAGTCAGAGCGAAGGAAGCCGCCTATCTGCGCAAAAGACGGGCCGCTCTCCGTGCCGCTCTCGCAGCCAATGTGCCGAACGAGCCGCAGAAGCCGGAGAGCAGTCAGGGCTGATTCTGGCCGCTGAGCAACGGTGTCATCCCCGCAGAGCCGAACTACTCTGCGGGGATTTTTTCAAGAGAAAACAAAATACGAGAGTCAGGACATTGAGTACGAGTTCCTTGACATCGGTAACGAGATGATGTCGGCCTCGATTTTCTGGGGCTTCGCCCGGTACACCGGCACACCCAAAACCACCGACACAACATTAGCATTGCTGTGGAACCGCTCCAGCCAGGCCGAGTGGGTGATCCGCTGCGAGCACTGCAACAAGTTCAACATCCCGAACCCGGAACAGGACCTGCTGAAGATGATCGGCAAGCGCGGCCCGGTATGCGCCAAGTGCGGACAGCCGGTGTTTCCGAAGAACGGCGGCTACGTGCACGCCAGACCGGAACGCCAGTTGTCGTTTCCCGGATATCACATCTCGCAGACCGTCCATCCGCTGCACATCCTGTCGCAGGCCAAGTGGAACAGGCTGCTGGACAAGATCGAGAACTATGCGCCGCTGGCGCTGTACAACGAAGTGTTCGGGTGGCCCTACGATGCAGCCACCAGCCCATTGACCATGTCCGACCTGCAGAAGGCCACTCACGACATCTCCGTGCAGCGTCCGGCTGATGTGCGCGGACTGAAGCACCTGTACTCGTACATCACGGTTGCAGTGGACTGGTCAGGCGGTTCCATGGTCAGCGATTCGTACACCGCGTATGCCGTGCTGGGGCTGCGGCGGGATTCGGACCTGATCGACGTGCTGTACGGGAAGCGCATCAAGCACGGCGTCACTCCTACCGATGAAGCGAACGAGATCATGGACTGGATACGGGGAACCGGGGCCGACGCCTTCACGTACGACAACGGCGGGGCCGGGTTCGCCCGTCTGGAGATCATGAACCATCAGGGATTGCGGGAGACACCGGGGCTGGTCGTCATTCCCATCAACTACGTCAGGCCCCGTGCCGGTGACGTGATGGTTCCCCATACCGGGATGCGGGAATCGGACCTGTACTACTACACCCTGGATAAAAGCCGCTCTCTGGCGATCACAGTGATGTCCATCAAGGCGACCCGTGTCAGAGTACCCAAATTCGCCGAGACCGATGAGAAGGCCTTCCAGCGCGATTTGCTGGCCCTTCGGGAGGACCCCAACTCAAATTATTTTGGTTCTTCTGCACTTTGTGCAAAAAACGGGAAGAGAATAGCCGGCCCCCCTGTGCAGTTTTCGGAAAACTTTGAGGAAAAGAAGCGACTGGCCACATCAGCCTCTATGTTTTAGTTTGCACTTGCGAACTACGCAGAAAAATGACTTCATCGCTCAAAACGGTTCCGGGATATTGCTTGACGTCGTATTCCGGGATGTCGTAGGTCGCATTGGTCTTGAGGCGCGTGACAAAATCCACACCGGAGAGATTCCATTTA